>JANMQR010000162.1:0-4707 GCA_031370625.1 Burkholderiales bacterium | reverse complement strand
AAACTTGGCACGGCTCAATATCAAGGCTGAGATTGCCGGACGACCAAAACACATCTGGTCAATCCATCGCAAAATGCAATCCAAGAATTTACCGTTCGAGAATCTTTATGATATTCGTGCGGTGCGGGTATTGGTTGGGAGTGTCGATGATTGCTATAACGTGCTGGCGCTGATTCACGACGAATGGCAGCCAATCACGGGCGAGTTTGACGACTACATCGCGCAACCAAAAGCGAACAATTATCAGTCTTTGCACACAGCCGTCATCGGGCCGGAGGGGAAAACGCTTGAAGTGCAAATTCGCACGCACGACATGCACACTGCATCGGAACACGGCGTTGCGGCACACTGGCGTTATAAAGAAGGCGCTGGCCTTAAAACGGCTGCGGACAAGCGGTTTGAATCCAAGATTGCCTGGCTACGCCAAGTACTCGAATGGAAGCGTGAGCTGGCGGATGAAAGCGGATTTTCTGAACAGGTAAAACAAGGCCTGTTTAATGACACCGTTTATGTTTTCACGCCGCAAGGCAAGGTCATTGATCTGACCGCGGGCTCCACGCCGGTTGATTTTGCCTATCATGTGCATACCGATCTCGGCCACCGCTGCCGAGGCGCCAAGCTTGATGGTCAAATTGTGCCGCTCAACACCAAGTTGCAGAACGCACAGCGCGTAGAAATTTTGGCGGCGAAACAAGGCGGACCATCACGTGATTGGTTAAATCCGCAGCTCGGTTTTTTAGCAAGCCCGCGCGCGATGGCCAAAGTGCGCAACTGGTTTCGACAAGAGTATTTTGAGGTAGACGTAGCGCATGGACGACAAACACTTGATCGCGAATTAGCGCGAAATTCTGCCTCCGCCGTGGCGCTTGAGAAAATTTCTGCCGCACTCAATCACAAGGATTTAGGCGAATGTCTGGCCGAGATTGGTCGCGGTGAAATTACTGCGCATCAGATCGAAATCGCCATTCGAGGCATTGTGACTAATGTCCCGAACGCCGCGCCAGTGCTAGGGTTTGAGACATTGCCCATAGCTCAGGACAGCACCAAAAGCGAGCATAAATCAGCTGGTGGGGTGCTGATGTTAGGCGTCAATAATATCGCCACACTCGTCGCCAAATGCTGCAAACCAATGCCGCCCGATGCCATCGTTGGCTTCGTCACCAAAACGCGTGGCGTGATGGTGCATCGACTGGATTGCGCCAATATTGTGTCGTTAAGCCACGAGCAACGCGACCGCCTGATGCCGGCGCAATGGAGCGCGGGCATGGGCGACAGCAGTGCCCAAAAATTCGCTGCGGACATTGAAGTCATTGCCAATGATCGTCAAGGACTGCTGCGCGATATTTCCGAAGCACTATCGCATGAGCGCATCAACGTCACGGCGGTAAATACGATTTCAAAAGCAAACATGGCGTCTATGCGGTTTACGGTGGAGATTCAGCGGACGGACCAATTACAGAAGGTGTTACGGGCGGTGAGTGAGGTCGAAGGTGTGGAGAGTGTTCGGCGGCGGTAGGGTAAATTTCACTCGCTGAGGGTGCTAGCCACCGGCAAATCAATCCAATACCGACTGCGCTCTAACCGGTACGACTTCACTTCAATTTTCTTATCCGCCGCCGCGCTCAACTTCAACGTTAACGCGCCGGCTTCATCAGTGCGATAAACCTTGATCCCGCGCTCGGCATAGCGAGCCAAGACATCAGGATGCGGATGACGAAAGCGGTTGCGGTAGCCGACGGGGACGAGCGCGATTCCGGGTTTAACCGCATTTAGAAATTCTTCGGTTGACGATGTTTTGCTGCCGTGATGGGGCATGATCAATACATCAGCTTTTAAGGCATCAGAATCGCGCTCGATCATTTCCAGCTCACTCTTTTTCTCGACATCTGCGGTCATCAGAATGGTGCCGCCAGGTGCGATGATTTTAAGCACACAACCCAGATCGTTGGTCTTGCGATTTTCGTCTGCGTAATCATCTTTAGTCGGATGCAAAATATCAAAATCAATTCCATCCCAATGCCAGCTATCGCGCGTATCGCAGCGCATTACCTCTGTGGAATTTTTTAGCGTTTCGATATTCTTGTCATTCGTACGATCCATGGAGGTCATTACCCATTTTGGATTGCGCGTATCGATAATTGATTTCGCGCCACCTGAATGATCCTCATCGGCATGCGTCACGATCAATGCATCCAGCACGCGAATGCCCTCACCTCGCAAATACGGCACGATGATGCGATTACCGGAATCGGCATCGGGGTTGTAGCGCGGCCCAGTGTCGTAGACAAGCGTGTGGTTAGCGGTGCGCACCACCGTCGCCAAGCCCTGCCCTACGTCAAGCAGCGTGACCCACACTTCGCCGGTTTTCGGGGTCGGTGGCAGCAGCACGAACATCGGCAGCACAAACGTGGCACCCAACCAACGCGGTGCGACACCACGTGGCAGCAGCATCCATGCGCAGCCTGCGAGCGCCAGCACTATCGTCCAGGGCTGCGGTGCATGGCTTTGCCAAACGGCATTGGGCGTGTCCGCCAACCAAGCCAGCGCGGCATAACACCAGGCCATGATTTCATGCGCAAGCGTCAATAAAAAGTCAAACGGCAATACGGCACCCGCTAACGTAATCGGCACCACCACCAAGCTCACCACCGGAATCGCAAACGCATTTGCAATCGGCGATATCAACGAAACTTCCTGAAACAAAGCGAGTGTCATCGGCAGCAAGCCAAGCGTCACAGCGAGCTGCGTGAGCGCGGCACCCTTGAGAGACGAAAGCTGACCAGTGCGATGTGCAGTCACATAGAAAATTGACGCCACCGCGCCGAAGCTCAACCAAAATCCGGGAGCAAGCACGGCCCACGGATCGAATAACAACACCGCCAATAATGCCCACGACAATATGCGTGTGGCGGAAGTTGCGCGCCCCATCCACAGCGCTATGGCGACAGCTGAAAGCATAAATAATGTACGTTGTGTGGGCACGGAGAACCCCGCAATCAGCGAGTATGAAAGCGCCGCAAATGCACCCACCAGCACGGCTGCACGTTGCGCAGGCAGGCGTAGCGCAAGTGCGGGAATGCGCGCCCACAGCCAGAACGCCAACGCATAAAGCATGGTCGCGACCATCGTGATATGGAGCCCGGAAATGGAAATGAGAT
Organism: Burkholderiales bacterium; assembly: GCA_031370625.1. GTDB lineage: Bacteria > Pseudomonadota > Gammaproteobacteria > Burkholderiales > Usitatibacteraceae > UKL13-2. The sequence continues at coordinate 1,549 of JANMQR010000162.1, read as the reverse complement.
GGCCCACACCTGTACGCCAAAACACTTTCCACTCGTCCGCAGGAATTGCAGTCTGTTCGCCAATTGCCAACGCCACCAACACACCGCGATACGGTTTATCTTCGAGCGCAGCATTCATTCGCTCACGGATCTGAAATCGCAGGCGATCAACTCTCGCCTGAATACCCAAACCCGAGCCACCCACAAAATCATCCAGCTTTCGATTCGCTTCCGGGGCTGCTTTTTGCACGCGAATATAGCCGGTTGCACGAATATTTTGTTCCAGTGCAAACGCTTCAAAATCATAACCATGCGGATTCAATGTGCCATGTGGTCGTCTCAGCCGCACAATAAATTGCCAGCGTTCGCCAGGCTTAATTTCGGGCGGTAACACTGCCTCCATGCCTTTACGCGGACGCTCGACATACCAGGCGAGCGAAACGTGCGGCGGCAGTTTCGCGCCTTCGGTGGTGATGCGCTCAATATCAAATTCAAACCGTGTGCCACGATCATTGAGCACCGGCAGGCTGGCGACAACACCAGCTACCTCAACATCACGCCCTTCCCAATCGCGTGGCAATTCATCGCTCATTCGAACCTCGGCCCGCCAATCGGCGTAGCCAAAACCCAGCATCGCGCCGCACATGACCATCGCGAGCATGGCAACGATGCCGCCCAAGCCATTCAACACACGCGCAGAAAATCTTCCTTCAAAAGCTACACGTGTGCGCGACAAAATCCATAACAATAGCGCAGCACAAGCCGACGGAACGATCCACCACGACCAAGGTGACGCCATTGCCAGCCGCGGCAATTGGGGCATGTTTTGCAAAGCCAACACACCGAGCAGAAAACCAAGAATCAACAGGCGCACGCTATACTGACTTTCAATGTTGTAGCTTTTGTTTGGAGTGCAATATTAGTGAGGTGGCGACGAACGATGGTGCTGAGTTAATGTCTATGTTGCAGCAAAATAAATATGAATGTCGTTATTGTCTTGCGCCGTTCATCTTCGAATGAAGAAGCATAGCGTAATAGTTTCTTGTCCACTATCGCATCACCAAGGGAAAACAATTCAATGAAGCGCTATCTGCGCAGCAAGTTGCCTCGACCGGAGAGCATCACCGAGAACAAATATCTGAAGTGGTTGAGCCCGTGGCTGGGGCACCCGCGCCTGTGGCATTTACATCGGCGCGGTGTCGCACTCGGTGTGGCCGTTGGGCTGGTGACTGGGCTAATTCCTGGGCCGATACAAATTCTGTTGGCAATTCTGATCGCCATTCCGCTACGCGCCAACATTCTTGCTGCGGCTTTTGCGACTTTCTATACCAATCCGTTTACTTTTATCCCGCTCTATATTTTGGCCTACAGCATCGGCACAGTAGTAACAGGTGAAAGTATGGCGACGATTGCACCGCCCGAGTTCAGTTTTTCAATCGTCACGTTCTGGAAAATTATTCCAGATATGTTTACCTGGTTCGTATCGCTGGGGCCAACGTTGTTGATTGGTCTCGCGGTACAGTCCACGGTATTCGCCATCGCTGGCTACTTTGGCACGATGCTGCTCTGG
>JANMQR010000147.1:0-32316 GCA_031370625.1 Burkholderiales bacterium | reverse complement strand
ACGGTGGCTTGATGTGCCTCCTTCCTCCACGAACGTGGGGGAAGGCCGGGATGGGGGCGTCTCCGCAATTGGTATCGCCCCCATCCCAACCTTCCCCCGTCGCCGGGGGAAGGAGCAATTCGGTGAGCACTTAAATAAGTCGTATCAAATGTGGAACACTAAACTAGCTGGTGGTGCCCTTACTGCCCCGCTGGCGGCTCCCACAGCTCCACCTTGTTTCCATCCGGATCGATCACCCACGCGAACTTGCCGTACTCTGAGTCATCAATCTTGTCGAGCACATTGCAGCCTTCTGCCTTCAAAACTTTGACCAGCGCGTGAAGATCGGCGACTCGATAGTTGACCATAAACGATGCGGCACTCGGCGCAAACGAATTGCTGGTTGCGTCACCGACAGTCCAAATGGTACTGCCCGCTGTTGGCTTGCCGTCCGAATCAGCCCACGTAAATGCAGCGCCACCCCAATCCTGCACATTGATGCCGAGATGCGCTTTGTACCAGGCCCTGAGTGCAACGGGGTCAGGTGAATGGAAGAAGATACCGCCGATGCCAGTGACTCGTTTCATATATCTTTCCTCCTGGTGACTATGGATAAAGGTGTGGATTTTCCGCTCCTCGCAATCGCACGGTGGCAACTAACTTTACCTCCTTGCTCACGAAAATGGGAGCCGGGGAAAGAGCGGTTCGGCGAGCGTTTTAATAACTCGCATTAATATTGTCGTCAAAGATTCACCGCCCCCGTTAAAATAGTCACCTGCGCCAAAAGCGCACCACCACTAATGAGCTCACGAAAGATCATGCCGACAACCTTTGCACTGCTTCGCGTTTTCTCCGCCTTCATCTTTTCTATCGCCACCACCCTCGCCTTCGCCGCACCCACAAGCTCCATCACAATCCCCGAGCCAACGAAAGCGCGTTATCCCGGCACGTTAAAACTCGATATTGATGTCACTGATGTTGAGCGAAAAATTCACAAAGCGCGGTTACAAATTCCTGTAGTACCCGGCTCGCTAACGTTGCTGTTTCCGCAATGGCTACCGGGCAATCATGCGCCGAATGGGGTTATCAGCGGATTGAGCGGGCTTGCGATTAAAGCCAATGGCAAACCACTTGAATGGACGCGCGATACGATTCAGGTTTTTGCATTTCATATCACGGTGCCAGGGGGCGTTTCAACTATTGAAGCCGAATACGAATATCTCACTGCCGTCTCACCCGCGCAGGGCCGCGTATTGGTGACGCCGGATATCGTGAATGTGCAATGGAATTCTGTGATGCTTTATCCGGCGGGCTACAACGCGGATGGCATTATGGTGGAAGCGACCATGACGCATCCTGAGGGCTGGCTTTATGCGACGGCACTTGAAGCGAAAAAAACGGCGGGCAGCAAAACAAACAAGGTTGAATTCGCTGGCGTGAGCCTCACGGACTTGGTGGATTCACCGGTCTACGTCGGTCGTTTTGTAAAATCGTTTGAGCTTGATCCCGGTAGCAAAATTCCCGTGCGATTTAATGTTTTTGCCGACAACGCTGAAAGTCTGGAAGCGAAGCCCGAGCAAATTGATGCGCACCGAAAGATGGTGCAGCAGGCGTACAAAGTTTTTGGTCGCGGGCCGTATACCCGATACGAATTTTTGATTGCTGCCAGCGAAATTTTTGGCGGACGCGGCGGCTTGGAGCATCGTCAATCCACCGAGATCGGCGTGGGCGCGGGCTACTTCACAAAGTACAAAGATTCTGCGCCGATGCGCGGCGTGGTGCCGCATGAATTTGTGCATTCGTGGGACGGTAAATTTCGTCGCCCCGCCGATTTAGATACGCGCAACTTTAACGAGCCGATGCAGAATTCTTTGTTATGGGTTTACGAAGGACAAACCACTTATTGGACTGACATTATTTCTGCGCGTTCGGGTTTGTATTCGCCAATAGAGGCGCGCGAAGCGCTCGCGCGCACGGCGGCCTTCATGCAGCAACGCGCAGGCCGCACGTGGCGTAACTTGCAGGACACGACCAACGATCCGATCATGTCCTCGCGAGATCAAGGCAAGTCATGGTCGAGCTGGCAGCGAGGCAGCGATTACTACCCCGAGGCGTTGCTGATTTGGCTGGACGCAGATTTTAAAATTCGTGAATTGACGCAAGAAAAGAAATCGCTCGATGATTTCGCGCGCGCATTTTTTGCCGTGCCCGCAAATAATTTTGCCACCAAAACTTATACGTTTGACGATGTGACTGCCGCGCTCAATGCTGTTGCGCCGCACGATTGGAAAGCATTTTTGCGCTCGCGTCTCGACAGCTTGCGCGAAAATAATCCGCTCGACACTTTAGCCCGCAGTGGCTGGAAATTGGTTTACACCGACAAGCCCAATACTTTCACGGACGCGGCGAATAAAACTCGCGGCGCCGCTGAGTTCACGCATTCACTCGGCTTCACTGTTGACAAAAAAGATACGATCACCGATGTCGAATGGGCCAGCCCCGCGTTTGATGCGCGGATGACAAAAGGTGCCACGCTACTCGCGGTGAATGGTCGCGCTTACAAAGCTGACTTGCTCAACAACGCCATTTCTGCAGCACAAAAATCGAAGAAAGCGATTGAGCTATTGATCAAAAACGATGAGACTTATCGCACGGTGTCGATCAATTATTTTGAGGGCATTCGTCACCCGCATCTGGAGCGCGTGGAAGGAACGAAAGATCGATTGAGCACAGTGTTCGCACCATTGCCGTGAGCCCGATAAAACAAACAAAGCGACCAATATGAATCAACTCAAAGCACTTTTTCATGTCGCCACCGCGATTGCGTTGATCGGCTGGCTCGCGATTATCGTCTTGCCAAATTGGTCATACACCACCGCGGTTACGCTCAATATGGTCGCCGCGTTGGCGGTGCTTTATTTGTATTTACTATTCGCAAAAATTCCCGGCATCGAAAAAACGCGCGGCTCATTTTCCTCTCTTGGCGGCGTTATCGCGCTATTCAAAAGCCCCAAGGTCATCCTCGTCGGCTGGGTGCATTTTCTCGCGTTTGATTTGATGGTCGCGCTGTATATTCGTGCCGATGCGCCGGAGCACGGCATTCAACATCTGTGGTTGATTCCGATTTATTTGCTGACACTCATGTTTGGGCCGGCGGGACTGCTGGCTTATTTTGGGTTGCGGCTGATGGTCTTAGCCTAATGCACCTTCGTCCCGCGCGGCGTGCAGGGATAGCGGGTGTGAACGGCGCCAACACGTGGGCAGATAAAACCTGCCCACCCTACGATGATTGCCCCGCAGGCAACCGTGAATAAATTCGAGGCGGTTGACCAAACTATAACGCCCGCGCGGTGTTTAGAGCATTTTTGCCCCACCCCCGAAAGGGGGTCTCCATCGAAACGGCAATACTGTCTTGCACTTTGCTTTTTCTCCTCCGCGACTGTCGCTCATACTTTTTTGCAGACCTGTCACAAAACTTTTCGGGCAATAGTGGCATCATGGCATGCTGACACTATCCAAATGATCGCTTTCTAAAGCCACTGGAATAACAATGAAACTTGCCTCTATTTTCCGCCGTGCGTTCTCTGCCATTTTCGTTGCCGCCATGGCAATAACTATAGCGCTCAGTGCTACGCCGAGCTTTGCGGTATCGCCGAATATCGTCATCAGTCAGGTTTATGGTGGCGGTGGAAATGCAGGCGCAACGCTCCGCAATGATTACGTTGAGCTTTTCAATCGTGGTACGACATCAGTTAGCATCGCGGGTTGGAGTGTTCAGTATGCGGCGACGGGCGGCAGCACATGGAACACCACGCCGTTGACAGGTACGATTCCGGCGGGCGGCTATTTCCTCGTGCAAATGGCATCTAGCGGCGCAGTGGGCACGTTGTTGCCGACGCCCGATGTTACGGGTGTTACCAACATGGCGGCAGGCGCAGGCAAAGTAGCGCTAGTCAATATCGCCACTGTGATCACTGGCGGCACGGTGTGCCCGACCGGTGCGACTATTGTGGACTTTGTCGGCTACGGGCCCGCAACGACATGCTCTGAAACAACACCAACTACGCCGAACATCTCCGCTACATTGGCGGCGTTTCGCGCGGCGGGTGGTTGCACCGACACCGATAGCAACGTCGCCGATTTCGCCAACGCAACTCCAAACGCACGCAACAGCGCCACTGCCCCCAATTCCTGCTCACCGCTGCCCAATCTCACCATCAGCAGCGTCACCGCCAACGAAGGCAACAGCGGCATTACCGCCTTCACTTTCACGGTAACGCTGAGCGCAGCAGCACCCACCGGCGGCGTCACGTTTGATATCGCCACCGCGAACAACACAGCCACTGCTGGTAGTGACTACACCGCTAAAACGCTGACCGCGCAAAACATTGCGGCGGGCAATACAAGCTATACATTTACCGTGGATGTTCTTGGCGACATCACGCCCGAAGCAGCCGAAACATTTTTCGTCAACGTAACGAACGTGGTGAATGCAAACATCACTACCGGCCAAGGCACCGGCACGATTACCAACGACGATGCAGCAGCAAACCTCACGATTAACGATGTGACGCTCGCGGAAGGTAATAGCGGCACGACGACTTTCGCGTTTACGGTTTCGCTTTCAGCACCGGCTCCAGCAGGTGGAGTGACGTTTGATATCGCCACTGCCGACGGTACCGCCACGGCCGGTAGCGATTATGTTGCACAAAATCTCACGGGACAAAATATTCCGGCAGGCAGCAGCGCTTACACATTTAATGTCGCGGTGAATGGCGACGCCGTGGGCGAATTGGCGGAAACATTCTTCGTCAACATCACCAATGTGGTGAATGCAATTCCGCTCGATGCGCAGGGTTTGGGCACGATCTTAAACGACGACGCCACACCGATTCACACTGTGCAAGGCAGTGGCGTTCAGTCCCCGCTGGTGGGTACGGTGGTCACCGTTGAAGGTATTGTTACCGCTGATTTTCAAGGCACGAATCAGCTGAGCGGTTTTTACATTCAAACGCCCGATGCGGAGGCTGATGCAGATGTCACCACATCGCAAGGCATTTTTGTTTATACCAATCTTGTGCCATATAGCGTCGCCATCGGTGATCGCGTGCGCGTGACCGCAACCGTGATTGAATTTGGCACCGCGCCAAATACGTTGACCGAACTGACGACCCCAACGATCACGACGATTTCAAACAGCAATGCGTTGCCAGCGATTATCGATGTGGCGCTACCCATCGCGGTGATCGGCGATCTTGAACGCTACGAGGGCATGCGTGTGCGCTTCACGCAATCGCTCACCGTGTCGGATCATTTTAGTCTGGCACGCTTTGGCGAGGTTACGCTCACTGCGAATGGACGTGCGCTACAGCCCACCAACGAAGTTGATTTGAATGATGCCGTCGCATCCGGCACCACCAGCAGCGGTAACAGCAACGGTGCGGCCGTGACTGCGTTTGACAATCTCAACAAACGCTCCAGCATTTTGCTGGACGACGCGAGTACCGTGACTTACCCGAGCGTCGTGCCGTTTCTAAATCCAGTAGACAACACATTGCGCCTAGGCAGCACAGCGAGCAATCTCACCGGCATCTTGAGTCAATCATTTGGTTCGCATCGCTTGTACGCAACGGTCGCGCCAGCGTTCGCATACGCACCGCGACCCACGGCACCGCCAGCGGTGGGTGGCAACGTGAAAGTGGCGAGTGCAAACGTGCTCAATTATTTTAACGGCGATGGACTCGGCGGCGGATTTCCGACCGCGCGCGGTGCCGATTCTCCTAATGAATTCATACGCCAACGCGCCAAAACAATCGCCGCGTTAAATGGCTTGGGTGCTGATGTCGTCGGGCTCTTGGAAATGGAAAACGATGGTGTCGGCCCAGAATCGGCGATTCAGGATTTGATCACCGGCCTCAACGCAGCAGCCGGGACGGGCATGTGGAATTTCATTGCTGATCCGGCAAACTATGCAACCGTGCCCGGCGGCACCGATGCGATTCGTCCAGTATTTATTTACAAAACCGCTGTGGTGGCACCGGTTGGTTTAGCGACAACGATTTCAGATTCTGCATTCGTGATAGCGCGCGCACCGGTCGCGCAGACATTCCGGTTGCTCGCGAACAACGAGCAATTCGTTGCCGTCATCAATCATTTCAAAGCGAAAAGCAGCGGCGGTGCGACCGGTTTGGATATTGATCAAAACGATGGTCAGGCGAATTTCAACGCGACCCGCAAACTGCAATCCACCGCACTGCTTGGCTTCATCAATGCACTTGCCGCAACGACGCCGCGTGTGATCACGTTCGGCGATTTCAACGCCTATGAGCAGGAAGATCCGATGGATGTTTTGCGCGCGGGTGGACTTGCAACGATCATCAACAACAGCTATTCGTATATGTTTAACGGCCTCTCCGGCTCGCTCGATCATGCACTTGGCAACCCGGCGATGATCGCCACGGTATCGGGTGCAGGCAAATGGCACATCAATGCAGATGAACCGGTGTATCTCGATTACAACGTTGAAACCAAAAACACGGCGGGGTGCACCAGCAGTTGCACAACACCCGACTACTACTACAACACGCCGTTACCATTTCGCGCATCCGATCACGATCCGGTGTTAGTCGGCCTGAATTTAATCGCCGCACAAACAATCACATTTCCACCGATCACGTCATTCTCGTGGAGCGGCGGTTCCGCAACAGCTGCCGCCACGGCGTCCTCTGGTTTAACAGTAACCTACAGCGTCGTCTCCGGCCCCTGCGCTATTGCAGGCACAACGGTCACCGCGACCGGCGCGGGCACCTGTGTGATCGCGGCTGATCAAGCAGGTAACGCTAGTTACAACGCGGCACCACAAGTGACGCAATCGGTGACGGTAACAGTCGCCGCGCAGACGATAACGTTCCCCGCAGTTGCATCGTTCTCATGGAGCGGGGCTTCGACTACATTGACAGCAACGGCATCATCAGCGCTTGCCGTCACTTACAGCGTGGTAGCGGGAGCGTGCTCAGTCAGCGGCAGCACACTGACTGCCAGCGGCGCAGGCACTTGCATCATTGCCGCTGATCAAGCGGGCAATACCAATTACAGCGCCGCAGCCCAGGTCACACAATCCGCCACCATCACGGCCACGGCGCAAACCATCACCTTCCCGGTGATTGCATCATTCCCGTGGAGCGGTGGATCGGCCACGCTGGCGGCATCATCATCGTCGGGGCTGGCGATAACTTACAGCGTCGCATCAGGCGCATGCGCGATCAGCGGTGCCACATTAACTGCAACAACTGCGGGAAGTTGCGTGATTGCGGCCAACCAGTCAGGCAATACCAATTTCACCGCTGCAGCACAGGTCACACAATCGGCAACTGTCACCGCGATTGCGCAAACGATCACCTTCCCGGTGATTGCATCATTCCCATGGAGCGGTGGTTCAGCCACACTCGCGGCCACGGCCTCATCTGGGCTCGCGATAACTTACAGCGTTGTGTCGGGCTCATGCGCAATCAGTGGCGTTACGCTCACCGCAACAGCGGGTGGCGCTTGTGTGGTTGCGGCTAATCAAGCAGGCAATACCAATTACAGTGCGGCGACCCAGGCAACACAATCCGCCACCGCCACAGCGGTAGCACAAACAATTACGTTCCCGACGATTGCGCCGTTCCTGACAAGCGGCTCGGCTACGCTTGCTGCTATCGCATCGTCAGGCTTGGGCATAACTTACAGCGTTACCTCAGGACCTTGCGCGGTAAGTGGTAACACCGTGACAGCGACGGCAGGCGGGGTCTGTGTGATCGCGGCTAATCAAGCAGGCAATGCAAGCTACAACGCCGCGCCACCAATATCGCAATCGGTTACGGTAACGGCACCCGCCGCCGCACAAACAATTACCTTCCCGGCGATTACCTCGTTCGTCTGGAGTGGTGGTTCAGCAACATTAACGGCGACTGCATCGTCAGGCCTACCCGTGAGCTATAGCGTGGCGTCCGGACCTTGTGCAATTGCGGGGACGACCCTCACGGCCACGGGTGCTGGCGCGTGTAGTGTGACCGCGAGCCAGGCGGGGAACGCGAGCTTTACGGCGGCTATGCAAATCACAAACGCGGTGACGATTTTAAAAGCGCCGCAATCAATCACATTTGGCGCATTGGCAAATCAAGTTCTTTCGCCCACAGTGCTTTTGGTTAATAGCGGCACGACCAACTCAGGTCTGCTCATTACGCTCACCAGTCTGACCCCGACTGTGTGCGAAATTGCCAACGTGATTTTGCCGCCTGTACCCGGAAATATTCGCGGTATCAATTTGTTAACCGTCGGCACCTGCACGCTTCGCGCGTCGCAAAGTGGCGATGCAAATTTCTTGCCCGCTTCAAGCGTCGATCAAAGCTTCCAAATCACCGCCGCCAGCGGCATCGCGCAGACCATCACCTTTCCGGCAATAGCCAACCGGGTTGGCCCACTAACGCCGCTCACGGACAGATTTTTAATAAGCGGTGGCAGCGCGAGTTCGGGCCTCAAGGTGACGGTTATTTCCCTCACACCGGCTGTATGCGATACGTCTGTCAACTTCATCATTCCAGGTTTTCCAACGCCCGGATTTCCTTCTAATCCAGTAGGCATCAGGCTGCTCTCATTCGGAACCTGTATCTTGCGCGCCACGCAAGCAGGAGACGCCACATTCGCCCCCGCACCGAATGTTGATCGCAGCTTTACCATTTCCAACAATCAAAGCGAACTCACCCTTGCCCCCAACATCATCAATCCACGCGCAGGCACGCCGATCACGCTAACTGCGTTGATTCGCGGCGCAACACCAAATGGCGTGGTCAGTTTTACCACCACGCAAATTTCAGACATTACCAATCCCACGGTGCCGGTGGTCGGCTGTACCAATCTCTCCGTATCGTTATTGCAAGCCGATACCAATTCTGCGGTGGCGACTTGTATGACCATCGCAGAGGCGGGCGCACGCCGCTACACCGCGACGTATGCCAACGACATTGTCAACACGGTAAATCCTGCCGTAATCACCACCAACTCGCCGCTCATTGGACCGCTCGATTACAGCGATATCTGGTGGGCAGGTCCATCCGAATCTGGTTGGGGTATGACGATTGCGCAAAAAGGCACGCAACAGTTCAACGCGTTCTATGTATATGACGCCGCCGGAAAACCGGTTTGGTATGTGATGGGTGGCGGCGCGTGGAATCAGGATTACACGCGCTTCACCGGCGCAATCTATCAACCAACAGGCTCGCTATTCAGCAGCTACGATGCACGCCTCTGGCAAATCGGCGCATCGGTCGGCAATGCAACCATTACCTTCACCGATACCAACAACGCGGTGTTCGATTACACATTAAACGGCGTGTTGACCAACAACAGCGCAAAGAAAAATATCACGCGCTTTATTTACGGCACGCCCGACGCCGCGCCGAAAATTACCGTCAAAGATATTTGGTGGGCAGGCGAGGCTGAGAACGGTTGGGGTGTGACGATTGCCCAGCAAGATCGTAGCCTGTTTGCCGCGTGGTACACCTACGGTGCCGATGGCAAAGCCACATGGTTTGTGATGGCGGGAGGCGCTTGGCAAGGCACTACTTTCACCGGCCAACTCTACACCACCACCAGCAGCCCATGGCTGAGCGTGCCTTACAACGCGTCTCTATTCCGCACACAATCCGTTGGCACCGTAAGCTTCGATTTCCGCGATCAAGACAACGCGAAAATGACGTACACGGTTAATGGCGTGACGCAAACCAAATCAATTTCACGATTTGCGTTTTGAGATTATTACGCCGATTGCGAAATATAAACACTAATACTGGCGCGCATTTTGAGCACTTTTTGCTCCAAAACGCGCGCTGGTTCTAGGGTTAACCTGTTAACTTTTCTTAATGCGACGTTTCTTAACGCGACTTTTCTTTGGTTGACATCCTTGTTCGTCGCCACATGGTGCGGTGCACTTGCGGCGAAGGGCACTGTTATCACCGAACAATTCTATTCACCAGCGCTTGGTGTTGAGAAAAATTATCGGGTGTATCTGCCAACAGGCTACGACGCCAACGCGTGGCGTTATCCCGTCATCTATCTGCTGCACGGCTGGGGTGCCACCGAAGCGTCGTGGACTGCGCCTGAGCTTGATGTAGCTGCCGCCGCAGATCATATACATCTCAACGCTATTGTCGTGATGCCCGATGGTGATCGCAGTCTCTACGCCAACTCGGTAACAGCGATCAACTACGATGCCTGCATGCTTGACGCCACGCCAACGCGTAATAAAAATGAAGCGCGAAAAGACTTTTGTGTGAAGACACCGCGTTACGAAGATTATCTTGTGAATGATCTGATCTCACGAGTCGACACACGCTTTCGTACCATCGCGAACCGCACCGCACGCGCGCTCACGGGCGAATCAGCGGGTGGTCACGGGGCGTTGCAAATAGCGCTTCGTCATCACGATAAATTTTCGTCCGTTGCCAATCATTCCGGTATTTTTGCGCTGACTATCGAAGGACCATTTCCTTATTCGCGCGGCCAGCCGAGACTTCGGCAAAGCATCGACGCAAGTAACAGCGGCCTCAAAGAGCAGATCGAAATATATGGAACTGATCTTGCGAATTGGCGCGCACACGATCCCTATCGCTGGTACAAAATTTAAAGCCGCGCCGCCTGGCGATCTATTTCGACTGCGGCGACGAAGACGAATTTGGTTTTCAACACACAGCACAATATTTTCGTGATCGGCTGCGAGCGTTGAAAATTCCGCATCAATTCGTTTTAGTCAGCGGCACCCATAGTGAAACATTGTGGAACACACGCATCGTGCACAGTTTGCGTTTTCACGAGCGGCAATTTCGCGCTGCTCACGTCAAATAATTTCGCAGTTTTTTTTTTGGAATTGAGTGTCGTCCCGAACGCTTTTGCGAGAAATCTGTAGGTTCCCGCAAAAGGAACCTTGTGGCGAGCCTCCCCCCGCAACCCCAACTCGGGATGACAGTTTCTGCTTATCGTGACACCCGATAAATCGCGCCATTCAAATCGTCCGAAATCAACACGCTGCCGTCGGCCAAAATCATCACATCGGCGGGTCGGCCCCAGTAACGGCGGCCTTGCAAAAAGCCTGTTAAAAATGGCTCCATGCGTTCAGCGCTGTTGTCTTTCACAACCACGCGAACCACGTCGTAACCCACGCGTGGTGGCGGATGCGAGCCGTGGCGGGTGGCAATAATGCTGCTTTCATACTCGCCCGATATGTTACTGCCTGCGTAGAAGCGCATGCCCAATGCCGAGGTGTGTGCGCCCAGGCCGAAAACCGGCGGGCTAAATTCGTTGCACATGCGTTTATACCTGAATTCCGGATTGGGCTTCACGCCATCGTAGCAATACGGGAAGCCGAAGTTTTCGCCTTTTTTGGAGAGGCGATTTAGTTTTTCCTGCGGCGCGAGAGGACCCAGATTGTCCTGGCCCTGATCAACAAACCATAGCTCGCGCGTTTGCGGATGCCAATCAAAACCGACGCTGTTGCGAATCCCGCGGGCCACCACTTCCTTGCCGCTGCCGTCGGGATTCATGCTCATGATGATGCCGTACTCATCGTTTTTCGCTTCGCAGAGATCGCATGGCGAGCCGACCGAAACGAATAATTTTCCATCAGGACTAAATCGCATGTAACGCGCACTATGGCGTTCCTTATCCGGCAACCCATCAACCACGGTTGTTGGCACCGGTGGATTGTCCAGTCGGCTTTCGATATCGGCGTAGCGTAATACTTTTGTTCTTGCGGAAACATATAGCGCGCCATCGTAAAACGCTACGCCGCTTGGCGTGGTGATGTCACTCGCAATGATGCGTTTTTGCATGACTTGATCGCCGCTGATGGTGAGCGCGTAAACATTGCCCGCATTGCTGCCGACGAATAATGTGCCGCGCGTGCCCATCACCATTTGCCGCGCTTTGGGAAGATTATTCGCATATAGCGAAACCTTAAAGCCAGGCGCGGTTTTCAATGCATCAAGTTGTATACCTTTATTTTCGTCACGCAAATCTGCGAGCGAGCCGCAGGCGGCCAATGCTAGCGCCGCCACGGTGAGCAATGCCGCTGTCGCCACCCGCAAGCCTAAGAATTTCATCCCGGGTTTATTCATATCACTCCGTAATCGTTTTTCCATTGGTTAAGCGAACGCGTAAGCTTCGCGTCACTTTACGAAGATATGCGCCACATTCGCTGCCATCTGCGAGAAAAACGCGGGCCGCGCTGTCAGACAAAGTCTCGCCAAGCTGTTGCCACATTGTTGCCACGCTGTTGCCACGCTGTTGCCACGCCGTTGCCAACCTATCGCATGCAAGCAAAGCAGCATCGGCTAGTCATACCGGGATCGCTTAAACCCATAAACGCCTACACGCGAACACGGTTGCGCCTACAGATGCGGCGCGCTCCCGCCGCTAATATTGTGCAACGGTGAGCACACAAGCTCGCTGTGCTCTGACAACAGCTGGTGTGACGACTATATTCGCAAGCAGCTGCTGACAGCACAAAAGCGCGGCGCAAGGTGGCCTCACGCAATATCAGCAATACACAAACGACATACCGTACAAACCCTAAAGGATCCTCATGAAGCAATTCACGTTAGCAGCAGCAGTTTTGATCTCGCTTGGCCTCACCGCCTGCGACCGCCCTGGTCCAACCGTTGTCACCACACCGGCCTCACCGCCCACCGTGGTCGCGGTTCCAGGCCCAGCCGGTGCCCCAGGCGCAACTGGCGCCACCGGTGAAAAGGGTGCCGTTGGCACAACCGGTAGCACCGGTACGACAGGCGCGACCGGCGAACCCGGCAAGACCAACACAGATACGGTGGTCATTGTTCCCGCCAAGCCGTGACCCGACGAGGCTCCAAGCACCAAGCACCAAACAATCCCCCGCCGCATCAGCTTTATTGCTGATCGCGCCGGGGTATTTTTTCGTCCGCGTTAGCGCCGCGTTGTTGCGCCAACCAACGTAGCGGGACAACATGTTGACTATTTGAAGTCGCAATTAAAAGGGCTGAGTGACCGCACGCGAAAAGACATCGACGCACCATGGCCAGCGCAGCGCAGGGGGCCTTCGCGATGCGGATATGAAGGCGGTATCGCTATTCGCGGCATCACTCGGCGCGCGGAGCAGGTCAACCACGTCAACCACGGCGAAGTAATTTCCAGTCGGCTCACAGCCAGAATTCTTGCCTCGCGCTGTGTGCGCTGACGCACAGACCCGCCTTATCGTTCGGACTAAATTCAAGCTGTCTCTGCGATAACAATTTGCCGGTACTAATCATCTGTTCGACTTGGGTGTTTTGTTTATTTGGCGAGTGCTGTTACGCAACGATAAAAATAATCAAGGAGTCTCTCATGGCAATTAGCACAATTCTTTTAATCGTTCTTGTTCTTGTCTTAATCGGTGCATTACCGTCGTGGCCGCATAGTAAAAGCTGGGGCTACGGTCCAAGTGGAATTCTCGGCTTGGTCGTCGTCGTACTGCTCGTATTGCTGTTGATGGGCCGCATCTAGCCACAATACGAGCGTGGCGCGGCGAGTGCAAAATTCAGCACTCGCCGTGGTCGCTGATCAGTTTGCGGAGGCCATTTTCAGCGTAGTCAGCTGCGGCTTGGTTGAGACTAACTTTTTAGCCACGCCAGAATTTTGTTTTCGCTCGCGACGAGCTTGCTGCAAACACGCATCCTGATTAGCCCTCGGCTCTGCACCGCAAGCGCTGACTTGCGCACGGTATTGTGACCATGCTTGCGCACGCATTAGACCCGGATCTGGTTCGGCAACTGGCACCGCTGAAGGTAGCGCGTAAGCGTTCATGGCCAGGAAGCCGTGAGCGCGCAAACTCGGAATTTTACTGGCTGCGCCCAAGACCGTCACAGCCGAGAACGCCGCAATTCCGAGAACAAGTAGCAGGGTGGGAGTAGTACGCATTTTGAAAGCCTCGATTATTTGATTTCGATTTGACTTTTACGAGAATAATCCACCGCGACTCTGCCGTTCGTCTTCCACCGGCACGCGCGCTTGTAGGCGAATCACTCATTTTCATGTAAGCGTTTCGACGTTGAAAGCTAACCAAATTTTCGGTGGTCCCGCGGCATGCCCCGATACAATCTCACGTGATCAAAAATTACCGCTCGTATGCGCATGAATCCACTTATTTCTTCGAACTCTAAGCACGAAAAACCGCCACAGAAGCCGCAACCAGACTCTCGGCAAGCGTCAGCCCTGGCATCGTTACGAAAATCGCTTGATGCCCTGTCGAACGAGGGCGATGCAACCACCGAATTGGCTGCGGTTGT
Source organism: Burkholderiales bacterium (assembly GCA_031370625.1). Lineage (GTDB taxonomy): Bacteria > Pseudomonadota > Gammaproteobacteria > Burkholderiales > Usitatibacteraceae > UKL13-2. The sequence continues at coordinate 18,007 of JANMQR010000147.1, read as the reverse complement.
TGACGCGCTCCGACCGAGCGCAACGAATGGATTGAACCTCATCGAGGCTGTCAGTATTCGCTTCATCGCATTATGCGAAGCAATCGAAAATAATGAGTCAGTCAGGCAGCGGCTGCGCGAACGTTTGCTGCAATTATTCGCGGGCCGCAAGCAGGTGAGTTTTTTTGCCGACAGCGGCATTCTGCCCAACAGCGGTTTTTTTTCCGAGTTGTGGCGACGCATGGTTCAACGCGTATTCCCAGCCATTGTCGATCCCGCATCTGTAAAAGATTGCGTCAATACTATCTTTCACAAGCGCGACGACTGGCGGTGGCTGGCTGCAATTCCGATTGAACTTAAACGGCGGTTTTGGCAGGCGCTGCAAGTAGACGCCGCGAGCAACGTAGACGCGGAGCAAATTCAGAAAACAGTTTTTGAATCAATTTCACACATGCTGGATGCGGGTGACGTACTCGCGATTCGCATCGGGGCGATGGGGCTTGAGCCGGAGCTGATTCGTTTATCGCCGCGCATTGAAGAGCGTGATTCGCCGTTCGTCGCGCTTGCGGGCGAGGCTCAGCAATTGTCCGCAGCTTATCGAAAATATTTGCTCGACGGCGAATCGCCCGCTGAGGATGAACGTCAGTTGATGGTGCTGATTGATCAGTGTCGTGAAGTGATCCTGCGGGTGCGTGCACGCGCGGCCAGCGTCGGCACCAGTCTTTCGTTGACGTACTTGCTGTCACGACTTGAGCAAAGTCTGCAACGCCTGGAATTGATTGTGCGAATGCTCATGGCGCGGCATCAGCATAGAGCCGACACGGCAGACGGCGAGCTTGCTCCTGCCGACGCGCTTGTCACACTCTGGGTTGAATTTTTGGAACACGCCATTCGCGGCGAAGGTGAACGCCGAAGTGTTCGCGAACATATTAGCGGGACCTTCGGTTTGCTCGCGCTCCGCGTGACCGAGAACGCGAGCCGCACCGGTGAACACTACATCACCAGCACACGCGCGGAATATTTTGAGATGTGGCGGCTGGCCATGGGCGGCGGTTTTATTGTTGCCTTTATGGCACTGTTAAAACTGGTTTCGTCGCAAGCGAACCTGGCACCGCTCGGCTATTTCATGGCCTACGCGATGAACTACGCGTTCGGCTTTATGTTCATTCATGTTTTGCATCTCACGCTTGCCACCAAGCAACCAGCAATGACCGCATCCACGATTGCTGGCGCGATTGGCGAGATTGGCGAGATTCGAGGCCGGATGCGGCGCATAGAAAGTGATGTGGAGAAGCTCGCGACCCTGATTGTCGACCTGGTGCGCAGCCAGATTGCGGCGATTCTCGGCAATGTTTTAATCGCAATCCCTACTGCAATCATCATTAATCTCGCGCTATCGACGCTGATCGGCCAGCCACTGATGAGCGCTGAAAAAGCGCACAAACTGATTCATGAGTTATCGCCATTCGAAAGCCTAGCCCTCTTTCATGCGGCACTGGCGGGCGTGTGTTTGTTTATTGCCGGTCTGATCTCTGGCTACTACGATAATCTCGCCGCGTACGAGCGGATTCGCGAGCGGATGGAGCATGCGCATTGGTTGCAGTCGATAGTGGGTGAAGCGCGACTCGCGCGATTTGCGATTTATATGGACAACAACCTGGGCGCGCTCGCTGGCAACTTTTCGCTCGGCGTGATGTTGGCGCTGGTGGGCGCAATTGGATTTCTCACCGGCCTGCCGATTGACGTACGCCACGTGACGTTGTCATCGGCGAATTTTGGCTTGTCGCTGGCATCGCTGGATTTTGCCGTCGATACCGCGACCGTGCTGAAGACGCTGCTCGGAATCGGGCTGGTGGGATTCGTCAATCTTACCGTCAGCTTTTCGCTGGCACTGTGGGTGGCCATGCGCGCACGTGGCGTTGCCCTGAGTCAGACCCCGATGCTGGTCGGCATTTTGTTTCGCCGCTTCCTCACCGCACCTCGGCAATTCTTCTGGCCGGCTAAGAAAGATTATCCGACAGTGGTCAAACCCTAACACTGGCGAGGCGTTTCATTGCAAATTGCCTCAAACTCCGCACCAGTACTAGAGCATCATAAATTCCTGACAGCGCAGCCGAGCAAGTGCCCGCACGCCAGCTAAAAAATCACGGGAACAAATCGGCGCAAAGGCTATCAATAAAGTAGGGAGCGCTCTCAAACCGGAGAACAACTATGCGTCTCGTCTTATCTTTGTGCTCGATCCTGATGCGTGGCAAGCAATAACCTGCTGCGTTTAGAACGTGTTGTGTGAAAACTTGCGTGGCACGGAGCACTTTCGTTTCCAATGAAAGGAGCAACATGAAAATAGTTACCGCCTCAGCAGCGATCCTCATTGCCCTCGGCTTAAGCGCTTGCGACCGAACGGCCCCGAAAACGGGCAGCACACCACCGCCGGAAAAACCCAACATGGCACCATCTGACCCCGCGAAGGAGCCGCCGAAAACCACTGACCCGGTTACGCCGCCACCTGCTCGACCGTAGCGGCATTGCGGTAACGCTGTAACACTAACCACGCTTTGCCACTTTGATTATCTTGAAGTGGCAAAGCGTTTTATGCTGTGTGCAGCTTGACAAGCAAGCAAGGGCGATCAACAAATCTTAAAGGCAAAAAATTTACTCGAAAAAAACACCATCATGCGCGGGGCAATGACGCTGGCACCCGTCAGAATTTAATCAACGCGCTCGTCAGTAAAAAATCGGCAACACCAATTTGCAACTGAACGGAGGCATCGTGTCCGATCACGACGCTGCACCGGGCACGCGCAAACACAGGCCATCATGGGCCATCGCAAGTGAACACAACGCGACGGCGCGATGGACGCTGGTGGGCAGTGCCCCGACATGTGCAGTTCACCACATCGCTTGGAGCGCAACGCGGTGAAGGTCGAGAAAGTCGAGGCGGGCGCTGGGCCAGTTTTTGGCGCTCGGTTTCAGACGGGTAAACCGATTCTTTTGACCCGCCGGGCTGGCGCGATTATTGAGGTGCGATTAACGCTTTCAAGTTCAACGCTTTCAAGTCCAACGCTTTCAAATCCATATCGCGCAACCCGACCAGCACTGCTTCGCCACTGGCTCGATCAAGTCGAAATTCGCCATAGCGCGCATTCGCGTACTGCGCTGCGCGACCCTCCTCAAAAAAGAATGCGTTCGTGCCGATCCACACGCGGTCTTTGCGTATCCGGTAGCGCAGTTTTTGCGAAGCTGCGACAGGCGCGTGGGTGAAGCTTGCGACGCGTTTCTCGTTCAAGACAATATTGGCCATGCGCGTTTCACCTTCACGCGGCTTCTCGCTCGGCACATGCCCCGCGACGCCCGCCACGTTGGTGGTTTTGGGTGTTGCAAAACTATTTTCAATTTGCCGTGCAAGTTGAAAATTAAGCGTCATGTAATCGCCCTGCATCAGCGAGCGTGGATCAACGGGTGCGAGATCAAGATAAATAGTTTCGCCGTTGCGCTTAATGCTTTCTTTATGCGCAATGGAGTAATTCACGCCACCCAAAACGAGCATGGCGCCGATTGCAATCAGTGTGCGCGTCACGAAAATATTCATGCTGATTCTCCGCCGCGCTTAAGCCAATACGCGATGCACAACATGACCAATCCCATCACTGCCATGATGAGTGACTTCAGCAGCAAGGTGGTGCCGAGCGCATAGTAAAAATGGCTGATATGGAGGATTGCACCGATGAGGCTAATGCCCATAAGCGCACGACTCTTCAATGCAAACCCGGCCGCAATGGCGGCAATAGCAGCAACGCCTGACAGTAGCGGCCACAGCGCCAAATGGCCGCGATCAACGTCGTTACGCAATGACCAATCAAACATTTCAAACGGGTGCGAAATCAATGTGCCGAACGCGAGACCGACAATCAAACCCGATAGCGCAGGCCGTGCAATTGCCTGCCAGCCGCGCGCCATCCACTGCGCTTCATCGCGGATCAAATAAAAAATGAGCGCCGCAATTGGCAACCACGTGAGCCCCCAGCCTGCCAGCGCGTGCGATAGCGTTGGTGTGGCATTTATGTCGTATCGGGATTGATACGCTTGGGCAAACAAACCATAGCGAACCGCCATCGCCAGCGCGACACATGCGAACAAGGCCGATAAATTGCGATGCAAAGCATTGGGCATGATGAACACCAATACCATCTGCACAAAGAACGCGATCAGCGCAGGCATGGCTATTCCGTGAGCGCCTTTGGCAAAGCCGGCCACGAGCAATACTTGTCCGGCGATTGAAAAGGCGAGGGCTAACTGCGTCACAAACGCGCCTTCGCGATCTACCTTGTACAACCCCCAAGCCGCTGCGATTAATATCACGCCACATGCGATGAGTGCAGCGTGTGAATCAGGCTTGAACAATAGCGCCACAAAAATAAGCATGAACACGCCCGCCAACCAGCCGCTCGTCCCCAACAAAAAACTGATGTACCAGGGCCGATCAACTTGGCGAGAAACGTCGGCCGCGTTTGCGTTTGCGTCTGAATCTATGTCTGGCGCAGGAAGCTGCAATTGGTCGAGAAGTTCGGGGCGGCTTATGTTCATGCTGATGCTCCCGCCTCGCTTGGCGAGTTGCGCCAGGCGCGCACATAGCGCATCAACACCAAGCCGGCAGTCGTTGAAATCGCGATCAACCATACTGACAGCAAGAATGCACCACCCAAATCTTCCGGTAGCAGGTGTTTAATTAGAAAAGCAGTGGAAACCACAATCCATGCACCGGAAACTAATGCCAACGGATAAACATCACGCTTATGTCGAAGCGTGACAAAAATCACCGCTGCACTCACCAATGCAAAGGCGGCGAACACGCCAAAGTGATGTGTTGAATTCGCGGCACCTGTCCACGAATAACTGGGAATAATCGCGTACAAACATCCGCTCACTGCATAGATAAATGCAAATGTGAGCAGCATCCTGATTAGCCATGCGGGCGCAGCAATCGCATAACGCGTGTGGCTGAACGCATACGCAAGCGCGGCAAGGCCAAGGTTCACCGCAAAGCCCAACATCATGGCCACGGGTTTGTCCACGCCCCAGCGATCTAATATCACCCAGACGAAATCACCCGGCCCATGCCAGCCCGAAAACAATGCCAGCGCCACATTCAAAATACAAATCCATACCGCCCACAATGCGCCCGACATACCGGCGAGCGCGAACGGCAGCGTCAACAACGCCCAAGCGAAAAACAACTCGTACACGTCTGCACCTGTTTGGTAGGTTTGCCCAAACAGCGCCAGTACCGTGCCGCTTGCCAGCGTGGCAAGAATCAATGACCCCGTTACCAGACCTGAAGCACCTGTGCCGTCGCGGGCTGGCACTCTCCACCACGCCACGCTCACGCTCAACAGCACGACCACCTGCACCAGCGCAAAGCGACCCATCACCCCCATCGCCTGCCAGTTAGCCGCGATAAAAAATATAAGTGCGGCGGCGAGCGCGGCCATGCCCGCAAGACCAAGGCCCTGCACCCCGAAAGCGCGCCAGTCAGAACGCGATGGGCGATTGCCGGAAAGTGCCAGGGCTCGCGAAATTTCTGACGCAGGCAGCGTATGGGGCGCGAGTAGCGCATCGAGTTCGTGTCTATTCATGCGGCGAAGTGTAGCGTATCCAACGTTCTCAACGACGAAAAAGAAAAGTCCAAAATCGACTGCCGGAAAATTCTCTTTTTCCACGGTGATGCGCGCGCTTTTTTGCATAACTCGCTGCTGCCATTTGCAATCCCACGCGATCAATCTCGATCAACGCAGCCCGTTCAATTTCGGTTAGCGGCAAATTCGCCATCACCGTTTCTGCATCGTGTAAAAAACTCTCTCGCAATGCTGCATCGCTATAGAGGTTCGCCAGAAATGCTTCGACACCAGGCGCACTCATGCAGCCACCTGCAACGGCTCGGACAGATGCATTCGCGCACGCCCCATCGCCAGCGCCTCGCGCGCACGTGTGAGCTGACACAACAAGTGATTGAATTGCGGATACGCACCATCGCGCTCGATGATGATCGTCAGTGGCTGCGGTGCACGCGTAGCCAGCTCGGTCAGCAATGCAAATACTTCGTCTGGCACATCGTGAATGTGATCATCGAGCAAGCGTTGCTTGCCAGTATTGCCCGGCTCGTTAATCAGCACACCACCGCTCAAATGCACACATTGCACGCGATCCAGCGGCATGCTTGCGAGCAAAGCTTCTGGCGATTCGCCGAAGTTCACGGCGTTCGCGTAAAGATTGTGCAGATCGAGCATCAGCGGCGCGCCACTCAAGCGAATAATTTGTGTTGTCCAGGCGGCCTCATTCATCGTCGAGCATGGTGGCGAAATGAGTGTCGCGATGTTCTCAAGCTGCGGCAATGCGCCAATGGTTTTTGCGGCGGTGGCGATATTCGCGAGCGTGCCTTCGATTACTTCATTCGTACGCGGCGGTGCAGCGAGATGACCAATTTCGATACCGCCCGCACGCACAAACGCGAGGTGCTCCGACCAGCCTTGTGGCTCCATGGCATTCACCAACCGAGCCATCGCATCAAGACGTTTCTGCTCCACCGGAATAGCGGATGCGAGACCCATCGCTACGCCATGAAGATACAGCGGCACTTGTCGTGCGAGCGTGTTGAGCGCGCGTATGCGACGATTCGATGTACGAAAATAATCATCCGCAATAACTTCGACCACATCAATAATATCCAGATGCGCAAGAATGCCGCCTGCGAGCGCATCACGCCACGCAAGGCCCACGCGATCATCTCTAATCATCACATTAGCTTCCACACCCACCGCAGCCTCCGCCGCCGCCACAACCGCTGCTGCCACTATCGCTACCGCTGCTCGACCCACAGCTCGATCTGCTATCGCTATTACTTTTCTGCGGGAATAGTTTTTTGACGAACGGGAATGCATTTGCGGGCAATGCCGTGAGGCCAAACAACGCAGCGAGAATAACTGCATCCGCGCTGCCACCACCGGGCTTGATGTACTTCGCCTGCTTTTGCAGGCGCGCAAATAACGTGCGCTGGTCTTTCAAAAAACGTAAGCCCAATCCCGAGCGGCGCGAAATCATCGACGCCCATGCGAACACGATACCCACCGCCGCGAGGATCAGCAGAAACATGATGTTGCTTTTGCCACGCTGAATCGCCAGCAGCAATTTAATGCCCGCGACTCCGCCAATTGCGCCCGATGCCGCGAGCACGCTGGAAAATCGATGCGGCTGCGGGCCACTGCCGTAGAGCAGGCGAGCTTCGGTCAGCTCTTGCAAATATTGTTTGCACGCCGGATTCAGCTCGGCATTTTCAAATAATCTCGTCACCTCCGTTGGCTTGCGAAACAGCGCCAGCACCGATTTTTCAATTGGGCCGCGCACCAGTTCTTCCGCGTTTGGCGCTGACGTTAAGTGATCGTTGGTATTGCTCACTTTCAGGAGTCCACGATCAATCAGCGCGAATGCGGCAACCTTCAACGCTTCCGCCGCGCCGCCGCGCAAATAGGCAACGCGATATGGGTCGGACAAATCGAGTTTCGGCATCGGTCCGTTTGCTTCGATATGGCTCTGCCACATGCGCAATGCAATATTGACGACACCAATAAAAATCAAAAAGAAAAATAGAAACTGAGGCCCGGAAAAATTGAACGGATTCATGCGGCCACCTTCATTTTCATGGCACGTCGATGCAATGCTTCGGCTAACGCAATAGTTTGTGCAAGCGCGGGAGCCGCACTGCCCGGCGGCAACAGCGAAGTCTCGCGCGCAAGAGAAATTTGCGGGAGCAGCGGCGCGAATGCGGCGAAATCTTCATCACCGATTAAAATCTGAAGCGCTTCTTTCGGCGATGATGCTGCACGTGCTTCGAGCTGCAAAATGGTTTGCGCGCTCGCACGCAGTGGCCCTGCCGCATCGGCAATCGCAAACGCGGCCTGCTCTTCACGCAAGCTCGACAGCACATATTCATGACGCAGCCGCAGCACGAGATTGAGCAACACTTGTTGCAGTCGGCGAATCGTTGCCGCGCGCGAAATGTCGAGATGCAAAAATGGATCATCGCTAAACAACACACGGTGCCGCGAAATAATGTCACCGAATTTCACCGCGAATGCTTCCGCTGCGGCCGGAATTTCATCAGCCAATAGAAACATCGCGGTAAGCCGCACCGATGCGTGAGCCAGGCGAAACGGTTCTCGAAATGGATCGATTCGTGCAGGTGAGAAGCGATTTAAGACGATCACGATATTCACGTCTGAGGTGATGCGCAATTTTTGCTCTGCTGCTGACCCGTACAGCACGATTGATTTCAAATCATCGCCAAGCGCTGATTTGGTGTCATCTACAAATTTTATAATTGCGATTTCAACGAGCTGTGCGTAATCGTCGGCTGGCATGGGTGTCTTCCCTTTTTTTTGAAAAATATTATTCTTTAGATTCTACTCAAGTCATTTATCGAGCCACTTGTAAATTTGATCATAAACATCTCCGCTACTCAATAAATCAAAGTGGTCAAGCCCGTAGCAAATGTGTTGACGTGATGCGGGAATGGGCAACGACAGCGCGGCATCTTTATGCACGCCAAGCGCGCTATTCACTGATACCAAGCCATCTCCGGGCAGCCGTTTACCCGTGCCGATTTTCGTTTGTTTAGTCGCTGCAATCGCAAAACATTTAACACCTTTCGGCAAGGTTTGTGATGTTGTGTTTGCCAACGTTTTAGCGTCCAGAATACTGCCGTGCCGCAGATCTTTGATGCCCGCACTCCGAACTTTTCCCAGCTTTGAAAACGGCGCTGAATAGGGACTGATATCGAGCAGGATATCAAGCCAATTTCCCGCACGTTCCAGTGGCGCGCCATGATGTGGTGTGCCGAGGAAGATGAGTTTTTTTACCCGTTTTAACCAGACGTGTTTTGCGACTTTTGCATGCGTACAGGCACTGCGCGCCACCAGCCCACCCATGCTGTGACCAATAATGACCACCTCGGTTATCGGCACGGGCCATTGTTGAACAAGGTTCTCCAAAACCTGCGCGAACTCTTCACCGTTGGTGGCGATATGGAGGCCGCTGTTGTAATGCAAATAGATTGCGGTATAGCCCAAGTCGCGCGCGAGTGCGGCACCGTGATCGTGCGATGCGCTGTGGTCGCGCAGCTCATGATTCCACTGCAAATCATTCATGCACAGACCATGCACCAGCACGACCAGCTTGCCGTTTCGATGGAGACCCCCTTTCGGGGGCGAGACGTTTTTGCTCGAAAATGCGCGCCCCTGCTGGCGAAGCTGCATCGGAATCGCCAGCGGATTATTGGTCGCCGCAAGATAGTCGCCGAATACGCCGTTGAGCGCGGCTGTCATTGCTTCGTGTTGCGGAAATTCGCTTTTATTTTTTAGATACGGCGCGAGCTGGCTAAATGCAACATCAAGCCCAGCACCCACAACATTGGTCACGCCGCGAACACTGCTGTAAACAAATCCTGGAATGCCACTGGTGCGATCAGTGGGCGCTTTGCCAACGATTGGGGTCAAGCCCAGAACGGTGCGATGCATCTGCTCGACAATATTGGTAATGCCTGCAACAGCATCAATGATGCCCTTGCTTGCGCCGCGTAGTTGATCCGCAGTGGCAAGCTTTGCTGCTGGTTTACGAGTCATGTGAATGTTGCTCGTGCGACCAACACTGGGGTGAAAAAATCTGCATTTTGGTTCGTCTTTTCTTTTTAATACTTCATCTGCGAGAAAACTAAATACCTTCTGGCATTCTCGGCACAATTCCCCCACCCGTGATCAGCCCATACGCCATCCACAACACCACTATTCCATAAACAACACGCGGAGCCCACGTCGCAAGTTGTTCGAGAAAACTATTGATCGACTCGGTTTCCATTTTGGTATGACGCATCAACATTTCCGGCAATGTGCCGCTGGCTTCACCGGTCTGGGCAAATTGAATCACGCGTTCATCGTCGATATATTTGATATCACGTAACGCATCAGCGAACGGCGCACCCCTCTCAATGCGTGGGCGAATTTTGGCCAGCTCGCGGCGCATGTCGCCATCTTCAACCGTATCCAGCGCAGCAGGCAGCGCATCCAGCATCGACACACCCGCCTCCAACATCAACGCCAGCGTTTCAAAAAAATCGCGCAGATTTCGGCGTACAAAAATCGGGCCATACAGCGGCAGACTTTGATACAACGATTTGCCGTTTGATCGCGCATCCCGATTCACCAGCAATCGAAAACCGTAGATCGCCGCAGCGACAAACAGAATCGGTTTCAACACCTGCCACAAATATCCGGCACCACTCAGCGAGCCTGTCACCAACGCCGGAAGCGGCTGAATAAATAGCGCCGCAAGAAACATAAATGCCGGCAACGCCAGCCGGGATTTCATCGTCGATAATTGCGCCGTACGATCCGTGTAGTAGTCGGCCAGACGCCGATACATATTCGCCGGACTACCCGCATTCATCGCCGCGCGAATCAAGCGCGATTCCAGCTTGGTAAAAAGCCCACTCTTCTCGCCCGCCAATGCAAACTCGACACCTTTCTTCAACAGCCCACGCATAGCGTCGAGCCGCGACTGCATAGACCCTGGCAAATTCAAAATCGTAAACGCGCGATCAAACGGCAGCCCGGCCGTTTCCATTTGTGAGAGCTGCGCGTAGAGCGTAGCGCGGGTTTGGAATGGCAGTGGTTTATGATTTGGCAATGGCATGAATTGAGTAAGTGGCTTTCAATAAAGCCATTGAACCATGATTTGTAGTTCATCAAAATTTCAAAACCTGCCCCTGGTTTGAAGAAGTTAATCGCAACAACGAATTTGGTTTGAAAAACCCATTGACTTTAATCATTTATGGGATAATATTCCCAATATAATATAAATTACGATAATGACTGACGAAATTAAGCGCGCGCTGCATGCTGCTGTTCTTCGATTGTTGAGGCCGCTGGTTCGGCTTCTCCTTCACCACAGTGTGCCCTATGAGACTTTTGCTGACCTGGCAAGGTGGGTGTACGTGGATGTGGCCGAAAAAGAATTTGCCCTACCGAATAAAAAACAAACAGCATCACGCATCTCCGTGATCACGGGGCTAAACCGCAAGGAAGTGGCAAGGTTGCAAGAGATGACGGTGGAGGACAACACGGGCGCGATTGCTTCGTTTAATCGGGCGGAGAAGGTGGTGACAGCGTGGCTGCATGAATATCCGAAGGCTGGCAACCCAGGTTATGCGACTACCCTACCGCTTGAAGGTGAGCATAGTTTTGCGTCGTTGGTGAAACGTTATAGCGGGGATATGCCTGTGCGAGCGGTGTTGGATGAATTGTTGAGAGGTGGCGTGGTACAGAAACTTGAAAGCGGCGATATTGAATTATTATCAGAACGCACGATTTTGGCGGAGACAGAAAATAGGCAGGCAGTCCTAACCCAATTTGGCGAAAACTCCGCTGATTTTCTATCAACGATTTCTCACAATGTTCTGGCGGACGACGAGCATAAATTCTTGCAACGCAGAGCTTGGTCGGACAATCTTCCCGTAGAGAAGCTTAGTGCTTTGAGAGACTTATCAAAGCAAAAAGGTCAGACAATCGTTGACGAGTTCATTACACAATTTTCGAATTTTGATCGCGATATCACTCCTTCGATAAAAGGTAGCGGTCGCGCTCGTGCAGTATTTGGCGTTTATTACTTTGAAGAAGTGACCGACGCTGGCGTTAACACTAATACTAAATCTACAAAAGAGCGCGCATGAGTTCTCGGGAGAAGCTCTGGTTGAGTAGAGCGAATGACGAGCACCCTGCCAAAAATCCTAAGGAACGTTCATGAGATACATACAAAATTCCACTGTAAGAGTCATTTTCGGTTTATGGCTCGCCATCTTGGTAGGACTTAGCTATGGCGGGGTTGGCTCAGGCGGCACAGGCCGATCCTCCTTCGGCTCCATCACCGCCTTCGGCAGCATTTTCGTGAACGGCATTGAGTACTCAACATCAACCGCGAACATCATCATCAACGGCGTATCCAACCAGCCTGAGAGTGCATTGAAATTGGGCATGGCAGTGCGGGTGGAGGGCAGCATCAATCCTGATGGTCTTACGGGTACGGCGACGATTGTTGAATACGTTGGCGATATTGAAGGCGTAATTGATGCGGCACCAGTCATCACCGGCACACGCGGCACTTTCCGCATCTACGGCTTGGTGGTGAATACCGATAGCAAAACCATCTACGACAATATCGCGAGCCTTGCCGCACTCGCGGGTGGAGACGTGGTTGAAGTGAGTGGTTTCTTTAACGCCAACGATAGCAGCTTTACCGCCACGCGTATCGAGAAAAAACCGGCGTTTAGAAAGGTCGAATTGCGTGGTTATGTGAGCAACGTGACAGCAACAACATTCGTACTCGGCCCATCGCTGGTGGTGAATTACAGTGCTGCGGAGTTGAAAGATATTCCGCTCGGCGGATTGGTAAACGGTTTGTACGTTGAAGTAAAAGCAACGACACAGCCCACCAACAATGTCCTGCCAGCAACCCGCGTCTCAGTGGAAGGCTCGATCCTCGCCAGCACCAACATCGCCTACGGTTTGCTGCAAGGTGTTGCCGCGAAGGTCACATCAAACAGTTTTGAAATAGGCAATCAGTTGATTGTGACCAACGCTGAGACTGTCTTCAAAGCTGGCACCGCCAGTGCGCCAAATGGTCCCGCGAAGGCGCTTCCAATTGGACTCGTTAGCGGCGTGAAAGCATTCGCGAGTGGGCCCGTGGTGAATGGCGTGATGACGGCGGAAGTGGTTACCGTAATACCAGTGATCGCAGCAGCATATGATCTTTCTGGTGACGGCAATTCCGACCTCATCTTCCGTAACACCGCCACAGGCGAAATCAGCGCCTGGATCATGAATGGAACAGCAGTCACGCAGCGCACCAATTTACTTGGCCCAGAACCGTCGTGGACAATTGCCCACATAGCCGATTTCAATGGGGACGGCAAGGCTGATATTTTATGGCGCAGTACCAGTGGCAGCGTCGGTCTTTGGCTGATGGATGGGATCACCGTCTTGAGCACCGTTAGTCTTCTTGGCCCGGAACCAAATTGGCTCGTGTCGCATGTTGGCGATTTTAACGGCGACGGCAAAGCCGACATCCTCTGGCGCAACAACGCCAACGGCGCGGTCAATATGTGGCTGATGAATGGCGGTACTATTCTCTCGACGGCCTCACTTCTTGCTGCAAACGCCGAATGGAGCGTTAGCCATATTGGTGATTTCAACGGCGATGGTAAGGCCGACTTGCTCTGGCGCAACAGTAGCAACGGCGCGGTCAACATGTGGCTTATGAATGGTGGCACCGTGAGTTCAGGTGGCAGTCTATTGGGTGCCAATGCTGAATGGCGTGTAAGCCATACCGGTGACTTTAACGGTGACGGCAAGACTGATTTAGTGTGGCGCAACACCAACGGCGCGGTCAATATGTGGCTTATGAATGGCGCAACTGTGGCTACTGCATCGATGCTGCTGGGTTCCACACCGGATTGGAGCGTTAGTCACATCGGTGATTTCAACGGCGATGGCAAGGCCGATATGCTCTGGCGCAACAATAGCAACGGCGCGGTCAATGTGTGGCTGATGAATGGTGGCTCCGTGAGTTCGGGTGTCAGTCTACTGAGTGCCAATGCTGAATGGCGCGTGAGCCATACCGGTGACTTTAACGGTGACGGCAAGGCTGATTTAGTGTGGCGCAACACCAACAACGGCGCGGTCAATATGTGGCTCATGAATGGCGCGGCATTGTTGAGTGCGACAGGGATTCTGGGGGCGACGACTTGGGGGGTAACACCTTAATGATTTAAGTTATCTTAAAACACACGCAATATTTATTGCTAAACGGCTCGCAAATGCGAGCCGTTTTTTTAAGCGCATTTTGATTCCACGCCGACATAAATCAAGAACTAACATTTAAGGGTGTTTCCATGCGGTTTTGCTTGAAACGGCAAGCTAGACGGGCACTTTCGAATCAAGCGCGGGCGCGCTTGATCACACCTTCGAGCGCCGTGATTGCATCAGCCAGATCATGCGTCGCATCGCCCAGACGCTGCTTGATCGGCAGCTTTGCACCGCGTTTGAACACACGACTATCAAGCGTGCGCGAATCATCACGGAGAATATCCAGATTCATTTTGATGCCGAATTTTTCGAACACGGGCTCGAGTTCGAAATGGCGCTTTAACAAGTCTTGCCTTGTCCGTTGATAGGCGTGCTCGCACACTTGTTTGCGCGTGGCATAGCTGAATAAATTGGTGAAAAACATTTCGGCATCGTCACTCGCCGGCTCGAACAACACGACGCTGGCGCTTTTGTATTTGTTCACATACTTTTCAAGGCCGACGTGCATGCGTGAATGAATCATGGTGCGAAATGTTTGCGAGAGCACTGCGGGTAAGCCGCCATCAACTAATTTTTTGATGTGCGCGCTATTGTTGCCCGCTCGTCGTTTGGCGGCGTCCGCATCGAACGGCACCAGCGGATTCACACACAACACCAGTTCCGCACCATCTTCCAAAGCGAGCGATGCGTTGAGGGTTTTCTTCAACGCGCCGTCGACAAAATAGTGACCGTCAATTTCAACCGGCGGAAATAATCCGGGCAACGCGGCGCTCGCCTGCACCGCTTTTGAAATCGGCACATGATCAAAACCGGGCGCGCCAAATGTGACGGCCTTTCCGGTGTCGAGATCGACCGCGACCGAATAAAGCTTGTGTTTTAATTTGCGGAAATCGTTGGTGCGACCGGAGTGACTGAATGTATCTGTTAAAAATCGTGAGATTGCTTCGTTGTCAAAAATGCCGGCAGGAATCGCGCGAAACAAGCTCGCAAACGCTTCGACAGGGGTGCGATCAAATGGCCGCAATGCATAGCGAATGAGGCCATTCCAGACGAGCGTCGGCACGCTGCTCGCGCGTTGAAAATATTCTTTGAATGCGGGCGTTAAAAATATTTCCGGCTTTAATGCGCCGCTGCGTTTGTTCGAGTTTTTATTATCGATAAAAAGCCGATAAATATCGGTCGGCGTAAGCTGGTTCGCCAAGCCTGCGGTGATAAAACTACCTGCCGAGACACCGACATAAATATCCATGTCGTTCAAATCAAGACCATCAAGCGCCTCATCGAGCGCCATCAAGACGCCGATTTCATACATCGCGCCCAACGGACCGCCCCCGGCAAGCGCCAATGCGATTTTCTTCTTCGCATTTTTGTTGATGGGGGCAGCGGTTTTGCTCGCCTTCGTGACGCTAACGCGCTTGGGTGGATTCAAGCGCGCCACGATTTCACTTGCTTCAATTTCGTCGGGCGGTCAAAACTAAACTCGAACCGAGCGCTTATTCAACTGGTTCAACGCCTTTTGCAAATCAGCCATGCGCACTTGCAGTTCACGTACATCCGCGCTCGATGGAATGCCGAAGGTGTTGAGCGTTTTGGCGACGCGCGTTTCAAACACATGCTCCAATTGCGCAACACCGTCTTTTGCCGACGCCATCGTCATTGCCAACGTGCGCTCAACATTTCCTTTAAATGAATTTTCTTGTTTCTTTGCAAATGCAGCGACTTCTTTAGCGGCATCGCGTGCTTTTGCTTCAGCCGCACTCACGGTTTCGGTTTGAATTTTTTTGCCTTCACGCACATAGGCGTTGGCTTTTTTGGCGAGCGTTTCTGCCGCGTCAGAAGTCATTTCGGTGATGCGTTGCGCTTCGGTAGTGAGGCGGTCATACATTTTCGTTGCTTCGTTTTGTACGCGCGTTTGCAGTTTGGTGGCAGCACCGAGGCTCGCCAAATAGACTTTGCGCGCGCTGGATACGGCGGCGCTATTTTGTACTTTAGCGGCGCTGCGTTTGACGGCTGGCTTTGCCTTGGCGACGGTTTTCTTGATTGGGGCTTTCTTCAGTTTTGATGCGACAGCTTTTTTAGCGGTGGTTGCCATGTGAATTCTCCATTCGTAAAATTTCAGGAAGCCTTCACATCGCACCAGCTAACTTGACTGAAGTAAGGGGGCCAAAGTGAGACTTTTCAACACCCAATATAGGGCGAGCTTTTAGAGCAAACACACTAAAGAAAATCGCCCGGTTTTCCACATAAACACGCATCGGATCAGCTTCTGCCCGCTATCCAAACCACCCCGTATGCGATAAGATATGACTCACATTTGACATAGAAATTTCTCAGCACTGCGAGTTCTGGGCCGCGCAAAAAGCGGTTTATCGATCCGCCATAAAAATGCGCTGAGGAAACAATAATGAAAACGTCCCACAAGTTAGACATTTACCTCGGCACACTCTGGCGTGTCCGTGATTTCCGCATGCTGTGGTTGTCGCTGACAATCACGCACTTCGGCGGTCAAATCACGTTCCTGGCGCTCCCGCTAACCGCTGCAATTCTGCTGAATGCTTCGCCGGTCGAGATGGGAATTTTAATGGCGGTGGAAGTATTGCCCTACACGCTGTTTGGGCTTTTTACCGGCGTATTGGTAGATCGCTCGCCGAAGTTGCCGCTGATCATCATGGCTGATGTTGGGCGCGGCCTGGCGCTGTTGATGGTGCCGATTGCATCTTGGCTGCACGTGTTGTCGATGCCGATTCTCTACATCGCGGGCTTCTTGGTGGGCATCGGCGGCATTATTGGCTGGGCGGCTTACCAAGTATTTATGGCCGAGCGGGTTGGTCGTGATCAGTTGGTGGAAGCTAATTCGCGCATTGCGTTATCGGATTCCGCTGCGCAATTGGTTGGCCCCGGTTTGGCCGGCATGATTATTCACGCCTTGACTGCACCGATTGCGATTTTGCTTGATGCAATTTCATTTTTTATCTCGGCGGTCATGCTGCGCAGCATCACGCCCGCCGCCAGTGATGCGCCAAAACTGCAAGGTAAATCATTTTCCTGGAAGAGCATTTGGGCTGACGCCAAAGAAGGTCTCGCGATGATTTGGCGCACGCCGATCCTGCGTTCCATCGCGTTTAGTTTGATGATGTGGAATATTTTGAAACACGTCTATCTGGCGATTCTGATTTTATTTGCGACCCGCGAGCTGCACCTGTCGGCGGGGCAAATCGGGGGCTTGTTCATGATTGCGGGCCTGGGGTTTTTATTGGCGTCGGGCACCTGCCAATGGTTTAACCGCCGCTTTGGGGTTGGCCCGATCATGTTGATAGGCTTATCGATGAGTGGTGTTTCGTGGCTGATGGTGGCGGCGGTTTCGGCAGACCGATTCACGATGCTGCATTTTGGCTTCGCATTATTTTTCTTTGATTTTGGCGCGATGTTATTTTTTATCAATTACCTCACCTTGCGTCAGGCCGTGACGCCAGATCATTTGCGGGGGCGCGTCACATCAACGCTCATTTTTATTTCCGTCTCGCTGTCGCCCTTAGGCTCGCTTGCAGGCGGGATCATGGGAGAGTTATTTGGCCTGCGCGCCACCATTGCGATTGCCGGTGTGGGTGGCGTATTGCTCGGGATCGTGCTGCTGCGTTTTTCACCGCTGAAGCAAATGATCCATCTGCCGGAGTCAGCTCATTTGCCCCCGCCCGCTGCTGAACCCGGTGGGCCGACGGAATTGGCAGCCTGAGTAATAAATTGTGTAGGGTGGGCAGGATTCATCTGCCCACGCGTACGTCGCTATGCATCCGTGGGCAGCGCAGTTAGCAAACGCGGCCTGCCCACCCTACGATCTAAAGCAATGCCAAATCCAAATCCATTGTTCAACGCGTCAAAGCGTCAGATCACAAAAATCACCACCGGGAGTTAAACATGGATTCAATCAAATACGCCATCCCAATAGTCGCCATCGTTTTTGGTACCGCCGTGCCTGTCCTTCTGGCGGCGCTCGTTGTTTGGTATCAGCTGCGCAAGACGGAGCGCGTTCACGATCTGGCGATCCGCTTGGCGGAAAAAGGCCAACCGGTGCCGCCCGAATTGTTCGCCGGCACCCATACCAAACAATCCGATCTTCGTCGCGG
>JANMQR010000088.1:0-26333 GCA_031370625.1 Burkholderiales bacterium | reverse complement strand
ATGCCTCGGCTTTAGAACCCCAAGTGAGGTAGCATTCGGTCACCCGCCGCGTGTCGGGACTCGTACTTGAATCCGGGAAAACTGCTCAAAAACCTCACCAATGCTAGGGTTTGAATAAAAACACCTCTGTCACCAGCAGCGGCCGCCCGCGTTTCCAAAACACGCTGCGCCGTGCCCAAAGCGTGTTTGCATCAATCACCACCACCTGTTTTGCCCGACGATACAGCGCATGTCGCGCGTCGATTTTTTTGTACTCCATCGGCAGGCGCGTGACGTTGGGATCGTTGAATAACATTTCTGCCAACGGCCGCTGACCCAATCGCGACAGCCCGCGCCACGCGCCGCGCAAATCGCGCCGTGCCGCGACGCTGTGGGCAAATATCAGCGGCGTTTCACCATCACGCAAAATCACTTCGCGCACGACGGCGAGCTCGTGATCGCGTAGTCCCAATTCACGACGCTCATCGCGTGTGGGTCGATGCAGATGTTGTTCTAAACGCTGCAAATTGAATCGCGAAAAATGCGCCACGATGCGCGAGGTGAGCGAGCCGCGATCCGTGAGCCATGCTCGCAACGGGTGCGGATGCGCGGGTGGCGCGCTGCGCCATGCATCAATCTGCATAAGTCGTAGCGTTCTCATGCTTTTAAATAATGCTGACGCGATCCCAGCCAGCGCGCCAAATGTTTTTCGGCGGCTGCGTTATCGTTTTTGAGCAGCCACGTGGATGCATCACGTGCGGCATCGAGCAAATCCACATCACGCTCAATGTCGGCAAAGCGCAGCAACGGCGCACCAGATTGCCGCGCACCTAGATGTTCACCGGGGCCGCGCAACAGTAAATCTTGTCGCGCAATCTCAAACCCATCGGTGTTTTCAAAAATCGTTTTCAATCGTGATCGCGCAATCTCGCCGACCGGCTGGTGATACATCAGCACACACATGCTTTGCTTCGCGCCGCGTCCGACACGCCCGCGTAACTGATGCATTTGCGAAAGTCCCATGCGCTCCGCGTGCTCGATCACCATCAGGCTCGCGTTCGACACATCCACGCCCACTTCAATCACGGTCGTCGCGACCAACAACTGAATGTCGTTGGCGACAAAGGCGGCCATCACTTCATTTTTTTCTGCAGGTTTCATGCGCCCGTGCACGAGGCCGACTTTTAAATCAGGAAAAGTTGAACGCATATTTTCAAATGTGTCCACCGCCGTTTGCAGTTGCAGCGTTTCCGATTCTTCAATTAGCGGGCACACCCAATACGCTTGCGCACCTGCTTCACAGGCCAAGCGAATTCGCTCCAGCACTTCATCGCGGCGCGAATCTGCCACCAGCTTAGTGACAATCGGCGTGCGGCCGGGGGGAAGTTCGTCAATCACGGAAACATCCAAATCCGCAAAATAACTCATCGACAGCGTGCGCGGAATCGGTGTGGCGGACATCATGAGTTGATGCGCTTCCAGCTCAAGCAAACTTTTCTTACCGTTGGTTGTATTGGCTTTTTCGCGCAACGCCAGTCGTTGGCCGACGCCAAATCGATGTTGCTCATCGATGATCGCCACGCCCAATTTCGCGAACGTCACACCGTCCTGAAACAATGCATGTGTTCCGATTGCAAGCTGGGTTTTTCCCGCGGCAATATCTGCGATGGCTTCACGTTTTTCTTTCGCTTTCAAGCTGCCCGTGAGCCAGGTAACAGTTACGCCCAGCGGCTGAAGCAGCGCAGATAATTTGCGGTAATGCTGCTCCGCTAAAATCTCGGTCGGTGCCATCAGTGCGGCTTGATAACCGTTTTCAATCGCTTGCGCGGCCGCCAGCGCGGCGACGATAGTTTTGCCGCTCCCGACGTCGCCTTGCAGCAGGCGCTGCATGGGATGCGGTGCGGCGAGATCGGCGGCAATTTCATTTGACGCGCGAATTTGTGCGCCGGTGAGGCCGAACGGCAGCGCGTTTTTCAGCGCCTTGGTCAGTTTGGTTTTGCCAATCAGGCGCGGTGCAGATTTCTGATCACGCGCGGCGCGGGCTTTTTTCATTGCCAGCTGCTGCGCCAGCAACTCATCAAATTTTATGCGCTGCCACGCTGTATGCGTGCGCTCGATCAGGCTTGATTGCGCCGCCTCAGCAGGGGGGCGATGCAAGGTCAGCACACTGTCGCGGAAATCATGCAGACGATAATTTTGTCGAATCGATTCGGGCAGCGCATCGTCCAGCGCATGATGATTTTCCAGCGCGGCGAGTGACTTATCGATTGCGCGGCGCAGTATCGTTTGCGATACACCGGCGGTGGTGGAATAAATCGGCGTCAACACTTCTGGCACCGGTTCATTTTCGCCAACGATGCGATATCGCGGATGCACCATCTCGGCACCGAAAAATCCTTGTCGTACTTCACCGAATAATCGAAGCCGTTTGCCGACCGCCATCTGTTTAATCTGGCTGCCGTAAAAATTCAAAAAACGCAGATACAAAAGATCATCACCGTCTTTGGTTTGCACCACCAATTGTCGGCGTGGTCGATAGGTGATTTCGTTGTGGATAATTTCAGCCTCAATTTGGCAGGCTTCGCCAATGCGCGCATCGCGCACGCGGGTGATGCGGGTTTCGTCTTCATAGCGAATCGGCAAATGCAGCGCAAAATCCCAATCCTCGCGCAAGCCGATCTTGGCCATTTTCTGCGCAACCGTGGTGGTGGCCTCGCCTTGAGGCTTACTCGATGCAGGTGATTTCTTTTTTGGCGTGGAGATTTTACTCAAACGATGGGTGCGCGATCAAACAACGTGAACAACACGAACAACATTTCAAATATTCATTGAGCCTTGAACGCTCAACCGCTCAACCGCTCAACCGCCGCTCCCTGATTGCACTTCCGGTAACACCATGATGGCTTCCATCTCCACCTGTGCGCCTCGCGGGAGTGACGCCACGCCAATCGCGGCGCGTGCGGGGTAGGGCGTGGCGAAATAAGTCATCATGATGTCGTTTACCTTGCCGAAGTGGCCAAGATCAATCATGAATACCGTCAGCTTTACGATGTCATTTAACGTGCCGCCGCTGGCGATGCAGACAGCGGTCAGGTTATCGAACACGCGCGCGATCTGCGCATCAATGCCATCGACCAAATGCATGGTGGCAGGGTCGAGCGGGATTTGCCCCGACAGATATACGGTGTTGCCCACGCGTACTGCTTGCGAGTAAGGGCCGATGGCGGCGGGAGCGAAAGGTGTCGAGATAATCGTTTTCATTTGCCTGAATTTTTTTCGTTGTGTGCTTTGTGGTCTTTGTTTGCATCTTTATTGCTGTCCCGCAGCGCGCCCGATTTTAACCGCGTCAAGCGCACCACCTCCGGCAAATTTCTTAACTGTTTCATTACGCTCGCCAGATGCAAACGATTTTTGACATCGATGGTGAATTGCAGCGTGGAATATTTGGCGTCCCCGGCTTCGAGATCATCCATGCGCACTTGCGCGATGTTTGAATCGGCACTTGCGATTTCTGCCGCAAGGCGCGCCAGCACACCGCGTCGGTCCGTGACCAAAATACGGATGTCGACTTTAAAGAAACGATCAATCGCCGGGTCCCACTGCACGTCCACCCATTTTTCCGGGTCGAATTTAAACGGATGTACCGCCGGACAATCATGCGTGTGAATGATCAGGCCTTGCCCACCTTTCATCTGCGCGATGATCGGGTCGCCCGGAATTGGCCGACAACAAAGTGCGAATTGCACCGCCATATCTTCGGTGCCGCGAATGACAATCGCTTCCTTCGGCCGATGCTCAGGTGCTTCCAATTCCGCCAACGCAAACAGCTTGCGTGCGGCCACCACGGCCAAGCGTTTGCCCAAACCAATCTCGGTGAGCACCTCTTCTTTGGTGGTCGCATGATCGCCCTTGAGCAATCGCTGCCAGTGAATGCGGCCAATATCGTTCGGCGCAAAATTAAGTGAGCTCACCGCTTGAATCAACAGCAATTCACCCAGCTCAACGGATTCGGAAAGTCGTGTTGATTTTAAATATTGGCGAATATGCGCGCGTGCTCGACCAGTCGCGGCGTAGTTCAGCCATGCAGCATTGGGGCGTCCTGATGCATCGGTAATAATTTCCACGCGGTCGCCGTTTTTTAGACGGCTGCTCAGCGGCACGCTTTCATCATTGACCTTGGCACCAACCGCACGATTACCAATGTCGGAATGTACGGCGTACGCGAAATCAATCGGCGTGGCACCTTTTGGCAGCGATGAAATTTTCCCCTTCGGCGAGAAAACATAAACCGCATCAGGAAATAAATCGACTTTAATGTGCTCTAAAAATTCCAGCGCATCACCCGTACCGGATTGAATTTCCAGCAGCGATTGCAGCCATTGGTGCGTCTTCTGCTGCACATCCGATAGCGAGGTATCGTGCGCGTCCGAGGTTTTGTAGAGCCAGTGCGATGCGACGCCCGCTTCAGCTATCTTGTGCATATCGGGCGTGCGGATTTGCAGCTCGATCGGCGTGCCATACGGGCCGAATAAAGTGGTGTGCAGCGACTGATAGCCGTTCGATTTTGGGATCGCGATGTAGTCCTTGAATTTGCCGGGGAACGGCTTGTACAGCGTGTGCAACGCACCCAGTGCCACATAGCAGGACGGCAGATCTTTCACGATAATGCGGAAGCCGTAAATATCGAGCACTTCCGAAAACGAAATGTGCTTTTCCAGCATTTTTTTGTGAACGGACGAGAGAAATTTTTCGCGGCCAGTCACAGTCGCTTCAAGCTTGAATTCTGTCAGTCGCGCTTTCATCGCGTCGAGAATTTTTCCGATCACTTCGCGCCGATTGCCGCGCGCGGCTTTCACCGCTTTTTCCAGCACCTTGAATCGATTCGGGTGCGAATAGCGAAAGCCCAAATCTTCCAGCTCGTAGTAAACATTGTTCAAGCCGAGGCGATTCGCAATCGGCGAATAAATTTCCAATGTCTCTTTGGCGACGCGCTCTTGTTTCGATACTGAAACCGCATCAAGTGTGCGCATATTGTGCAAACGATCCGCGAGCTTGATCAGAATAACGCGCAAGTCGCGCGCCATCGCCAGCAGCATTTTGCGAAAATTTTCAGCTTGCGCTTCTTCCAGGGTGGCAAATTGTAATTTGTCGAGCTTCGATACGCCATCAACCAATTCAGCAACGGCTTTGCCGAATTTTTTCGCGATTTCGTCTTTGGTGGTAGGTGTATCTTCCACCACATCGTGGAGCATGGCTGCGATCAGCGCTTGGGGATCAAGGTGCCACTCGGCGAGAATCGTGGTGACGGCCAGTGGATGCGTAATGTAGGGCTCGCCGGAAGTGCGCGTTTGTCCTTCGTGTGCGGTTTTGGCCATCACGAACGCGGCTTCCACCTTGGCGAGATCAGCGGGCTTTAGATAATTGAGTAACTTCTTGAGCGAAAGAAATTCGGTCTCATGATGAGAATTGGGCGTGGGCGGCCGGATGATCGCAGGCTCGCTTGCAGTCGGCTGTAAAGTCGGCTGTAAAGTTGGCGCTAAATCTGGCGGTAGCGTCTCAGCAGCGTGATCAGTGGAACGTTTGCCAATGCCCACGCGCGTTCGCGAGCGCGGGCTTTTACTTGAGCCGGGCGTAGCAGGCGAGGGAGGGGAACTATTCACGATTACTCATGACATCTCATCCCTCGTCGCTTGCCCGGGGGCTACATCTCGGCAGAGGCGGAGGGAACCACTGGCGTCAGAATACCAACACCAATGTGGCCTGCGGCAATTTCACGCAGCGCAATCACGGTGGGTTTGTCCTTGCCTGGGTCCACATACGGTGCCGAGCCTAGAGCCAATTGACGCGCGCGTGCCGTGGCGGCCAGCGTGAGTTCAAAACGGTTCGGAATCAATCTAACGCAATCATCAACAGTAATACGGGCCATTTCAACTACTCCAATTGCACATCTTGGTCGAGTCCGCCAGATTGCGGACAGGACATTAATTACTTAGATGCAAGTTTAAAAAATCGAACAAAATGCTTAAGGGCCGCACCGGAATAAGCTGCGGCTCGAATACATCTTAAATTTGCGGTTATCAAGCTTACAGCGTGGTTGCTAGGTGATTTACCAGCCGTTGCTACGAAATCAGATGCGCATAGCGCTTTAGCTGGTGCGAAGCGGTCAGTCGCAATGCTCTTGTGACGGCCTGCAAGTCTGCCAAAGCGACACTAAAGTCTTCATTAATAATAACATAGTCGGCCTGATGGACATGGCGTAAATCCTCGCGCGCAGCGGCAAGACGCCGTTCAATGACTTCCGGCGTATCTTTGCCGCGTTTGACCAGGCGTTCCCGCAGAACATCAATGGATGGCGGCAAAATGTAGATAAAGATCATGTCCGGGAAAATCCGCTTCACCTGCCGGGCGCCTTGCCAGTCAATTTCGAGCAATACATCTTCGCCTGCCGCGCGGGTGGCCTCGATCCAGCGCTTTGAGGTGCCGTAAAGATTGCCATATACCTCCGCTTGCTCCAGAAATTCGCCAGCGTGGCTTAATTCTTCAAATTTTTCGCGACTCACGAAATAATATTCACGTCCTGATATTTCGCCGGGTCGTGCTGGCCGCGTAGTGGTGGAAATCGATAAACGAATTGCAGAATCTTTTTCTCGCAAGGCCGCCACCAGGCTCGATTTGCCTGCGCCGGACGGGGCGACGATGGTATACAAGCATCCCACGTAGGAGCCGCTAGTGTTTTTATTTTTCTGGCTCTTCAGTTTCACGGCTGTCGCCTATTCAATATTCTGAATTTGTTCGCGCATTTGCTCGATCAGCACTTTTAATTCAACAGATACATTGGTGGCGTCGGTTGACACGGATTTTGAGCCCAGCGTGTTGGCTTCGCGGTTCAATTCCTGCATCAAGAAATCAAGACGCTTGCCGACCGTGCCACCGCCCTTCAGCACCCGTTTTACCTCAGTCACGTGGGTGGAAAGTCGATTTAATTCTTCGGCCACGTCAATGCGCGAGGCAAACAACACCACCTCCTGTTTGATGCGTTCATCAGTGCCCGCTGCCGCGAACGCATCGGTGAGTTTGGCCGTCAATTTTTCCTGATAGGCCGCAACCAATTGCGGAATCAAGGGCGTCACTTGTTTGACAAGGGCGCTGATTTTATCAAGTCGTTCCGTCAGCATTTCGGCGAGCTTTTCACCCTCGCGGGCGCGCGTGGCATTCAGTTCCTCAATCGCTTTTCGTAGCAGCGCGAGTAATTTTTCCTTGGCCTCGTCGGTGCCCATTGCTTCTGCCGCCATCACCCCCGGCGCATGCATGATTTCCCAAACAGAAAGTTCACGCGCAGCGAATTTTGCTTTAATCGCGGTTTGCATATCGGCCAGCGCGGTTAGCGCCGCTTCGTTCGGTGAAAATGCTTCGCGGGTGGCCACTGGCGTGAACTGCAC
Source organism: Burkholderiales bacterium (assembly GCA_031370625.1). Taxonomy (GTDB): domain Bacteria; phylum Pseudomonadota; class Gammaproteobacteria; order Burkholderiales; family Usitatibacteraceae; genus UKL13-2. The sequence goes on along the minus strand of JANMQR010000088.1, from coordinate 18,915 downwards.
CCGACAATCTACTTTGCCACGGACTAGTTTGGCTGCCACCAGCTCGCGCATAATGTGCTCAAGAGAGCGCAAATCTTCGGGCATCCGCGTCTGAAATTCGAGATAACGGTGATTTACCGACTTCAATTCAAGCTGAAATCGTCCGCCCGGCACTTCGCCGCTTACAGATGCAAATCCGGTCATACTGGCTACAGAAGTGGTCATGGCAACTTGAAATGGGGTTAAAAATAGAGCTGAAAAGGCGTGCTTGGATTAAAGTGCGCCATCGACAGTTAAAAGGGAAACGAGCGACGCAGCAGACTGATCGCGCTGGCATCACTTGAATTTCTTTACATCCACACCGCAACGCGCAAGAATTATAGCTTAGGCATCAATGACCCCGCTGTGTTTGCTGCGTGGTTCGTCTCTTTTACGAAAAATGGCAACTCAAACCAATCAACCGCTTCCCGACGGCTACCAGCTGCAAAATTACAAAATAGAAAAGCTGCTCTCCTCGGGCGGGTTTTCGATTGTGTATTTGGCGCGTGATGAATTCGGCACGCCGGTGGCGATCAAAGAATATCTGCCGTCGGCGCTGGTATTGCGCAGCGAAAATGACGGCGCCGAAGTGCAGGTTAATTCCGACGAGAATCTTGCAGTCTTTCGCCACGGGCTGAAATGTTTTTTTGAAGAAGGCCGCTCACTGGCGACCATTTCGCATCCGAATATTGTGCGCGTGGAGAATTTTTTCCGCGCCAATGAAACTGTTTACATGGTGATGCAATATGTGCGCGGTCGCACGCTGCAGTTCCACATTTCACGCCATCGTCAGGAATTTACTGAAAGCTTTCTCCGCCGCATGTTCACGCATTTGCTCAACGGCCTGCGCGAAGTGCATTCGAAGAAATTGCTGCACCTCGACATCAAGCCCGCCAACGTCTACATCACCATGGAAGGCAAGCCGGTGCTGCTCGATTTCGGGGCTGCGCGCCAGGCGCTCACCAGCGATGCGCCGAAATTGCGACCAATGTATACCGCGGGCTATGCCGCGCCGGAACAGTACCGAAACTTCGACCAAATGGGCCCGTGGTCAGATATTTATGCGGTCGGTGCGGCGCTGTATTGCTGCATTTCCGGCGCGCATCCGCCTGCGGCAAGCGACCGCGTGATCGAAGACAACCTAATTGCGCTAAAGAGTTCAGAGTACAAACAGTATTCAGATGATTTGTTGGCGATGGTTGACTGGTGCTTAAAGCTGGACCATCTGCAACGCCCGCAAACCGCATTTGAGTTACAGAAGGCGCTGATGAAAGATGTGCCCATGTCGAGCTTTGCCGAAGATGAGAGCATGGAGGAATTGGCAGACCCGGCCGACGAGGCTGAGCCCACGTTTGCCGAACGCTGGCGGGTGCGACTGAATCGCAAAATTTTCTAGAACCGCATAACTAAAACCAAGACATAAACATGCGCTTTACCATTTTTCAGGACAGCCACATCGGCGGCCGCAAGGTCAATCAAGATCGGCTCGCATATTCCTATTCCAAAGACGTATTGTTGATGGTAATTGCGGACGGCATGGGTGGCCACGCGCGCGGCGAGATCGCAGCAGAAATTGCGGTGAACACCATTACCAATCGCTTCCAGCAGGAAGGCGCGCGCGGCCTGCTGCGCCGCCCGAAAGAGTTTTTGGAATCCGCGATTCAATCCGCACATCGCGCCATTGTGGCTTTCGCGGATGAGAACCAAATGCTCGAATGTCCGCGCACCACCATCGTTGTGTGTCTGGTACAAAACGGCAAAGCCTGCTGGGCGCATTCGGGCGATTCGCGCCTTTATGTTTTTCGCGATGGCGCGCTCGCCACTACCACCCTTGATCATTCGCGCGTCCAACAACTCATGGATGCCGGTTTACTCACGCCGGAGGCGGCCTTGGTACACCCGGATCGAAACAAAATTTATAACTGCCTCGGCGGCGTGTTGCCACCGGCGATCACGCTGTCAGAAGACTGGCCGCTGCGGGTAGGCGATACGATTTTGCTATCTACTGACGGCTTCTGGGGCCCGCTCGCATCGCATTCGATTGCCCAACGTTTGACGCGCGAAAATATTCTGGATCTGGTGCCGAAGCTGTTGATTGAGGCGGAAGATAAAGCGGGTTCCGAGTCCGATAATCTTTCCGCCATCGGATTGACCTGGGAACATCAAGATCCGAATTTTGAATCGCCGCCAACGGTGACAATTACTGCGCCGATGGAAGGATTTACCACTTCCGTACTCAACACCACGCAGCAGGCTTCGCTCATCAAAGACGATGTGACCGATGAGGAAATCGAAGCCGCGATTCAAGAAATTCAAGACGCGATCAAACGCGTTTCAAAGTAGCGTTATTCAACCGGGTTAAACATGTCACGCGTAAACAATCGCAGCCACAATCAACTTCGTCCGATCACCATCACACGTCAGTTCACCAAGCACGCCGAAGGTTCTGTCCTGATTGCGATGGGCGACACCAAAGTGCTGTGCACGGCCAGCGTGGAAGAGCGCGTGCCGCCGCATAAAAAAGGCTCCGGCGAAGGCTGGGTGACCGCCGAATACGGCATGCTGCCACGGGCCACCAACACCCGAAGTGATCGCGAAGCCGCACGCGGTAAGCAGACCGGTCGCACCCAGGAAATTCAACGCTTGATTGGCCGCAGTTTGCGCGCAGTGGTTGATTTGAAAAAGTTGGGCGAGCGCCAAATCACGCTCGATTGCGACGTGCTGCAAGCCGATGGCGGCACCCGTTGCGCATCCATCACCGGTGCGTTCGTTGCACTTCACGACGCAGTAAATGGCTTGCTGAAAAAAGGTTTGATTGCGGCATCCCCCATCAACGATTTCGTCGCCGCCATTTCAGTCGGCATTGGCGGTGAAGGTGCGGTACTTGATCTTGATTACGTCGAAGACTCAAGCTGCGAAACCGACATGAATGTGGTCATGACCGGCAGCGGTGCGTTCATCGAAATTCAAGGCACCGCAGAAGGCACGCCATTCTCACGCACCGATATGGATGCGCTGGTGGCGCTGGCGGATGCGGGCATTCGTGAGCTGGTGATCGCGCAGAAGCATGCACTTGGCGCGGCACACGGCTAACAGTCAAAACCCCTTTATCAGCGCGGGTTCGCGAGCAAAAATGCCTCAAACGCCGCACCAGTGTTAGGGTTTGTAATTAGGCGATATCGTACTGCGGGTTTAAACGAATTGCTACTTCGCCGGTGTTGATAGAGGTTTACCTTTTTCAACGATATAGGTTGCCAGCAATTTGGCGGGTGTTTTGCCCACGTTTTTTCCGCCATGAACCACCCCGGCCGGCACAAAAAACGTTTCGCCTGGGCCCAGCGTCATCGGTGCTTTACCGTCGATCTCGATTAGCAAGTTGCCCTCAATAATATAGGTCGATTCCTCACCGGGATGGGTATGCCGACCGACGATTCCATCTGGATCAAACTCCACACGCATCACCACCGCCTCGCGGCCCGCCACACTTAAATCACCGCGTTGCAATTCCACACGTTTGAAGCCCGCCTGCTGGGCGCTTAGTGACTGAACGCCCAATGCGCCGAGCGTGGCGGCCGCGAGTGTTGCTGCCAATATGAGTTTTACATTCTTCATTCTCGACCCCTTTAATGAGCGAACAAAAAATTAATATACCCGTCTTCAATAAATGATGTTCGCGGCCTGAAACGAAAATGGCTTTTGCTTTGAGCGCGATACGCTCATTCTTCCAATGCATATTTCGTCATAAAGCCACGATCAATTTTATTCTTCCACCGCCATACCCATTCGCCTTCAACGGCAATATTGCCCCACGAGGCAATGGCATATTTATCGCCGGTGCTGACCAGATACAGGGAGCGTTTTTGTGGCGTGTAGGTTTTAAGTGATTCACCGCGCACAAAACGCCGCAAATTTTCCGCGAGCGGTGGTCCCGCTCGCACCGCGTAAACCCCGGATTTGGGACGGGAAAAATTTCTCATCGTCGCGCAGTCGCCCGCGGCAAACACATGCGGGTGCGATGTTGACTGCAAAAAATCATTAACCGCAATAAACCCGCGTTCGTCAGTCGCGAGCCCCGCCTCTCGCGGCCATGCAGCGGCAGCTGTGCCGGTGGCGACGATGATGATGTCGGCATTAATCACCTGCGCGGATTCGAGCAGCACCGCACCCGGGGCCACGCGCGCGGCGGCCTGGTTCCGTAGCAAGCGAACACCGCGTGCCGTAAGGTGACGCGCAAGGCGCTCGCCGACTTTGCCGGGCAATGTGTTTTCCGCAGAGATTAGCGTGATGTCGGCACGTGCGCCAAACGTATGGCGCATGGCCAACGCCAATTCCACGCCGCCCGCACCCGCACCAATGAAGGCAATGTGCGTAGTGCGTCGTGCTTCAACCTGGCCCCTGATCTTGGCAATAGATTCAATGAACGATTCAATCGGCCGAATCGCAATCGCATTGTCTTTGGCACCCGGGATCATGTCGAGATTGGCGATAGGGCCTGCATCAATGGAAAGCACGTCAAACGAAATCTCGCTGCCATCAATGCAGTGCACCACATTACGGTTCAAATCAATGCCATCAGCGGCGGTTTGCCGAAACACCACGCCCGCTTTTTTGACCAGCGGCGGCAGCGGAATCACGCAGTCGTTGATGGTGTAATGCCCCGCTACCCAGCCCGGCAACATGCCTGAATAAACTTGCCGCGCATACGGCGAAACGAGCGTGATTTCAACGTCGTTGATAGGCGAATCAATCAACGATTTCAGCACGTGCACATGCGCATGGCCGCCACCCAGCAGCAATAATTTCTTCACCGGATTTTCACTCACAACGGCTTGATAAATTTAACGTCACCGAACCAGGTCGTGACATTGTCGGCGGTGTTGTCGGTGTCGTTACCGACCGCGACGCCGGTGATGGCGGGTGCGTCAAAACCAAACGCCGTTTTAAAATCGGCGGCCACGTCGCGAGATTCTTTCGCCCATTTATTTTTGTTGGCACCAGAGGTTTGCAGCACAATCATGCGCACGCGATTTGTGTATGGGCTCCATTGGGTGTGGCCCACCGCATGCGTGTTATCCCACACATAACAAAGCGCTGCCGTTGGCACATCAGCGCCCGCGACGGCACGCGCAAGGCGGATTTTGCTGCGCTCCATGAACGAAAGTGAATCGAGCGGTACATCAAAAAAAACATACACACGCCCGGCGAAATCGTCACTGGCTTTTTTCAACATGTTCGCTTTTTCAAGCTTACGATTCACTTTCCAGCGCCATTCGAGTGTGGTGTTGCCTGCCTCACGGGTAGCGGTAAGTGGAATCCCGATACTGCCCGCCGAATTATCAGATTCGACTTTTAATACTGTTGTGCCGGCGTCATCCACCAATGCAACCGCGTTGTGTTTAATTTTTGGCAGCGAAATAAAATTAAAAGGCTTGGGCAAGGGCTGATCTGGTTTTAATGCAGAAAACAATGGCACCGAAACATCGGCGTACAAGCCAAATGACGCTAAAAAAAGCGTGAGCAAAAGTAATGTTTTTTTCATTCGGGCCAAAAGAATTCGAGTGGAGGTTTTAGTGCTTTGACGCGTGCCAAATCTTCCGGACGATCAACATCCCACAGCGTGTCGGTTTCGACAAAGGTAAGTCCGCATACGGCTAAATTGCGGCGCTGTTCTGCGAGTACAGACGCTGTGCCCCATTGAATATTGTCGAACATTTTAGGATCGGTTTTTGTGGCGCCGATCAAAACATAGCCGCCATCTTCGGCTGGCATCAAGACAACATCAGCATTGTCCAGCGCCTTTGCAGCAGTTTGAATGTGCTTTGCCGTGAGCGCCGGGCAATCCGCGCCAATGATGATGACTCGCTCAATGTGCTCATGTGCTGAATCAAGTGCGCGTAACATTCGCGCGCCCAGATCGCCATCGCCCTGCTCGGTTAGCGTCACAGCAAAATCTTCGGCGCAATACTGAAAAAACGCTGCATCCGAATTCGGTGTGCAACAAAGTTCCACGTCGTCTGCCCCGGATTTTTGCGCCGTCGTAATCGCGCGTTCTGTTAGAGCTGCATGCAGCAGCGCCGCCTGCTCTGCGCCCAGCGCTGGAATCAAGCGCGTTTTGGCGTGCCCTGGAATGGGTGCTTTTGCGAACACGATGACGACAAAATTATTTTCCATTATTTAAGACAGCACCATAATAAATGCGATGCAGACGCGCGGGATCAGCGCCCATAAAATAGTTCAGCCGCAGACGCCACATCAAAAAAATCGTTCGCCACACGCCGTATGTTTCCCACCGGCGGCCAGACGTAGTGATACGAGCGTTCACGTAGATTGGACGCGACACGCGAGCCAAGCGCGCGCAGATCGCCAAATCCTCCATTAACGGTTGCTCAGGAAAACCGCCGACCATGTCAAAAGCCGTGCGCGTGGCGAAGATGCCTTGATCGCCGGTGGCAATGCCGGTCAGCCGGGAGCGATGATTCATGAACCAGGCGATCACCGGGAGCATGCGGTGCGCGCCCGCAATGTCTATATCGAAACGACCCCACGTAAACCGTGGATCGCTTAATTCGAGCGTAATCAATTCATCAGCATTCGCGGGAAGAACTGAATCAGCATGCAGGAACAGCAGTGTGTCGCCCGATGCCTCTTTGGCACCCGCATTCATTTGCATTGCTCTCCCGCGCTCGCTGGAGATTACCCGATCCGCGAGCTGGGTTGCAATGTCGCGCGTCGCATCGGTGCTGTCGGCATCCACCACAACCACTTCCGTGCCGCGCGCGCGCATGGGTTCAAGTCGCTTGAGCAGCTCGCCAATATTGGCGGCCTCGTTAAGCGTGGGGATGATGATGGAAAGTTTCACTGTGCGATTGTAGCGCCTGGGCTGGCATCACCGACAGCGGTGCTATTCATTCCGGTTTTCGCCTGCTAAAGTACAGCAAATATTTTTCTGGTCACGCCGACCAGCACTTCATCGCCCAAGGAAATTTTTTATGTTCTCGCTTCCGCGCGTTGTCACTAGTGCCGTCTCAATTCTACTTACATTCACCGCGATACAAGCGGACGCTCAGACTGCGGCATCACTTGGCTACTATCGCCAGCCTGCGATGTCGGCAGAAGCAATCGTATTCGTGGCCGAGGGTGATATTTGGCGCACGAATATTTCGGGCGGCGCGGCGCAAAGGCTCACCACGCATGCAGGTGAAGAGTCGAATCCGGCGATTTCGCCCGATGGTAAATCAGTGGCATTTACCGCGCGCTACGAAGGCCCGGCAGAAGTTTATGTGATGCCGATTGCTGGCGGCGCACCGACGCGTTTGACCTTTGATGGCGACAACGCGCGCGTGCAGGGCTGGGCCAACGATAGCAAAGTGCTTTACAACACAGCGCGATATTCGGATAAACCCAGTGCGCGGTTGTACACGGTGGATATAAAAACCCGTGCAGTGGAAGCCGTGCCGCTGGCCGATGCGGCGGAAGGCTGCTACGCCAAGGCCAACAACACGCTCTTCTTTACCCGACAGCCTGTGAACTCGGACAGCCTGAAACGATACGAAGGCGGGCTCGCACAGAAAATATGGATGTGGAACGGCAATGCCGAAGCACTGCCTCTGACGGCGGACTACAAAGGCACCAGTCGTCAACCGATGTGCGGTGCCACGCGTATTTATTTTCTATCCAATCGCGACGGCACGATGAACGTATGGTCGATGAATATGGACGGCCGCGATGCGCAACAGCACACGCGCCACGTGGATTTCGACATTCGCGGCGCGTCGATTTTTGTGAGCGCGACGAGCAAGACGGAAAGCATAATTTACCAGCGCGGCGCGGACATTTACGTGCTCGATACGGCGGCCAATGCAAGCCGAAAAATCGAGATTGCGCTGCAATCTGATTTTGAACAAACCCGTGCCCGTTGGATAAAAACGCCGTGGGATTTTGTCAGCCACATCGAGCCATCGCCCACGGGTGATCGCGTCGCCATCGCTGCGCGTGGGCAGGTGCTGGTGATGCCTGCGGGTGCGGGTCGACGGGTGGAGGTGACGCGCGTAAGCGAAGTGAGGACGCGCCGGGGCGTGTTCTCGCACGACGGCAAATCGATTTATGCGTTTGCCGATACGTCGGGCGAAGTGGAATTGTGGCGCTATCCGGCGAACGGCGTGGGTGCGGCGAAGCAGCTCACCAAGAACGCGACCGTGTTGCGTGAACGTGCGTTCCCTTCTCCGGATGGCAAATGGATCGCGCACACCGATAAAGACCGCCGACTTTATTTACTTAATTTAGTAACCGGTGTTGACACGCAAATTGATCGCAGCGCGTTTGATGGCTATGAAAATATTGTCTTCTCGCCCGATAGTCGTTGGCTGGTGCTAAACAAAGCAACCGAGAACGGATTTGAGGCTGTCCATTTAATTGAAGTCGCGACTAAAAAAATGACGCAGCTCACCAGTGATCGCTATATCGCGCGTGATCCCGCGTTTAGTCCTGATGGCAAGTGGCTTTATTTTTTATCGAATCGCAATCTGCAATCGGTGGTGACGAGCCCGTGGGGACAGCGCAATCCCGAGCCATTTTTTGATCGGCAGACCAGGATTTATGCGTTAGCGCTTGATCCCGCGGCGCGCTGGCCGTTTTTGCCGAAGGACGAATTGCAGAAGAGTGAGCCCGAGAAAAAACCTGAGCCAAAGCCAGCGCCGGTACCTGTTGCGCCGCCCGCTGTGCCTGCGCCAGTGCCTGCAACGCCAATCACACCAGATAAGGAAGAGCCCACTGGAGCTGCCGCGGCCGGCAGCAGTGGTGCTGAGTCCAAGGCGAGCGCAGGCGCTGGTGCGAAACCGGATACATCGCCAAAAGTGACGCCGCTGACGCTGGCGGGTTTGTCAGAGCGCCTTTATGAAGTGCCCATTCCCGCAGGTAACTATTCGGCATTGGCAACGGACGGCAAGCGGCTTTACTTTCAAGTGACCGAGGCAAGCGTAGAGCGAAAAATATCGCTGCGTTCGGTTGCCATTGAAGCGCCGGGATTGACGCCACCGGTGATTGATTTGTTTTTCGATGAAATTAGGCAATATGAATTAACCAAAGACGGCAAGAAAATTTTTATTCGCCGTCAAAACGATTTGTTTATTTTTGACGCAGGCAAGGCCGCGCCGCCACCGCCTGATCAGGCAAAGTTTGCGGTGAATCTGCGTGACTGGACGTATTCGCTCGATCCGCGCGAAGAATGGAAACAAATGTTTGTCGACGCATGGCGCATGCATCGCGATTATTTTTACGATAAAAATATGCACGGCGTGGATTGGCCCAAAGCCCGCGCGAAATATGAACCGCTGATGGCGCGTGTGACGGATCGCGCGGAAGTAAACGATGTGATCGCGCAAATGATTTCCGAATTGTCCGCGCTGCACAGCCAAGTATTTACGCAGGATTTGCGACGTGGCGCGGATGCGATTGATGTCGGCAGTCTGGCCGCGAATGTGGAAAAAACGCCGCTTGGTTTTCGCGTGACAAAAATATTTGGTGGCGACCCTGAATTGCTCGAAGAGCGCAGTCCGCTGGCGCGTCCCGAGGTGAATGTGAAAGTGGGCGAGACGGTTACCACGGTGAATGGCATTCCGGCAACCGCGTCCAGCCTCGGTGAATTGTTGCGCAATCAGAATAATCGTCAAGTCTTGTTGTCGATTCAAAATTCCGCTGGTAAATCGCGCGATGTGATCGTCACACCGATTGATCCGCGTCGCGATCGTGAATTGCGCTATCTCACGTGGGAGCGCGAGCGCAGCAATTTGGTCAATCGCGCCAGCAGCAATCGCATTGGCTATGTCCATCTGCAAGCGATGGGAGCCGCCGACATTGCACGTTGGGCGCGCGAGTTTTATCCGGTCTACCAGCGCGAAGGATTGATCCTCGATTTGCGCCACAATCGCGGTGGCAGTATCGACAGCTGGATTATCGAGAAGCTGCAACGTCGCGCCTGGCATTTTTGGCAATCACGCGACGCCGATCAAGTGCGATCCAACCAGCAGCTTGCTTTCCGCGGGCACGTGGTGGCGCTGATTGATGCGGACACCTATTCCGATGGCGAAACCATGGCGCAAGGATTGCGAAGACTCGGTATCGCACCGTTGATCGGCATGACCACTGCCGGTGCGGGCATTTGGCTGTCAGATCAAAACCGGTTAAGCGATAACGGCCTCGCGCGCGCGGCGGAATTTGGCTCGTTTGTGGATGATGGTAAAGAGCGCGCTTGGATTACCGAGAGTGTCGGTGTGGCACCCGATATTGCCGTTGATAATTTGCCATTCGCGACGTTTAACGGCAGCGACAAACAGCTTGAAACCGCGATCAGTTATTTGCTGGACAAGATGGCGAAAGAGCCGATGAGAAAGCCAACGCCGCCTGCTTTTCCGGTGATGGTGAAATAGATACGGTTAGGAAACAACCACATCTGTCTCAGCCGCCTTCGGCTTGACAAATAACCGTGCCGCAATAATGCCAATCTCATACAAAATGCATAGCGGAATTGCCAGCGCGAGCTGTGACGCCACATCGGGCGGCGTGACGACGGCCGAGACGATAAACGCGCCGACGATCACATAGCGGCGTACTTCGGTGAGCGTGGCAATTGAGACCAGCCCGGTTGCGACCAAGACGACGACAACGACTGGCGTCTCAAATGCGACGCCGAAGGCCATGAACATGCCCAAAATAAAATTAAAGTAGTTTTCAATATCGGGCGCGACGTTGATTGAAGCAGGGGCCATTTGCGCGATGAACGTGAAAACCATTTTGAATACGAAGAAATAACAAAATGCCATCCCGACAAAAAACAACACGGTGCTGGTAAAAATCAGCGGCAGCACAAATTTTTTCTCGTGTTTGTACAAGCCAGGTGCGATGAACGCCCAAGCTTGATAAAGAATGATTGGCAGCGCAATCAAAAACGCGGCGAGCATCGCGATTTTGAGTGGAATGAAAAACGGCGCTATCACGCCAGTCGCGATCATTTTGGAGCCGGCTGGCAGCGCGTTTATCATCGGCAGTGATAAAAAATCATACAGCTTGCCAGCAAGAAACCACGGCGGCGTAATTAACGGTACTAGCGCGACCAGCCACGCCAGAATCGCTTTTACCAAGCGATTGCGCAGCTCGATCAGGTGCGAAACAAACGTGTCTTGCGCGGTCTCAGTGCTGGCGCTCATGCGGGCGTGCTCTCGCCCGCATTTATGTTCGCGATGGCGCGGGCAGATCGTTTGCTTACGCGGGTCGGCTCAATCCCGAAATCGAAAGCGCTTTGGCCAAAGGTATCCGCCCCGCTTGCATCAGCAGGCAAAAACCGGTGCGAAGCCGCGCCAGTGCTAGGGTTTGGTGTGGCGATAGCGGATGACGGGGTTGCGAACACAGCATCTTCAGCGGCCAATATTTCTGCCTGGGTGGGTGCAGTGGTAGGCGCTGCGGCTGGTACGGCATCGGCGATGACTTTATTCGCGCTCTGATCCGCCAACGCTTTTTCGGCATCAATCTGAATCGCCTTTGCTTCAGCTTCCAGCGCATTGCTTTGTTCGTTGACGGTTTTCTCGAACGACTTGGCGGCGTCCTGAACTTCCTGTTTTAGTTTCGCGAATTCACTCGCTTCCATTTCGCGCGAAATATCGGCCTTCACGCCGTTCACATAACGCTGAAGGCGACCAAACAAATGTCCTGCCGTGCGCGCGACTTTAGGCAGGCGCTCGGGGCCGAGCACGACCAACGCCACGACACCGATCAGGGCAAGTTCAGAAAATCCAACGTCGAACATTTTAGGCTGCTAGGACAAGAGTGAAGGACAGATGGGCTGAAGGACAGGTGGGCTGAACGAAAAAATAAATCAAGCCGCGCCCCACGATCCTCAAACTCAGGATTTTTGTTTATCCTTCACTTCACCATCAATGGTTTGGCCGGATTTTTCAGTCGCGATTTGATCCGGTTTTTTGTCGGCTTCGTCGGTCTTCATGCCGTCTTTAAAACCCTTCACCGCGCCACCTAAATCGCTGCCGATATTGCGCAGTTTTTTGGTGCCGAAAATGAGCAGAACCACAGCCAATACAATCAGCCAGTGCCAGATGCTAAAACTTCCCATGTTGATCTCCTAAAAAATGAATGTCGTCTCTGCGGTCGCTTCATGGCGGTGTGTTCACGCGCATGACTCGGGCTGTGCTCGGACGATAACAGCAACTGCTCAATGAACGAGGGCAGTGGAAATCGTTAGGATGCGCAGGTTCAGCCAATGTTCCCACGCAAACTGTGTTCAACGTATTTTATCGCAAGTGGCGCTAGTCTGCCCCGGCCATCAACCGCAAGGGATCACTTCCCGGGCGGTTGCCAAACACATGAATATGCAAATGATACACGTCTTGGCGCCCCAGCCTGCCCGTATTGATCGCGGTGCGAAAACCATCGGTCAAACCTTCCTGGGCAGCCAGCACGGGAACCAGCGCTAGCAACTTCCCCAAAATCGGCGCATCGGCGGCGGTGACTTCCGCCAAACTCGGAATAAATTGCTTCGGGATGATCAAAAAATGTACTTCCGCCGCGGGATGAATATCGTGAAACGCCAACACTTCATCATCTTCATAAATGCGTTTGCACGGAATCTCTCCACGCAAAATTTTGCCAAAAATGGTGTTGTTTTCTGCTGTTGCTGACATTAAGAAGTCCTCGCATTTTTTTCAACAATGCCGGATGTGCCTTCACGGCGATCCAGCTCGGCCAGCACCTCCGCCAGTGCAATATTTTGATGTCCCAGCATGACGAGCGTGTGAAATAGTAAATCAGCGGTTTCATAAATAGTCTCTTCACGCGAACCTGATTTCGCGGCGATGACTGTTTCAAATGCTTCTTCGCCGACTTTTTTCAGGATCGCATCCAAACCTTTTGAGTTCAATTTTGCAACGTAGGATGAATCGGGCGCGGCACTTTTTCGTGTGGCAATCGTGGCTTCAAGTCGTTGTAGGGTGTCATTCATGATCTTCAATCGGTTTTGAAATTGCCGGGCTCAGTTAGCACAGGCGACGTTACAATCCATTGCCCATTTTCCGCCAAATTGAAAAAACAATTCGCGCGACCGGTGTGGCAGGCGATGCCGCCGACTTGTTCCACCGTCAATAAAATGGTGTCGCCATCGCAATCGAGACGAATTGATTTGACATGCTGAATGTGTCCCGACGATTCACCTTTTTTCCACAGCGCCTTGCGTGAGCGCGACCAGTAGTGCGCGTCGCCAGTTTGCAATGTTAGCGCAAGCGATTCGCGATTCATCCACGCCATCATCAGCACCTCGCGGCTCGTCGCATCTTGTGCAATGGCCGCGACCAGACCGTGTTCATTCCATGCGATAGCCTCGTGCAAAAGCGGCGTCATAACCGTACCTCAATGCCGCGCGCCGCCATATGTTCTTTCGCTTGTCGCACCGTAAATTCACCGAAATGAAAAATCGACGCCGCGAGTACCGCATCGGCTTTGCCTTCGAGCACGCCGTCCGCTAAATCATCGAGATTGCCGACGCCGCCAGAGGCAATCACGGGCACGCTCACGGCTTCCGCGACTGCGCGCGTGAGAGCCAAATCAAAGCCGGATTTGGTGCCATCGCGATCCATGCTGGTTAATAAAATTTCGCCAGCACCGAGCGCATTCATTTTCGCGGCCCACTCAACTGCATCAAGGCCTGTGGCAGTGCGGCCGCCATGCGTAAAAACTTCCCAGCCGCCACCCGATGTTTTTTTGCGCGCATCAATGGCCACCACAATTGCCTGTGAACCGTACTTATCGCTCGCTTCTTTCACCAATTGCGGGTTCGTCACCGCAGAAGTGTTGATGCTGATTTTGTCCGCGCCCGCATTCAGTAAACGGCGCACATCGCTCACTTCGCGCACGCCGCCGCCAATGGTCAGCGGAATAAATACTTGCTCGGCCACGCGCTCGATGATGTCGAGAATCAGGCCGCGTTGATCCGAGCTTGCCGTGATATCAAGAAACGTGATTTCATCCGCACCTTCGTCGTTGTATTTTTTTGCGATCTCGACCGGATCGCCTGCGTCGCGCAGATTGATGAAATTAACGCCTTTAACAACGCGGCCCGCGTTGACGTCGAGGCAGGGGATGATGCGCTTAGCCAACATGGAGAACTAACATAGTAAAGTCTTTGATAGGTGCAGCGAATGGGGCATTTTTGCTTGGGAGAGCACGTGGATGCTGGTATCTACACAGGAGAAATTCGTCGTTCCCGCGCACCGAATGGTGTCTCCATCGACAGGCGGGAACCTAAGTTCGTTGATGTATCGCTAATTTAACCAAACTTGGGTTCCCGCCCGCGCGGGAACGACGGAGTTTTTTTTAGAGCTACGCATAAGAATTACTACTTCTCCGTCGCATGCGCCAGCTCGCACGCCTTCGCAAAATCGAGCTTGCCTTCGTAAATCGCGCGGCCCGTAATCGCGCCCATGATGCCTTCATCTTCGACCGCCATCAGACGTTTCACGTCTTCAATATCATTTAACCCACCGCTGGCGATAACCGGAATCGTGAGCGCTTGCGCGAGTTTCACCGTGGCTTCAATATTCACGCCGGTCATCATGCCGTCGCGGCCGATGTCGGTGTAGAGCACCGCTTCCACGCCATAATCTTGGAAGCGCACGGCAAGATCAATCACGTCGTGCCCGGTTAATTTCGACCAGCCATCGGTCGCGACCTTGCCTTCTTTCGCATCAAGCGCGACGATGATGTGACCGGGGAATGCATCGCACGCCTCATGGAGAAAACCGGAAATCTTTACCGCCGCCGTGCCGATCACAATGTAGGTCACGCCGCTATCGAGATAACGCTCAATCGTATCAAGATCACGGATGCCGCCGCCGAGTTGAATCGGCATATCGTCGCCTACTGCCGCAATAATTTCTTTCACCACTTTTTCGTTTTTCGGCTTGCCCGCAAACGCGCCATTCAGATCCACCACGTGCAGGCGCTTGGCGCCCATCTCAAGCCACTTCAGCGCGGTTTCGCCAGCATTGTTTGAGAACACGGTGGCGGACGCCATTTCGCCTTTTTCAAGACGCACGCACTGGCCGTCTTTAATATCGATTGCCGGAATAATTAGCATGATGGAATGGTGGTGACGGGAGGAGGAAAGAAAAAGTAATTACGGATTCCAGTGAAGGAAATTTTCGTATAACTTCAAACCGGCATGATGACTTTTTTCAGGATGAAATTGCGTACCAAAAATATTATCACGCCCAATTGCCGCCGTGAATTTACCACCGTAGTTTGTATGTGCGGTGGTAACGTCGTCGGGGCTTTCGTCGGGTGCGCAAAAGTAACTATGCACGAAATAAAAACGCTCTGCATCGGCGATGCCTTTGAATAACTCGTGAGTACGAGTTTGCATCACCTCATTCCAGCCCATATGCGGTACTTTCAGCGTTCGATTTGTAGGACGAAATCGCACCACTTTCCCCGCGAAAAGCCCGAGGCCGGGTGTGTCGCCTTCCTCCGAAACATCAAACAGCATTTGCATGCCGACGCACACGCCGAAAAATGGCTTTGTCGCAGCACTTGCACGCACGGCTTCTTCCAAACCACTCTCACGCAAATAACGCATGCAATCCGGCATCGCGCCCTGACCAGGAAAGATTACGCGGTCGGCATTCCGCACAGTTTCTGGTGATGATGAAATTGAGACGTTAACGGCAAGATTCTTTTCGCGCACCACGAATTCAAACGCCTTCGCCACCGAGCGAAGATTGCCCATTCCGTAATCGACTACAACGAGTTTTTGCATGTTGGAAACTGGGCGAGCTACAACGAACCTTTAGTCGAAGGCAAAATTCCTGCCGCACGCGGATCAAGCTCGCATGCCATGCGCAGCGCACGCCCGAACGCTTTAAAAATCGTCTCCGCCTGATGATGTGAATTCACGCCACGAATATTGTCGATGTGGATTGAGGCAAGCGCATGATTCACAAAGCCTTGAAAAAATTCGATAAACAAATCGACATCAAATTCGCCGACGCGCGCCCGCGTGAAGTTGACGTTGAAACTCAAACCCGGACGGCCTGACAAATCGATCACGACCCGCGACAGCGCCTCATCCAGCGGCACATAGGCGTGCCCGTAGCGCACAATGCCCATCTTGTCGCCGACCGCTTTGGCAATCGCCTGGCCGAGCGTAATGCCGACATCTTCCACCGTGTGATGCGCGTCGATTTGCAAATCGCCTGTGGCTTTCAATTCAATATCAATCATGCCATGCCGCGCGATTTGATCGATCATGTGATCAAGAAACGGAATGCCGGAATCAAGTTTGGAGACGCCTTTGCCGTCGAGATTAACAACGGCGCGGATTTGAGTTTCTTTGGTGTCACGGGTGATGTCGGCGGTTCTCATAATTTCTAAATTTAGGCGATTTCTTTCAATGCTGAAATCATCGCATCGTTTTCGGTCGGCGTGCCGATGGTGAGTCTCAAGGTATTCGCGAGCAGTGCGTGTGATCGACTCGGATTCTTCACTAATATTTTACGCGAGACGAGAGCTGAAAAAACGCGATCCGCATCGGCAACGCGAATCAGCAAAAAATTAGCTTGCGAAGGAAACACTGAAATGCCGGGAATTGCGCTCAACGTCGCAGCCAAACGAGTACGCTCATCGGTGATTAATTGCGCTTGATCCAGTAATGCATCGTAGTGTTCCATTGCGAACGTGGCCGCCGCTTGCGTCAATACATTGATGTTGTACGGCAGTCGCAATTTGTCGAATTCTTGTAGCCATTCTCGACGACCCATCAGCATGCCCAGCCGCGCGCCCGCGAGTCCCAGCTTCGATACCGTGCGCATCAACACCGCATTCGGATAATTGGCAATGCCGTGCAAAAACGATTCACTGGAGAACGCAAAGTAGGCTTCGTCAATCACCACCAAGCCACTATTTTTTTCGCATGCCTCGACAATGCGCTCGACTGAATCACGAGCAAATAAATTGCCGGTGGGATTATTGGGATACGCGATGAATGTCACAGCTGGTTTATCGCGCTCAATCGCCGCCAGCATTGCCGCAACATCAATGTCAAAGCCTGACTTCAGCGGCACACCCACATACTTCAAACCGCAAAATGTCGCGATCATTTTGAACATCACAAAAGCAGGCTCAACTGACAATAGAGTCGCGCCCGGTTTTGCCAACGCCATCGCGATAATTTGAATAATTTCGTCTGAGCCATTGCCGAGCAAAATATCCATCTCGGCGGGAATTTTCATCGCGTGCCGAATTGAGTTTTTCAATTCGGGCGCACCCGCGCTCGGATAACGATTTAGCGTTGCCTCGGAAAGCCGCGCCAATAGGGCATCTTGGAGGTTTGCCGGAAAATCATAGGGATTTTCCATCGCATCCAGTTTGATGAAACCGGCGCTGTGCTGAACGTGATACGCAGACAATGCCGCAATTTCTGGGCGAATAATATCGTTTGGCTTCATCAACTAATCGATACGGAAATCGGCGGACTGCGCGTGCGCTTCTAAGCCCTCGGCACGCGCAAGTGTGGCGGCTATGCGTCCGAGTGTTTGCGCGCCCTCGCGTGAGACATGGATAATCGACGAGCGTTTTTGGAAATCGTAAACGCCGAGTGGTGAAGAAAAGCGTGCGGTACGTGATGTGGGCAAAACGTGGTTCGGCCCCGCACAATAATCGCCCAGCGATTCGGATGAGAAAATCCCCATAAAAATCGCGCCGGCATGACGAATTTTTGGCAACAATGCTTCAGGATCCGCAACGGATAATTCCAAGTGTTCAGGCACAATTCGGTTGGAAATCTCGCACGCTTCATCCAAATCGCGCACTTGAATTAGCGCACCGCGGTTCGATAGCGACGCACGAATAATGTCAGCGCGTGGCATGGTCGCAAGCAGTTTTTCCATGCTCGCCGCGACACGTTCAATGTATGCCGCATCGGGACACAGCAAAATCGATTGCGCAATTTCATCGTGCTCGGCCTGCGAAAATAAATCCATCGCCACCCAATCCGGATTGGTTTTGCCGTCCGCGATCACCAAAATTTCCGAAGGGCCGGCGACCATATCGATACCAACCTGGCCGAATACAAAACGCTTCGCCGCCGCGACAAATGCGTTACCCGGCCCGACGATTTTATCAACCGCAGGCACCGTCGCCGTGCCGTAGGCCAGCGCGCCAATCGCTTGCGCACCGCCGATGCGAAATACGCGATCCACACCGGCCAATGCGGCCGCCGCGAGCACGGTTTGATTGACGATGCCATCCGGCGTCGGTGTGACCATGATCAGTTCGCGCACCCCCGCCACTTTCGCGGCAATCGCGTTCATCAAAACCGAACTCGGATACGCCGCCTTGCCGCCCGGCACGTACAGGCCGGCGCGATCCAATGCGGTAATTTGTTGGCCGAGCACCGTGCCATCGGCTTCCGTGTATTGCCATGAGGGCTGCAGCTGATGTTTGTGATAAGTGCGAATACGTTCTGCAGCGGTTTCTAAAGCAGCACGGATATCAGCAGGCAAGTTCACAAGCGCCGCTTGCAAATCATGTTGGCTGATTTCGAGTGCGGTGGCGGATGCGGGTGTCCAGCGATCAAAACGCGCGGTGGTATCAAGTAACGCCGCGTCGCCATGCGCGCGAACGTTCGCCAAAATCTCGCGGGCAATGGTTTCCACTTTCGGATCCTGCGCGGATTCGAACGCGAGCAGTTTACCGAGATCAGTCTCGAAGGTGGCGCTGGTGGAATTTAGTTTTTTGATGGTGAACATAGCAAAAAGTTGAGAGGCTATTAAAACCTCGTCGTTCCCGCGCAGGCGGGAATCCAAGTTCGTTACATTTCCGCCAAGTTAACCAACCTTGGGTTCC
>JANMQR010000075.1:0-9666 GCA_031370625.1 Burkholderiales bacterium | reverse complement strand
CTTGAAGCTGATCGCCGCGGAAAAGTTGTCTCAAGCCCGCGCCTAATCACCGCTGACAAGCGTAAGGCCATTATCTTGCAAGGTACCGAGATCGGCTACCGCACCCAGGCAGCCAGCGGCGGAACGACAGTTGCATTTAAGCAGGCCGTGCTATCGCTGGAAGTAACCCCGCAAATCACGCCAGACGATAAAATCATTATGGAACTGTTGGTGAAGAAAGATACAGTCGGCGCGTTAATTGACGGCATCCCAAGTATCGACAAGAAAGAAATTACCACGCAAATCCTGGTTGACAACGGCGACACCGCAGTGCTCGGTGGCGTGTACGAACAAACCACCAGTACCAACGTGGACAAAATCCCCCTACTCGGCGATATTCCCTACTTGGGCAACTTGTTCAAACGCACGGTCAAGCAGGACGACAAAACGGAACTGCTAATATTTATCACGCCGCGTATCGTTAAAGACCAACTCACCATTCGCTAGTTGAAAAGAAAATAGCCGCAGTAGCATTTGTTACCAACGGGGCGCTTTAAAGCGCCCCGTTTTTCTTTCTAAACTTCAAAATCACCTGGTTCAGCATCGACAATTTTATGCAAAATGACTCAGTTATCGCGCCCAATATTTTCCTCATCGGCATGCCCGGCGCAGGAAAAACCACTGTGGGGAAAGCGCTCGCGAAACAGCTGGCGCTGCGCTTTGTGGATGCTGACAAAGAGCTCGTCTCTCGCACCGGTGTATCCATCGCAACTATTTTTGAAATTGAGGGCGAGCCCGGTTTTCGCGCGCGGGAGGTGGAACTGATTTCGAAGCTCGTCATAGAACGCGGCATCGTTTTGGCAACAGGCGGCGGTGCCATACTCGACGCCGCGAATCGCATCGCGCTGCGCGAACATGGCGCAGTCGTTTATCTGCAGACAGGGCTTGCTGAGCTTCGCGAACGTACGCGGCGCGATACCAAGCGCCCACTTTTGCAAGGCGACGATCCCGAAGCCGTGTTGAGCGCACTGTTGCAGATACGTGAGCCGCTCTACCGCGAGGCGGCACACATCGTGGTGAACGCGAGCCGTGAGAATATTGGTAAGCTCGCTCAACAGATTGTTGATGAATTAACATCGTTGGGCATGCTCGCCAAAGCATGAAAATTACAGCGAAATCATTGCGATCTAAACCACTACCGTGCCAGATCAATCATTGAGCTTTTTTGCATGATCCACGTGTGACAATATTAAGCTCAACTAAAAGATCAAAAGACCATCATGCCAGCACCCGCCGCCACAACCGATCAGCAGCAAATCAACGTGTCTCTCGCCGCGCGCAGCTATCGCGTTCATGTCGGCGCTGGGTTGCTTGATCAAATACCGCTGATCACTGCGCACCTGCCGCAACCTCGCGTAGCGCTGGTGAGCAACGATGTCATTTGGCCGCTCTATGGTAAAAAACTCGCCACGGAACTAACCAAGGCAAATATCAAGGTCATTCCGATCATACTGCCCGATGGAGAATCTCATAAGGGCTGGCCCGCGCTGAATATGATTTTCGATGCGCTGCTCGAACACTCATGTGATCGCAAAACCACACTGATCGCGCTAGGCGGCGGCGTGATTGGTGACATCGCCGGTTTTGCCGCCGCCACCTATCAGCGTGGTGTGCCGTTCATACAAATTCCGACCACATTGCTAGCACAAGTTGATTCGTCGGTCGGCGGCAAAACTGCCATCAATCATCCACGCGGCAAGAATATGATTGGCGCGTTTTATCAGCCGCAAGTGGTGTTGGCCGATACAGGTACGCTCCGCACTTTGCCTGATCGTGAGTTTCGTGCAGGTCTTGCGGAAGTGATCAAATACGGCCTGATTTTGGACGCGAGATTTTTTGATTGGCTGGAAAAAAACCTCGATTCCCTGCTCGCACGCGATCCTGCCGCACTCATGCATGCGATCACGCGCTCATGCGAAATCAAAGCAGAAGTTGTGGCGTCGGACGAACGCGAAACCGCACAAGAGGGTGGTCGCGCCCTGCTCAATTTCGGCCACACGTTTGGTCACGCGATTGAAACCGCACTAGGCTATGGCACCTGGCTGCATGGCGAGGCCGTGGCATGCGGCATGGTGATCGCGGCAAAATTTTCTCACGCGCTCGGCCACGTAGATGCCAACGTTGTGACTCGTACACAAAAAATATTTGAGGCCGCGGGTTTGCCGACTATGATGCCAAACATCTCGCCCGATGAAATGCTGCAACACATGGGCCGCGACAAAAAAAATGATGCGGGCGTGATCAAATTAATTTTGCTGAACGCGATCGGCAACGCCTATGTTGACGCGACTATTTCAGCTGATCGCATTCACGCGTTTCTGGCGGCAGAACCGCACTCGCACGTTTAAAAATAGGCAATGCCTGAAACGGCAAGCGGGGTGCGCTTCTTCAGGCATATGCCTTCAAAGTGCGCACCCCGCTTGCCGTTTGGAGCATGCCTCTATTCAGCCGCTTTTAGAACCTCGGCCGCATGCAGCGCCCGCATGTCACGCGCCGCCAATACCATCTGCGTTAACGCTGCTTCTGCCTCCGGCCAGCCACGCGTTTTCAAACCACAATCCGGATTCACCCACAGCCGCTCAGCAGGAATCACCTTGGCGGCCCGTTTTAGCAGCCGTGTCATCGCTTCCGCGCTCGGCACGCGTGGCGAATGAATATCGTAAACACCGGGCCCGATCTCATTCGGATATTCAAATTTCCCAAAGCCTTCCAGCAATTCCATATTCGAACGCGACGTTTCAATCGTGATCACATCCGCATCCATCGCGGCGATGGAATCGAGAATATCGTTGAACTCCGAGTAACACATGTGCGTATGAATCTGCGTTTCATCTTTCGCAACCGCTGCTGATATTTTGAATGCCCGTACCGCCCACGCCAAATAATGCGACCAATCGCGTTGCTTGATTGGCAGGCCCTCGCGGAATGCGGGCTCATCAATTTGAATTACTTTTATACCAGCAGCTTCCAAATCCGCAACCTCGTCACGAATCGCAAGTGCTAATTGCAACGCGGTGGTTTCACGCGGCTGATCGTCACGCACAAATGACCATTGCAGCATCGTCACCGGGCCAGTCAACATACCTTTCATGATGCGCGTGGTCAGCGATTGCGCGTAACGAATCGTCTCGACCGTCATCGCTTCTGCGCGATGAATATCGCCAAAAATAATCGGCGGTTTCACGCAACGCGAGCCATAGCTTTGCACCCAGCCATTCGCCGAAAACGCATAGCCCCACAACTGCTCACCAAAATATTCCACCATATCATTGCGCTCGGCCTCGCCATGCACCAACACATCCAGACCCAGCTCTTCTTGTTTGCGCACGGTAAATTCAATCTCTTCACGAATGCGTTGCAAATAATTTTCTGCTTTAATTTCACCGCGTTTGTAGGCAGCGCGCGTCTGGCGAATCGCCGCAGTCTGCGGGAACGAACCAATCGTTGTGGTGGGGAAGGTGGGCAGATTAAGCGCATTACGCTGCACCGCGATTCGAGTTGCAAATGCGCTAGATCGATCAGCCATTTTTGCATCAACTGCTGCCACACGGCTTTGCACCAGCTGATTCGTCACGCGTCTCGATTCACGACGCGCGGTTTGAGTTGCATCTGATGCTTTCAACACATCGGCAATTTCTTTTTCACCGCTGGATAAACCCAACGCCAACGCGCGAATCTCACCCAGCTTCTCAGTCGCAAACGCGAGCCAAGGTTTTACCTCCGCATCAAAATTTATTTCAATCTCAAGCGATACCGGTACGTGCATCAGCGAACACGATGACGCCACCCACAAGCGCTCGCCCAGTGCTACGCGAGTGCGTTGCAAGGATGACAATGTGGCGCGTAAATCATTGCGCCAGATATTGCGGCCATCGACCACGCCCACCGACAAAATTGCATCCGCAGGCAACACTTTCAACCACGCATCTAGCTGCTCAGGCGCACGCACCAAATCAATGTGAAAGCCCTGCACAGGCAATGCTGCAATGCGCGGCGCATGATCTGCCACGCTATCAAAATAAGTCGCCAGTAAAATTTTCACGCCGCTGGATGCGAGCGCCGCGTAGACGCTTTCATAAGCATCAAGCCAGGCCGGTTCCAGATCCAGCGCCAATGCAGGTTCATCAATCTGCACCCACTCAATACCCAGGGAGTGAAGCTTCTTCATAATGCGCTGATAGCCTGCAATCACCTTTGGCAACAACGACAAGCGATCAAATCCCACCGCATGAGATTTCGCTAAACGCAAAAACGTCACCGGTCCAATCAACACCGGCTTCACGTTTTTGTGCAGCGCCAATGCTTGCGACACGTCGTCCAGCCACCATTCCATACCGCCGTTAAACGTCGAATCCTGATCAAGCTCCGGCACCAAAAAATGATAATTGGTGTCGAACCATTTGGTCATTTCCATTGCCGGTTGCGCAACATTGCCACGCGCCAATTCGAAATATTGCACGCGTGACAATTTCGCCGCATCAAAACCAAAACGCGTCGGCGTAGCACCCAACAAAACAGTCATATCGAGCATCTGGTCGTAATATGAAAATTCTCCTGCCGCGATGAAATCCAGCCCTCCGTCAGCTTGCAGCGCCCAATGACGCTTGCGCAGATCCGCACCAATCTGCGACAAATCATCAGCCGTAATTTCATTGCGCCAAAACGCTTCCACTGCAAATTTCAGTTCGCGCTGTGCGCCAATGCGCGGGAAACCCAGAATATGTGAACGAGACATGGACGTGCTCCAACAATGATTGAACGATCACAAAGTATTCCAAACTGCGTAGAATGAATCAAACGACCATTTTTCATTTTCATATGAATTTCATTCATATCTAAAGTCCATGCTAGAAATCCGCCATCTTCGCTCGCTCTTGGCGATTGCAGATCACCAAAATCTCAGCGCTGCTGCGGAGCGCGTTCATCTCACGCAATCTGCGTTATCACACCAAATTCGCGCCATCGAGTCGCATTTTGGTATTGCGCTGTTTGATCGCACGCCACAAGGTTTGAAGCCAACCAGCGCCTGCGCGCGCCTGCTCACGCTCGCGCGCAATGTGCTGCCGCAAATGGGTGATGCCGAGCGCGATCTGTTCCGCATGAAATCGGCCACCGGCGGCGAGCTGCGGATCGCGCTCGAATGTCACACCTGCTTTGATTGGTTGATGCCGGTGATGGATGAATTTCGGCGGCGCTGGCCGGAGGTGGAAGTCGATCTCGTCGCCGGATTTCATCCCGATCCGCTCGGCTTGATGACGAACGGTAAAGCTGATTTGGTGGTCGGATCGAAGCCTGCCAAACTGCGCGGCATCACCGTGTGGCCGCTATTTCGTTTTGAGATTTTGGCGGTGTTGGCGAATGAACATCGGCTTGCTCGCCGCAAATTTATCGAGGCTGATGACCTCGTCGGCGAAACCCTCATCACCTATCCCGTACCCGAGCCGCGAATTGACTTGATTCGCGAAGTGCTCACGCCCGCCGGTATTCATTTGAAACGTCGCACCGCTGAACTAACGATTGCGATTTTACAACTCGTCGCCAGCCGTCGCGGTATCGCGGCGTTACCGAATTGGGGGCTGCGCAATTACATCGAGAACGATTACGTTGTCGGCAAGCGAATCGGCAAACAAGGCCTGTGGAGCGAGCTGCATGCGGTCATGCCAAAAGCAAAATCGCAGCAACCATTTGTGGCCGAATTTATTGAGATCGTGCGGGAGCAATGCGCGGCGCAATTGGATGGGATTACGTTGCTTTAGTAGTATCTTTCAAAAACGTCCAAGCCACGATGCGACTTTTCTTCTGCCCTTGCGCCATCTCGATAGTCTCGACTTTTTGCACGCCGACTTTTCGCAACGCGCCGTAGATTTCGGGCAGATTGTCTTCCTTTGAAACGAGTGACGTAAACCACCGCACCTGTTTTTTGTATTGCGCACTTTCAGCGATCATGCGACTCACAAAACCAGCTTCACCGCCTTCGCACCAAAGCTCAATGGCCTGCCCACCGAAATTAAGTTTGGGTTTTGTTTCCGCCGTGCGTGCTTTGCCCAAGTTCTTCCATTTACGCAGCGAGCCTGCTTCGGCGGCTTGTGCTGATGCGTGAAACGGCGGGTTGCAGATCACGATATCGAAATGATCATCTGCGTTGACCACGCCATCAAAAATTTTCAACGCCAATTTCTGCAATCGAAGCTCAATCGCGCTGGCAATATTTTCATTCGCATCAATAATTTTCTGCGCAGATTTAATCGCGGCTACATCAACATCAGTACCGACAAACTGCCAGCCGTATTCATCCGCACCGATCAGCGGATAAATCATATTCGCGCCCACACCAATATCGAGCACCCGAATTGTTTGCCCGCGCGGAATTTCACCTTCGTTAGTCAGTGCCAATAAATCCGCCGCGTGATGCAGATAATCCGCGCGGCCCGGAATCGGCGGGCATAAATAATCGGGCGGAATATGCCAAGAATTAACGTGATAAAAATGTTTTAACAGCGCCGCGTTCAACATTTTTACGGCGGCAGGATTGGCAAAATCAATGGTTGTCTCCGTGGCATCGAATGGATTGGGCATCAAAAACGGCTGCAAATCCGGTAGCGTGGACGCCAATTCTGCGAAATCATAACGGCCACGATGACGGTTACGCGGATGCAAGCCAAGCTTTTCGAGCGGCCTTTCTACTGGTTTTTTTTCTGTTTTTTTGTCGGCTTTGGGCGGCTTGGTTTGCATGTTGGCTCGATAGTATGATGTACGGAACAGCTAATAAGTTAGTATTCACTGCCGCGTAATGCATTTAAATAAAAAGGCTTATGCAGAAGAGGCTGAATAACTACAGATAAGTCAGCGCCCCTCTGGAATGCCTTTGATGATAGAGCTATTCGCCTCCTCATGCCGCATTGCACTTGAAATTGTCACATCAAGCCCGCATAATTAGCACTCGACTATATTGAGTGCTAATAACGCAGTCTATCGATTAGCGCTCGATCCCGAGTCAAGGTTTTATTTCTTGCCGTGCGGCGTTTGCCCAAGGAAATTAGTTGGCTAAACACGTATCACACGGCGATTTTTCGTAACCGTAACAACTTCAGGAGTGAGCTATGAAATTGCGTCCCTTGCACGATCGTGTGATCGTTAAGCGTTTAGAAGAAGAGCGGAAAACCGCATCCGGTATCGTGATTCCCGATACCGTGGCTGAAAAACCAGATCAAGGCGAAGTGCTCGCCATCGGTAATGGCAAAGTGGGTGATGACGGCAAGGTTCGTCCGCTTGATGTAAAAGTCGGCGACCGCGTGTTGTTCGGCAAGTATTCCGGCCAAGCTGTAAAAGTCGACGGCGACGAACTTCTCGTGATGCGCGAAGAAGACATCATGGCTGTTGTGGCAACCAAGTAATAAAGCCTTGTGCTTTTTACAGAGTGTGTGCCAACAATTTCCGCAACGAATTCAATTAAGAGGTAATTAATATGTCAGCTAAAGAAGTCAAATTCGGCGAATCAGCCCGCGCGCGTATGGTCACCGGCGTGAACGTCCTGGCCAACGCAGTTAAAGTTACGCTGGGCCCTAAAGGTCGCAACGTGGTACTGGAACGCTCGTTCGGCGCACCAACCATCACCAAAGATGGTGTATCGGTCGCCAAAGAAATCGAATTGAAAGACAAGTTCGAAAACATGGGCGCGCAGATGGTTAAGGAAGTTGCTTCCAAGACTTCCGACGTTGCAGGCGATGGAACCACCACCGCCACCGTACTCGCACAAGCAATCGTGGTCGAAGGCATGAAGTATGTTGCCGCCGGCATGAACCCAATGGACTTGAAGCGCGGTATCGACAAAGCAGTAACGGCTATCGTTGCTGAATTGAAAAAAATCTCCAAGCCAACGACCACCAACAAAGAAATCGCCCAAGTCGGCGCGATCTCAGCGAACTCTGACGCAAACATCGGCAAGATCATTTCTGATGCGATGGAAAAAGTCGGCAAAGAAGGCGTGATCACCGTTGAAGACGGCAAATCACTCGACAACGAATTGGAAGTTGTTGAAGGTATGCAGTTTGACCGTGGCTATTTGTCACCGTACTTCATCAACAATCCAGACAAACAAGTCGCGTTGTTGGATGATCCGTTCATTTTGTTGCACGACAAGAAAATCTCGAACATTCGTGATTTGCTGCCGATTCTGGAACAAGTTGCCAAGTCCGGTAAACAGCTCCTCATCATCGCTGAAGATGTCGATGGTGAAGCACTGGCAACACTCGTGGTTAACAACATTCGCGGCATTCTGAAAACCACCGCTGTTAAAGCGCCTGGCTTCGGTGATCGTCGTAAAGCAATGCTCGAAGACATCGCGATTCTCACCGGCGGCACCGTGATCGCTGAAGAATTAGGCTTGAAGCTTGAGAACGTGACCTTGAAGGATTTGGGTCGTGCGAAGAAAATTGAAGTCGGCAAAGAAAACACCACGATTATCGACGGTGCTGGTGCAGAAGACGACATCAAAAACCGTGTAGCAACGGTTCGCAAACAAATCGATGACGCGACCAGCGACTACGACAAAGAAAAATTGCAAGAGCGCGTGGCCAAGCTGGCTGGCGGTGTTGCCGTGATTCGTGTTGGTGCTGCGACCGAAGTCGAAATGAAAGAAAAGAAAGCTCGCGTTGAAGATGCATTGCACGCAACCCGTGCAGCGGTCGAAGAAGGTATTGTTGCTGGCGGCGGCGTTGCATTGCTGCGCGCACGCACCAACGCTGGCAAGATCAAGGGCGACAACGTTGAGCAAGAAGCCGGTATCAAAATCATCATGCGCGCAGTTGAAGAGCCATTGCGTATGATCGCGTACAACGCAGGCGACGAGCCAAGCGTGGTTGTGAACAAGGTAGTAGAGGGCAAAGGCAATTTCGGCTACAACGCAGCCACCGGTGAATACGGTGACTTGGTTGAGCTGGGCGTGTTGGATCCAACCAAAGTAACCCGCTTCGCGCTGCAAAACGCAGCCTCAATCGCATCCCTCATGCTCACAACTGATGCCATGGTTGCTGAGTTGCCAAAAGACGAATCTGGCGGCGGCATGGGCGGTGGCGGTATGGGTGGAATGGGCGGCATGGGTGGGATGGATATGTAATTTGGTTCGGGCAAAAGTCGGGGTTACGTAAATAAGCCTACTTTTGCCCGGCTTTAGTCAGTCAAAATCATTGGCATAGCCAGATGATTTTGGATGGCAAAACCGAAAGCAAAAAAGCCCGCGCAAGCGGGCTTTTGTTTTTTTGTTTTATGTTGTTTTACTTTTTACGCCATAAATGACGTAAATATATACGATTAACAGTTAATACGCCATAATTGGCATATGAGCGCCTCCAATTTAATTACCGAAATTAAAAATCTCCGCCTCGCCCGCAAGCTCTCGCAGCAAGATATCGCACGCCTCGCTGGCATCCCGTTGCGGACCTATCAGCGTTTTGAATCGGGAGATCGCGGCGCGAAACTGGATACGCTTTTGCGCGTACTTGATGCGCTTGGACTCAGTATTAAGACCGTTTCAAAACGTCGCCCGGCGCTTGACGAGCTGGATGCGCTGTATGGGAATGAGGAATGAATAAGTCGTCCGAAAACGTCGCGCGTGTTGCGCGTATAAAA
>JANMQR010000062.1:0-5158 GCA_031370625.1 Burkholderiales bacterium | reverse complement strand
GTAAATCACCGCGCGGTGCAGTAGCCGCCAAGCTTGCAATCACGGCATTGATGTTGGGCCATTGCTGCGCGCTTTGAATTGATACCGCAGGTGCCGTCGCGCGCCCTTGCCAGCGTATTCGCAAATAACGCGCCTCGCTTTCCGGCAGGAATACCGCGTCAAGCGCGCCAACCCCGCGTTGCACTCGGCGTAATTTCTGCCACTGGCCTGATTCGGTTGCGCTAAAAATTTCGTATTCGACTCTGCCAATTTGTTTAGGCCAGTGAAGCAGCAGACCATTAAATTCTCGCGCCTGTCCGTAATCAAAATCGACGAACTGCGCTCGCTGTGTAACGCGTGGTTCTGGCCACGATGTTGGGTCGGGGTCACGCGGGCTGAGTTTGAGCCCTGCAACGCAGAGCGATCCTTTTCTGCCCGCACCTTCGCCATTACCGGCGGCAATGACGAATTCAATGAACGCCGTTTTTTCAAGCTTGCGATCAGCCGTTGGCCCCCACGCAAAATCAATATGCCTGCGCCGAATTTTCAATTCGCTTAACTTAGGCTGAAGCCGATAGCCTGGACGATTCATCCACCACACGTTATCGCCGCTCGCGTCAATGAGTTTTAATTGAAAATCATTGGCCGCACCGCTACCCTTCATGCGCAGGAGAAGGTTAAATTGTGCGGGCCAGCTAACGGGTAAGGCACGACGCATTACCGCATAGCCCGAAACCCCGGCAAAGTCGTAGTCCAGACACAAGCTACCATCACGATCCGCACGCAGATTGGCGCGCACCTGATCAGAGGCGATTGCTTGCCAGGGCGCATGATCGCGAAAATCGTCGAGCATATTGCCCTGATCTGTAGCTGCGCGCGCACCGCCCATGCACACACAAAGCCAGAGAAGCAAAATAAAAAAGCGCATCACCCTTTCACGCTTCCCATCAATAAACCCTGCATATAGTAACGTTGCAATGCCAGAAACAACACCAGCACGGGCAGCACCGTGATTACAGCACCGGCCATCATCAGTTCGGTATCTTGCACATGCTCGCGCGATAGCCCCGCCAACGCAACCGGAAGGGTTTGCAACTCGCGATCAGTGAGCACAATCAGCGGCCACATAAAATCATTCCACGCGCCCAAAAACGTCAAGATCGATAGCGTCACCACCACCGGCATCAATAGCGGCAAGACGATGGCCGTGAAAATTCGCAGTTCACCCGCGCCATCCATGCGCGCGGCTTCGATGAGTTCATTGGGGATGGACATCGCATATTGGCGCACCAGAAAAATCCCGAACACGCTCGCCAGCCATGGCACCAACGCACCCGCATAGGTGTTCACCAAACCCATTTGTTTGAGCATCAGAAATAGCGGCATCATGGCAACCTGCCCGGGAATGACCAGTGCGCCAAGCAAGGTGCGGAAAAGGCGCTCGCGACCGACAAAGCGAAGTTTTGCGAACGCATAGCCTGCACTCAAGTTAAACGCCAGCGACAACACGGTGGCACCGACGGCGACCAGCACGCTGTTGATTATTTGGCGGCTAATTCCCACCGTGGCAAACAGTTCCCGGTAATTGGCGAGCGTGGCCTCGCGCGGTAACAGCGGTGGCGGGAAGGTGCTGGCTTCGCCGGGCGCCATAAACGACACCGAGACCATCCACAACAATGGGAAGAGTGCGCACACGGCAAGCATGGCAAGAGATACATTGACCGCGAGTGCGAATGACGGCGATTTCATGTGCTCTCCGAGTAACGCGCCACGCGTAGCTGTAGCAGGGTAATCGCAAACATGATGGCAAACAGCACAAACGCGACTGCCGAAGCCGAGCCGAGGTTCCACCACTTGAACCCTTCTTCGTACATAAAATACAGCACGGTGACGGTGCGTTGCGCGGGCCCGCCCTGGGTCATGACATAGGGCTCGGCAAACAACTGAAAGTGCCCGGCCATGGTCAAAATGCTCACCATCAACAACATCGGCGCCAGCGATGGCAGCGTCACATAGCGCAGTTGTTGCAAGCGCGTTGCGCCGTCAATCCGCGCCGCTTCATAAATGTCTTTCGGAATTGCCTGCAAGCCTGCCAACAGAATGATCATGTTGTAGCCAAAATTTTTCCATACTGATAGCAATACAATTGATGGCATCGCCCAATGCGGATCGCCCAGCCAGTCGATGGATGCAATGCCGATGTTGTTGAGAGCATGGTTGAGCAGTCCATAGCGAGTGTGCAGCAAGTAGCGCCAAACCACTGCCACTGCAACCAGGGTAGTAACCACAGGCGCAAACAGCGCCACACGATAAAAACCAACAAAGCGCGCGACGGACGAATTTAATAAAAGCGCAGCGCCGAGCGAAACCCCGATTGAAAGTGGCACGCCAATCACTACAAATAAAAGAGTGTTGGCTAGCGATTGCCAAAACAGTGGTGTGTTCAGTAGCCGTATGTAATTGTCGAGACCCACGAAGCGCATGTTGCGCAGATCGGCTAACGCGTAAATATCGAAATCGGTAAAACTCATCAGCAATGCAGCAAACACCGGCACCACAAAAAAAACGGTAATGGCGATGAGTGAAGGGGCGACAAATAGCCAGCCTGCGGTGATTCGCATCATGCCCCCACGCCATTTGTCAGCATCCACCGCCGCTTTTCCAAGATCCGATCGACGCGTAAATCCAATGCGGGCAACGCGCTGTCAGCGGTGATGTCACCGTGCACCACGCGCTCAACCATCAAGCGTAATTCGGTGGCGACGCGCTCCCATTCCGGCACCTTCGGCACCGCGCGTGCGCGTTCCAGTTGACTGCGAAACGCCATTGCCGCAACATCTGCGGCCAGTGCGTTTTCCTTCCAGGCCGCACGCCGCGGCGGCAGATTGCCGGTCAGCGCATAGAAGCGTTGTTGCACGACAGGACGCGACAAATACTGCACCAACTTCCACGCTGATTTCTTGTGGCGCGAGCGACGAAAGAGCGCCAGGCTTGACCCGCCGGCAATCGAGGCACCTGGCCCGCGTGGGCCGGGCAATGGCGCGGTCGCCCACGCAGATTGCATCGCGGGCGGCAAGCGCCGTCGAAATTCACCGATCTGCCACGGCCCTGAAATATAAAAACTGAAGTAACCACGCGCGAACTCGTTCCATACATTGGCGATTTCGTTGCTGCTTGCTGGCGGTGCCAATTTTTGCTCATACATTGACAGATAAAACTGCCACGTGCGCCGAAAACCCTCACTGCGAAAGTTGCCGAAGCGTCCGTCCTCACGCAAGATCGGTTCGTCCTGCTGAAGCGCCAACGCCACGAGCGGATCATATTCATTCAACGGCAGCAGAATCGCGTAATTGGCCGCACCCACCATTTGTTTGATCGCAACAAGCATGGTAGTCCACTCATCCCATGTGGTGGGCGGCTCGGCAAAGCCCGCTTTGGCGAGCAAATCGCGGCGATAAAAAAGCAGGCGCGTGTCCACGTACCAAGGGACACCGAATAATTTTTGCTGAATCAGATTCGTATCCCAAATACCGGGAAAATAATCGCTTGCATCAACCTCGGGGGAGTCTCGCATCAGCTCACCCAATGGCTCAAGCGCGCCGAGCGCGACGAATTCAGGTAGCCATGTATTGCCCATTTGCGCGATATCGGGCGTTGCATCACCGGCGAATGCAGTGAGCAACTTTTCATGTGCGGCTGACCACGGTAATTGTTCAACATGCACGCGAATATCCGGATTCTCGCGAACAAATTCGGCGAGCAATTGTTGCGCCACTTCACCTTCGCGCCCCATTGCCCAGAAGCGCACCGTGCGGTCATCGTCGCGACCACAACCGGCCAAGCCGAGTGCTGTGGTCGCGCCCAGAAAACTGCGGCGACTCCAATTTTTTTGCTCAACCAAGTAAACCTCCGGTAAAGCCCGCACGTGTCAGCCCGCGTTGCACATGTTGATTGACGCGCATGGTGTTCCACACGGTGCTGCCGCGATGGTTCGCCAGCATGGCAAGTAATGGCCCAACTTCGATACCCAGAAAATCGTTAGCCACCCAACCGAAACCGGGCACCACACGGCCATGCGTCAATTTTTCGTCGGCAAAAGTGAAGCTCCTATTGAAGGAAAAAAAGCCGTAGCGACCAACAATATGTTTATGATGCTGTCGCCACATGGCCGCGAGCGTCGGGGTGACAATTTCAGGGGCGAAAGTAATAGAAGAGCCAACCCCATAAGGCGCAATAGTGCCGTCGTCATAGGCGGTATCGATGCCGCGGCCAGCGTAGGTGCGGAAGGTGCGGGGCGTGCCCCCGACACTGCGCGTAATGTCTGCTGGGCCATCGCATGCGGTCACGCCCCAGCAGTCGCGCCCATAGCCAACCCAGCCTTGCGGATTCGCTATCGCGTACGCGTGCTGCGCTAGTGTTGCGCGCCGCGAGTTTTCGGCGTAGTCAAGCCCACGTGCGCGTAGCGATGCGTCAGCCAGCCCACGAAAATCGACCCAGCAATGCGTGAACTGATGCACAAACAAAACCGGGTAGTGCAAATAGGTTTGCCCGTAGTGTGTGCCCCACGCTCTATCATAAGTGCTAGTCCACGCGTCCCACGCGTTTGCGTCCACCGGATTTGCGGGCGAGCCCAGCGCGAGCAGGTACAACAACATCGCTTCGTTGTAGCCTTTGTAATCACTTGGCAGATGACCGGCTTCCGGTGTCCAGCCGTGACCAATGGATGGTGGGCGTACCTGCGCCCAACGCCAATCTATCCGCGCATAAATGGCTTCACTTAACGTACGGATGCTGGCCTCCACGGCACTGGTGCCATCGAAGTAGCCACCACAGTAAAGTGCGCCTGCCACCAGTAAGGCGGTATCGATGGTGGACAGCTCCACTTGTTTAAAACGATGGCCGGTTTTCATATCGAGGAAGTGATAGAAGAAACCTTTGTAGCCAGTCATGCCGCGGGCAGCGGGGCCTTGTGGGGCATCATGAAGAAATTTCAGTGTTGCATGCACACGCGCAGCGGCGGCCTCACGTGTTACCCAGCCGTGTGTGACCCCAATCGGATAGGCGGTCAGCGCGAATCCAATCGCGGCGACGCTCGCGAACGACGGTGTCGGCCAACGATCAGGCACGAGGCCGGTTGCGGCGTCGGCGGTTTCCCAAAAAAACCTGAATGAACGTTCGG
>JANMQR010000044.1:0-12538 GCA_031370625.1 Burkholderiales bacterium | reverse complement strand
ATATGAAACGCCACGCTGGTGGTAGCCTCATCCAGATCATGGCGCTGGGGCTCGGCATTATGGCGATGTTGTTATTGACGCTAGTGCGAACCGATTTGATTTCCAAATGGCAGGGCAATCTTGGCGAGAATATGCCGAACCGTTTTGTGATCAATATGCAAAGCGATCAGCTTGATCAGGTGCGTCAATACTTCAAAGAAAAAAATCTGAGCATTCCTGATTTGTATCCCATGGTGCGCGGGCGTTTGGTTGAAATCAACGACAAAAAAGTGGTACCCGCCGATTTTAAAGATGAGCGCGCCAAGCGCACTTCGGAACGCGAATTCAATTTATCGTCCTCAGCCACTTTGCAGTCCGACAACAAAATTCTCGCCGGAAAATTCTGGACGCCCGACTCCACCGAAAAACAATTTTCAGTCGAAGACGGCATTGCCAAAACGCTCGGCATTAACGTTGGCGATACGCTCACTTATGACATTGCCGGTTCAAAATTTAGCGCAAAAGTCACCAGCCTGCGTAAGGTCGAGTGGGATTCATTCAAGGCTAATTTCTTCGTGCTCGCAAGTCCCGGTGTGCTCGATAGTTACCCCGCGAGTTACATCTCCAGCTTTCATTTGGCACCTGGCAATGAATCAGTCGTGAATGGGCTCGTACAACGCTTCCCGAATCTTTCGGTAATCGATCTCACTGCAATCATGACGCAGGTGCGCACCATCACCGATCAGGTCGCAAACGCAGTGAGCTTCGTATTCATGTTCGCACTCGCCGCCGGCTTGGTGGTGCTCTACGCGGCCATCGCCAGCACCCAAGATGAACGCGTATTCGATGCCGCCGTCATGCGCACGCTGGGTGCAAATCGCAAGCAGATGATCGTCGTGCAGCTCGCCGAATTCTTGGCGATTGGTTTGCTCGCCGGCCTGATCGCAAGCGTCGGCGCGATGGCGCTGGCGGCCGTGTTATCCGAGCGCGTGATCAACGTTCCCTACACAATCAATTGGTGGATTCCGTTGATCGGCATAGTTGGAGGCGCTATGGGCGTCGCACTGGCCGGATTATTGGGTACGCGAAAAGCAGTGGATTCACCGCCGTTGGCGACGATTCGTGAGCTGGGATAAATAAACGAAGCACCGTGTCCAGATTGCCGTTTCAGGTGAAACGCCTGTAAAGAAGCGCCAGTGCTAGAGTTTCGAATTGTTGCTCTCGAATTGTGGCTGATTTGGTTTGCGTGCTTTATGGTCGGGTGAGAAACCGTATGCTCACTTGCCCGCTTCGACATCAGCAGTTGCCGCCTTGATCTCGGCAGATTTAATATCCGGCAATCGATGGGCAATTCCCTTATGGCAATCGATACAAGTCTTCTCACCCGCTTTTCCATCTTTCCCCAGCGAAGGTGAATGCATATCCACCGCACGCTTGCTTTGTCGCGTGAAATCCATCGAGTCCAGGTTGTGGCAGTTGCGGCATTCGAGCGAGTTGTTGGTTTTTAATCTCGTCCATTCGTGCTGAGCCAATTCCAATCGCTTATCGACAAATTTTTCGCGCGTGTTGATGGTGCCGAAGATCGTTCCCCACACTTCTTTTGATGCCTGCATCTTGCGCGCGATTTTGCTCGTCCAGTTGTGCGGCACGTGACAATCCGGGCAAGTCGCACGCACGCCGGAGCGGTTGGTGTAGTGGATCGTCGGCTGCAATTCCGCAAAAACGTTGTCGCGCATCTCGTGGCAGCCGGTGCAAAAGGTTTCGGTATTGGTGAGTTCCAGCGCGGTGTTGAAGCCGCCCCAAAATAGAATGCCCGCCACGAATCCGCCAATCGTCAAAAATCCGAGTGAGAAAAATTTGCTTGGCGTTGACAGCGTCAGCCAATATTTTCTAAAGAAATTCTTGGTCCGCGCAAAACGGGAAAGCGCGCTCATTTTTTGGCGCTCTTTTTGATCGCGGCCGCTTTTTCGGCGTCGATAAAGGTATTTTCAACCGGCGCTTTTACATCCATCTGCGGGATATGACACTGCGTGCAAAAGTAGCGGCGCGGGGAAATCTCGGAACGAAAATTATTGTCGCGATCCATGAAGTGCGTCACGCTGACCATCGGCGCCTGGCTATCCGGTACGCGGTCGCGTCCGTGACAGGTCATGCATTTATTAAAATTTTTATCGACTTGATAGTTTTCAATCTGATGTGGAATCACCGGCGGCTGCATCGCAAACGCACGACCTTTGCGGATGTCGTCGTTCACCATCTTTGGCATTAGTGGTGACACCGGTTCTTTATCCAGCGGTGTGGTGCCGCGCAGCCCCTTTGGATGGTTGTCTGGATGACCATCGGTAACTTGTGCAGCAGCGGAAAGTGCTGTGCACGTGAAGAGTAGAGCGAATATTTTTTTCATTATTTCCCCCAAATTTTCGCGCTACACGGCAACAATTTTGACGGCACATTTTTTGAAATCCGTCTGCTTCGAAATCGGGTCCGTTGCATCCAGCGTCACTTTATTGATCAACTGCGACGCATCAAACCACGGCACGAATATCAAGCCCTGCGGTGGTTTGTTGCGGCCTCGGGTTTCAATCCGCGAACGCATTTCGCCGCGTCGCGATACCACGCGCACTTCTGATCCACGTCGCAGATTTAATTTCTTCGCATCCTCCGGATGCATGAACACCACCGCGTTTGGGAATGCTTTGTAAAGTTCTGGCACGCGCCCGGTCATTGAGCCGGAATGCCAGTGCTCCAGCACGCGCCCGGTCGATAGCCAAAACGGATATTCGCTGTCCGGCTCTTCCGGCGCAGGCTCGTACGGTACGGCGATGATGTTGGCACGATGATCCGCGTTGCCGTAAAAATCGAATCCACTGCCTGCTTTCACATACGGATCGGTGCCTTCGCGATAGCGCCATTTGGTTTCTTTACCGTTCACCACCGGCCAACGTAGCCCGCGCACTTGGTGATATTCATCGAACGTCGCAAGGTCATGTCCGTGTCCGCGACCGAATTCCGCATACTCCTCAAATAGCCCTTTCTGCACATAAAAACCGAAAGCTTTTGATTCGTCATTATCAAAGCCCGCTTCAATTTGCGTGGTCGGAAATTTATTGACAACGCCGTTGGCGAACAAAATTTGAAACATCGTCTTGCCGCGAAATTCCGGTTTTTTAGCAAGTAATTCTTCCGGCCACACTTCTTCCATCTTGAAACGTTTTGAAAATTCCATCAATTGCCAAAGATCCGATTTTGCGTCACCCGGTGCTGTCACCAGTTGATGCCAAAACTGTGTGCGCCGCTCGGCATTGCCGTAGGCACCTTCTTTTTCCACCCACATCGCGGTGGGCAAAATCAAATCGGCCGCTTGGGTGGTCACGGTCGGATACGCGTCGGACACGACAATAAAGTTTTCCGGATTCCGATAACCGGGCAAGCCTTCGCCCATCATGTTCGCCGCGGCTTGCATATTGTTATTCACCTGTACCCAGTAGCAGTTGAGCTTGCCATCTTTCAACATCCGGTTTTGCAATACGGCGTGAAAGCCCGGTTTATCTGCGATGGTGCCAGGCGGCAGCTTCCAGATCTCTTCCGCCTTTGCGCGATGTTTCGGGTTGTTCACCACCATGTCCGCTGGCAGGCGATGCGAGAACGTGCCCACCTCCCGCGCGGTGCCGCAGGCGGACGGCTGGCCGGTGAGTGAGAACGGTGAATTGCCCGGTGTGGAAATTTTTCCGGTGAGTAAATGAATGTTGTAAACCAGGTTGTTCGCCCAAACGCCGCGTGTATGCTGGTTAAAACCCATTGTCCAAAATGACACTACTTTGATTTTTGGATCGGCGTATAACTCGGCGAGTGCTTTTAATTTTTCAACGGAAACGCCGGACAGTTTTGAAACATAGTCGCCCGTGTAAGTTTTTACATAATCGCGAAATTCTTCGAATGTCATCGGCGACATATCGTTGGCTTTTGCCGCGTTTTTTGCTTTTGCTTCCATCGGGTGCTCAGGCCGCAGGCCGTAGCCGATATCTTCTGTGCCGCGTTTGAAGGTGCAATGCTTCGCAACGAAATCTTTGTTTACTTTGTTGTTTTGGATAATGTAGTTGGCGATGTAATTCAACATCGCCAAATCGGTCTGTGGTTTGAAGATGACGGGCAGATCGGCGAGATCAAAACTGCGGTGTTCGAACACCGAGAGCACCGCAACTTTTACCGCAGGATTCGATAATTTCCGATCCGTCACACGCGTCCACAAAATCGGATGCATCTCTGCCATGTTCGAGCCCCACAGCACGAATGCATCGGCTGCTTCGATATCCTCATAACAACCCATCGGTTCATCCATGCCAAAAGTGCGCATGAATCCTGCGGCGGCGGAGGCCATGCAATGACGTGCGTTCGGGTCGATATTGTTGGAGCGAAATCCCGCCTTGAATAATTTGTTGGCCGCGTAACCTTCCCAGATCGTCCACTGACCAGAGCCAAACATGCCCACGGAGGTAGGGCCTTTTTTCTTTAAGGACGCTTTCCATTTTTCAGCCATGATGTCGAATGCTTGATCCCAACTAATGGGTGTGAACGCGCCGTTCTTTGCGTATTTGCCGTCGGTCATTCTTAGCAGGGGTTGCGTGAGGCGATCACTGCCGTACATGATTTTGGAAAGAAAATATCCCTTCACGCAATTGAGTCCGCGATTCACTTCGGCCAGCGGATCACCATGCGTGGCAACCACACGATTGTTCTTGACCGCCACGGTGACGCCACAGCCAGTGCCGCAAAATCGACAGGCCGCTTTGCTCCACTTCAATTCTGTTGCGGATGCTTCGGTGCTGATATTGGCAGCGTTCGCGGGTAGCTGAAATCCGGCTGCAGATGCGGCCACTGATGCGGCGGTGGCACGAATAAATTCACGACGGGTAATCGGAGCAGCAGGAATCGAAACAACGGGGAAAACTTTCATACGATCACTTCCTCCATGATGGATTTTTCTTCTGCGTGCTGATAAACCATTTCGATATTAAGTACGCCGGTGATGCTGCGAATGTTGTCCATCTGCTCCAGCAGCGCACCGGTGCTGTCACCTTCAAGCACCACTACCACTTTGCCGATGTTGTTACTGTCGCGTTCGCTAATGGCGCAGCCGATCACGCTTTCAATTTGCTCAATTGCAGTCTCAATTGCCTCAGGCCGAATTCGTGCGACGCAGCTTGCGATGTGAAGATCGGTCATCGTCATCAACCTGTGGGCGGGCCCATAAACATTTGATATAGCCAAATCAGCAAGCCATAGGTGCCAACAATGGCGACTGCCAGTAACGGCGCGACAACGATTGTCAAAAATATGAAGACGCGAGTTTCCCGTGATCGATTCGCTTCGGGAACTACTTTGGGCGGACTTGCCATTGCTGCTCTCCAAGTTCGAGGTGCGGTTCAGACGGTGGTTATTTGTTTGTATATTCGCTGATGCGGCAGCCTGAAGTGTGGAGGCGAATGGATTCTCGACATTGAGAAATATCAAAAGGTATCCGCAAAACAGAGTGCTTTCCACAGGCACTGGTCGCGCTCATCTATTGGGCGACCCCCTTTGCTGGCGGGCATCTGGAGCCATTTGTGCTCGGAAAAGTGCGTCAGTGCTAGAGTTTATAAAACAATAGTGGTTAGTTCGCTAGGGTAGACCCTACTTGTGCCACACCGCAATGCCTTGCACACTCTCAAGTTGAGGGAACTTGTTTTTGATTACCTTCTCCATCATTTACCGATGTCGAATTCAAGCAGCGCGCAACTGGTCTTCGCCAAAATTTCGCACGAGAAGAAATGTTCAGGACATTTACGCTTCTTTAAACCAAGGGACCCAAGACAAGATGAAGTGTTAACGAAACCGCTAAATATTCTGATGCTCAGCGTGCACGGTCTGGTACGCGGCGAAGCGCTTGAGCTAGGGCGCGATGCCGATACGGGCGGTCAAGTAAAATACGTTGTTGAACTCGCGCGCGCGCTGGGCGAACAGCCGCAGGTTGAGCAGGTTAATTTAATCACCCGATTAGTCGATGATCCTGGTGTGACCAATAGCTATCAGCAGCCCATCGAGCGCCTCAGCGCTTGCGCGCAAATCGTTCGTCTGCCGTTTGCGCCGCGCCGCTATCTGCGTAAAGAAGTGTTGTGGCCGCACCTTGACCAGCTCGTTGATCGCTGCCTTGCATGGTTGCGCACACAAGAGCGGCTGCCTGATGTGATTCACAGTCACTATGCGGATGCGGGCTATGTTGGCGAACAGCTGTCACTATTGCTGGGGATTCCGTTGATTCACACCGCACATTCGCTGGGCCGAGAAAAGCGTTCACGCCTCATTGCTGCGGGGCGTAAAGCGGCGACGATTGACAAGCAGTTTAATTTCGAGCGGCGGATCGCGGCAGAAGAAAGCGTACTCGATCATGCGTCGCTGATTGTTGCCAGTACCCGGCAGGAGATCGCGTCACAATATGCGGCGTATCAAAGCTTTGACGCGCGGCGCGCGTTGGTGCTGCCGCCTGGTATTGATCTTGCCCGGTTCTCGCCGCCGACTTGGGGCATCGCATCCGATGGTGTAGGCGTGCAACAGCTTTTCAATCGTTTCTTGCAGGCACCACGCAAGCCGGTCGTGCTGGCGCTATCGCGGCCCGACACGCGAAAAAATATCGGCACATTAGTGGCAGCGTATGCCGAGTCACCGAGATTGCGGGATCTGGCGAATCTGGTAATTTTGGCTGGCACACGCAACGACATTCGCGACGCCGATGAAGATGCGCAACTGTTCTTTACGGAGCTTCTTCTTGATATTGACCGCCACGATTTATACGGCAAAATCGCGATCCCAAAACACCACAGCATCGATCAGGTGCCGGATATTTATCGCTACGCCGCGCGGAGTCGAGGGGTGTTGGTGAATCCGAGTTTGAATGAGAATTTTGGTCTTACCTTGATCGAAGCTGCCGCGACTGGCCTGCCGGTGATCGCGACTTCGCAAGGTGGGCCGCAAGAAATCATCGCCAATTGCCGACATGGAACGCTCATCGATCCGCTGGATAAAGGCGCCTTGACGGCGGCCATGATTGAGTCGCTGACGGATCGCGAGAGCTGGCGCCGATGGTCGCGCAGCGGCATCGTCAATGTTGCCAAACACTACACGTGGGTCGCGCACGCGCAGAAATATATTCGTACTGTTGACAAGCTGTTGCACAAACAACGCAAGCAAATGCGTCGTCCGCTTGCGCAGTGGCCGACGCACGTCAACACCCCCGCCGAGCAGCGGACAGCGCTGGCGCGGGCGAAGCGAATGTTGATCACTGATTTAGATAACACGCTCGTCGGTGATGATGCTTCTCTGCGTGATTTGCTCGCATGGCTACAGCAGCATTCATCCGAGGTCGCATTTGGTATTGCTACGGGTCGCACGCTCGATAGCGCATTAAAGTTGCTCAAAGATCACGATATCCCGATGCCACATGTGATGATTACGTCGGTCGGTACCGAGATTCATTACGGCATGCGATTGGTCGGCGACACCAGCTGGCGCAGCCACATCCAACATTTTTGGCGGCGCGATGATCTTTCGGGTGCGTTGTCGATCGCGCCGGGTTTGAAGCTGCAGCCGGTGTCTCATCAAAGTGCCTACAAGCTCAGCTATTTCGTCGATGAAGCACATGCATTGGCGATACCGGCACTACAGGCACAGCTACAAACGCAAGGCCTCAAAGCGAATTTGGTCGCGTCGCACGGACAATTTCTTGATGTGCTCCCCGTGCGCGCCTCGAAGGGCAGGGCGATTCGCTACCTCGCTTACAAATGGGGATTTCAACTGAACGATTTTTTGGTCAGCGGCGATTCCGGTAACGACATCGACATGCTTTCAGGTGACACTTTGGGCGTGGTGGTCGGTGGACATAGTGAAGAGTTAAAATCACTGGCCGCAGATGAGCACGTTTTTTTCGCCGAAGCGCCGTATGCGCGCGGCATATTGCAAGGCATTGCGCATTATCGTTTTGCGAGCTAAGCAATTAGTCAATCTAGCAGCGGCGTGACGATTCATTGAACTTACACTGCGCCTCTCCCACTAACAGCCTGCCAATCAACGAGAATTTCATTCACACCATGCGAATTTTTTGTAACGTTATTGAAATTGTGTTGCTCGGCGTAATGGCGCTGGGTTTGCCGTTATCACCGTTGGTGTGCGCGCTGATTGCGTCCGATCATCGGTACCTGTTGCGCTACACGTCTACCCTGAAGCAATGCGCACGGATGTTGCGCGAAATGCTGCGCGTACACGTCATCTCGCGGATGGTAATGCGCCGCTTGTCTCTGCCGAGCCAATTGGACACGCCGCCCAAAGACAGAAGCACAGAGCGAGTCGTCGGCGAATGCACGCATTGCGGCAAATGTTGTATCAATAAAAGCTGCGTGTATTTGCAGGTTGGCGACAATGGCGAATCGCGCTGCGGAATTTACAAAAACTGGTTTTGGAAGCAGCTCACCTGCGGCGACTACCCCATTAGCGGCGAAGAAATCGACGTTTATGCGTGCCCATCATTTCGCGCGATCAGCGTAAAAGTAGTCACGTTTCCGGCAATGTCGAAGCATGCTGCGCCAGCCAATCAAGGCGAATACGGGGCTTCACCGAAACAGGACTGGAGACGTGCGTCTAAGCGGGGTTAGGTAAGCCAAACTCGGCTAAGTACGACGGAAACTCAAGCGCTGGAGCGCGTTCTGGATCATATTCGCTTGGAAACGCTTGCACATGGCGGCGTTTACCTTTGCCGCAACGGCGGCGAAGGGGAGTATGGTCGCCTAGCAGCCTGTCGGACTTAAAGAATCGATGCGAAAAATGAGCTGGGCGAGGGCATGGCCCTAGGCCACCCCGGATTTTCACGCTTTTCAAGCCAATGGTTGTTCCCTTGGCGTAGAAAAGCGGGGAAATCTGTACCGTCCAGATCATTTTGCAGCCGATTTTCTTTAAGTCCGACAGGCTGCTAGGGGCTTGTTGAAATTCTGCTGCGCTTGGCAATGCGGCGTTGCAAAGCGGCTCAAAATCCTCGTGTATACCCCAT
The DNA here is from genome assembly GCA_031370625.1 of Burkholderiales bacterium. Classification (GTDB taxonomy): domain Bacteria; phylum Pseudomonadota; class Gammaproteobacteria; order Burkholderiales; family Usitatibacteraceae; genus UKL13-2. The sequence continues at coordinate 3,486 of JANMQR010000044.1, read as the reverse complement.
ACACTCCGGTTTTTCGCCCCTTTGCGCCTTGCCTGACCTGCGCTCGCGACGAATTTCAACAGCCCCTAGACATCCTCAGGATGTGACAACTTGTAAGTTTTTTTCGCGAGATTTTGATCCTATTGCGCCCTGCAGCCCCGCCGTAGCGCTTGATGAGGCTTAGGTTGTGCGTAAAGGCGCAAGATTATCTAACAAAGGTGGAACGCAATAACTTCACACTTGGTTACAAATCACGTAACGCGGCATAAGCGTTCCCTCTTAGTCTTCGACATCGACAAATGCCGAAAGACTATTTTGATGTTTAAATCGCCATCACCCGATGCTGTGCATTTTATCAATCCCTTGTGGGATCCGAATGGCGGCGCAGATCGTCGCACCATTGCTACTTGGGATCTGGTGCGTGAGCGTGCCGATACGCATTTGTGGTCCGAATATGAACCTGTAAAAGAATTCACATCTGCCTACCCGGTACGAAAAATCCGTCGTCGATTTCTCTCTTTTCCTCGACGTGGGACATTTGTTTTTATGGGTGTGTATTTCCGGATCGGTCATTGGATTTGGGCCGCACGCCCGGATCGTATCATCGTGATTTACAACACGGATCAACCAGATCGCCTCGACAAAAATCTGCGCCGTATTGCGGGCTGCGGCGTATTGCCGGAAGTCGTTTCGTCATCGCAGGCGCTGAATCGCAAGCTCGGATTGGAGCTGCCGATTTTGGAAAGCCCGATTGAATTAGCGCCGTTTTTAGGACTCAGTGCGAGCCGACCACGCAATCGCATTTTCACCGTCGGGCGCTTAAGTCGCGACGATGATTACAAGCATCATGCTGAGGATCCATTACTCTACAAAAAACTCGCGGCCAGTGGTTGCCGTGTGCGCATCATGGGTGGAACATGCCTCAGCGCGGCGCTCGCAGGCACGCCCAATATCGAGCTGCTCCATGCTGGCGCTGAGGATCAAGCCACGTTTTTACGATCACTTGATTGCTTCATTTATCGCACGTCAGAAACGTGGTTTGAAGCATTTGGTCGCGTGATCTTTGAAGCGATGGCTTCTGGCCTGCCAGTGGTGGCCGCTGCGCGTGGTGGCTATGCGGATTATTTAAGTCATGGCCACGACAGCTTGTTGTTTGCCAGTACCGCTGGCGCTCTTGCGCATATTGAGCAGCTGCGCGTTGATGCTGCGCTGCGCCAGTCAATCGGCGAGGCGGCGCGGGCAACGGCGAGTCGCGTCGTCGGCGAGCCGCTGTCTGAGCGCACTCGCCAATTTTTACTGCAAACCAAACCGTTACCGCAAAAGGGAATCGGCCGCGACATAGTCATAGCCTAGATCGCGCGCAACGGCCTCGTAAGTCACCTTGCCTTCGCACACATTCAAACCATTCTTCAGATGCGGATTGGCGCTGAGCGCGGCTTTCCAGCCTTTGTCAGCGAGTGCAACAGCGTGGGCAATCGTTGCGTTATTCAACGCAAAAGTGGACGTGCGCGCCACCGCCCCCGGCATATTGGCGACGCAATAGTGAATCACACCATCGACAACATAAGTCGGATCGGCATGCGTGGTCGCGTGCGAGGTTTCAAAACAGCCACCTTGATCAATCGCCACATCGACCACCACAGATCCCGCTTTCATTCGGGAAATCATATTGCGCGTGACAAGCTTTGGTGCCGCTGCACCGGGCACCAACACGCCTCCTACAACCAGCTCCGCGCTTAAAACTGATTCCTCAATCGTTTGTGCGTTTGAATAAAGGGTCGCGATGCGATTGCCATAAACCAGATCGAGTTGGCGCAAACGATCCACGCTTTTATCCAGCACGGTTACGCGTGCGCCGATGCCAACTGCCATTTGCAATGCGTTGGTGCCGACCACACCGGCACCGATAATGGCGACGTGCCCCGGTGCCACACCCGGCACGCCACCGAGCAACATACCCATGCCGCCTTTTGATTTTTCTAGGTGCGCCGCGCCGGCCTGAATCGCCATGCGGCCCGCCACTTCACTCATCGGCGCCAACAATGGCAAGCCGCCATTCGCACCGGTGATCGTTTCATAAGCGATACAAACAGCGCCCGATTTAATCAACGCCTTTGTCTGCTCAGGGTCGGGTGCAAGATGCAGATACGTGTACAAAATTTGTCCCGCGCGCAGCATCGCGCATTCATCGGGCTGCGGCTCTTTTACTTTCACAATCATGTCGGCACGCGAAAAAATTTCCTGCGCCGTATCAACAATCGAGGCGCCCGCCGCAACATACATTTCGTCCGGCAAACCAATCGCCGCACCCGCGTTTTTTTGCACCATCACCTGATGGCCGCGTAGCGTTAATTCCCGCACGCTGGCAGAAGTGAGGCCAACACGATATTCATTGTTTTTGATTTCTTTTGGAACGCCGACTAACATTTGAAGCTCCTCAATTTTTGATTTCGGGTTTGTGTAATGTTTAGCACACGCTTTTGATGTGCGCTTGGGCTCACTATAAAGCATGAACATAATCTGATTTGCGTGGCGCGCACAAAACACGAATGCAAATTCTGTTAAAGTTTGTGGAGGTTGGCAGCACCCAGGCGTCGCGAGACCGTGCAATTTTTTGCATGAGGAGCTAAAGCTGCTTTAGAAACTCTCACCGACCATTTTTTCTTCCAACAAGCTGCGTCGGCAAGCGCGACCACCGAATCTTATTCGTGAGGCAGCATTGTTATGGAGAAATATCGTGTCCAATTCAGTCACTATTCCGATTTCGCTTTTTGCGGAAGACATCACCTCGTTCGCGCGCAGTCTTGCCTGCGAGCTTAAATCCAAGGACGGCTCACCCAGCCATCTTGAGTTATTGAACATGCTCGCGCGAAGTTCCGGTCACCGTAATTATCAGCATTTGCGCGCATCGGCGTCTGCGCAATTGCGGTTGTCGTTACCGTCGAAGGTTGTCGACTTCACGCGCATCGAGCGCTTGGCAAAATACTTCGACGCGAATGGTTTGCTCATTCGTTGGCCGAATACGTTTTCGATTCAGGACGCCTGCGTGTGGGTAATGTGGTCGCGATTGCCCGCCCGGCTGGTGATGACGGAGCGCGAGCTAAATGAGCGATTGAAGCTGGAACATTGCTTCGGTGATCACGCTATTTTGCGGAGAGAATTGGTAGAGCGCGGTTTGCTCAAACGACCGCTGGACTGCAGCACCTATGAGCGCGTCGAGCGGCAGCCGACAGCTGATGTTGTTGCGTTAATTAAACAAGTGACTGTTCGGAGCGATCACTGAAGATGCCAAGATGGGCGCGGCGTTCGGGCAAGAAATGCTTCAAACGTCGCACCCATGCTGGGGTTTCTTTTTCAATTTACTGCGTTTTAATCAAAGCCTATGGCTAATCAGATGTGACGACGGCCATGTCTGCCTTTAGACAGCAAAAAGCGACCAGCCTATACTTTGGTAATAACTTGGAGAAACATCATGACCAACCTTGCGGGCATTACACATCGGCATCC
>JANMQR010000019.1:0-14536 GCA_031370625.1 Burkholderiales bacterium | reverse complement strand
AAAGAAACTTGCTGACAGCTATCCACTTCTATCAGCTCAGAATGTAAAGCAATGTAATCCAAACGCTGGACTTCACATAGAGGAGCTGTTTCAAGAATGAAAAAAGCTCAACAATGAGTAAGGCAAACAGCTTTATTTGATCGGGGGCTTTGTTGAAATTTAGTTTGGTGGTGGGTGAGTCATTATTCATGGCGTTAAATCCTGCAAGCGTGGCCGTATGACTCGCTGTGACTGCGACCATGCCCGCAACCGTTAATTGTTTGCGAATCACGGTTACCAATTATTCACATCAAATTGCAGACAACAACTGGTGCAGTGCCCCCCGCGCCAGTCAACACAGGCTGGAACACCGCGTCAGTCCTTGAGTTTGGGCGCTTCGTATTTTTTCAAAATACTTGCAAGTACATCTGGATATCTATCGCACTTCAGATTAGAGGCCCGGATTTTGGAAGGTAATTGCCAACATTCCGCGGGGTCAAGAATCGGTTGCTGAGGGCGTGCGCGGTGCGGCACAAACGTTGAGCCAAAGTTATAGATTCCTTTTGACGCTTGCAGAAATATTTGATGATTTGCGGGATCAAAAGCCTGGCCTGTCTCACCTAATCGATACTCCCTATCAAGTCTGAACGCAGCCCAAAAATGCGCAACGGAACGATATTTTTTCCAATATCCGCGTATTTTTGTTTCGGAGGCGACTAAGCCAGCGCCGTCTCCGTAACTTGCTTTTTTCGCGTAGTCCATTGCGAAAAAAATAGCGTTGTTCATACTTGGTTCTTGCATTTCAAAACGCTTCATCAAATAAAGACAAGCCAATATATCGCCTGCAACGGTTGCTCCCTTCGTATTTTCGTCGGTGAGCGTGTCGAATTCACCGCTATTGCCACAGCGCGGAGAATCAAGAAGTAAATGCACATCGAGAGCGCTCAACACTACTCTCTCGCTCTCGGCACAATCTTGGATCAAAGCTCGCGCTTTTTGAACCGCAATGAACCGCTCGCGTAACAGTTCGTCAGATGGGAAGAGCATTACCGCGCGAACTAAAGACCTGTCTAACGGAGTTCCATCAAGTTTAAGTAATGGCATGTCGCACTAATTAAGCCGCAAGTTTCAACGGTGTAATCTTCGCGACCTCACGTTTCAAAGACTTCTCCGCCTGCCATAAGTCGTAGTTCGCTTGCATCTGCAGCCACGATTGGGCGGTGCCCCCCAATGCTGCTGCAAAGCGCAAGGCTATGTCTGCGCTGATGCCGACCTTGCTGGTCAGCATACGCGAAAGCTCTACGCGAGTTACGCCGAGGCGTTGCGCAAAATCAGTCACTGAAATAGTCGAATCAGCAAAAACGCCGTCGCGTAAAACTTCGCCAGGGTGCGGAGGATTGTGCATACAAATGGAGCGTGTCCCAACCATCAAGCCGCCTTCTTCAACGGAGCTACAACTAGCCGTAGCCCCACTGCCTCAAGAATCGGTATCAAGCTCGACAGCTGTGGATTGCCTTTTTTCGAGAGCGTGCGGTAAAGCGTTTCGCGCCCCAAGCCGGTTGTTTTTGCGATGTGGGACACGCCTCCGTGGGCGTCTGCAACGTCGCGCAGCGCGGCCATAAGATCGCCGGGATCGCCCGTTTCTATGGCGGCTTCAAGGTAGGCGGCTGAGTGCTTGGCATCCTTGCGCAACCATTCGTGTTGCGTAGGCTTATAAGGCATGCTTGCGGCGCGTTTGGTAGTCTTTCCAGTATTCGATGGCATGGTCAGTATCCTTTTGTTGCGTACGTTTATCGCCGCCGCAGAGTAACAGCACAACCGTTACACCATCGCGGGCAAAGTAGACGCGGTATCCCGGCCCCCAATCGATCCGCAGCTCTGAAACACCCTCACCGACAAATTTCGTATCGCCGGTCAATCCGTTTGCAAGCCGGTTCAAGCGAACATCAATTCGCGCCCGTGCCTGCATGTCCCGCAATTTATTCAGCCAGTCGGTGAAGTACGATTTACCTGCGAGGCTCACATAGGTTCTAAGTTCGGGCAAATTGTATCTTAAATAATACTTTAAATATCGATGGGTTACATGCCACTTTCTTGCCAAAATTCACCGCCATAACCGCACCACCCAATACAGCAACATCACTATAGTCCGGCTACTATTGCATCATCCTCTTTCGCTCATCCGTGTACGTCGAACGATGATAAGCCGCACGAATTTTGTTGCGTTCCATGCGGGCAAGTTATCGTTCTATTGCGTCTGGATTGCATCCAGCTTCGTTCACAAGGGGGAAAGACACGAAACCCGTGTGCCGTGGTAATGCCTTTGTAACTCAAACGCTATTGAACGCTATAAAACAAAAAACCCGCAGTCTCAGAGGAGAAATGCGGGTTTCGTGGATGTTGCTGAACTGCAAAAAACAAAACTGTGGTGCCGGAAGCCGGAATCGAACCGGCACGATGTTGCCACCGCGGGATTTTGAGTCCCGTGCGTCTACCAGTTCCGCCATCCCGGCACGGTTTGCATTTCGATAGACCTTTGAAGGAATCGGATTATAGCGTAGTCTTGGCCGTTTTCCGAGCGCTAAATATGACACCACTGCGAACCAGCCACCCTTATCCATGAAACTTTCTGATTTCGATTACCACCTGCCCGAGGAACTTATCGCGCAGCATCCGCCCGCCGAGCGTACGGCGAGTCGGCTGCTGCATCTTGATGGCGTGACGGGCGCGATTCAAGATCGAACGTTTAGCGATATTACTTCGCTGCTTCTGCCAAATGATTTGCTGGTTTTCAATAACACCAAAGTCATCAAAGCTCGGTTACACGGGCACAAAGAAAAAGGTGGCTCAGCCGAGGTCTTGATTGAGCGGATATTGGAAAATAATTCGCCTCAATCCAGCATGGCCCTCGCACACATCCGCGCCAGTAAGTCGCCCAAGCCGGGCTCCAGAATTATTTTTGCCAACAATATCGTGGCGACGATGGTGCGGCGCGTGGAAGATTTGTTTGAACTGCATTTTGAAGGCAGCGAGCGCGTGCATGACGTGCTGGAAAAAATTGGCGAAGTGCCGCTGCCGCCATACATCACCCATCAGGCAGATGCCGGAGACGAATCGCGCTATCAAACTGTGTATGCAAAGCATATTGGCTCGGTCGCGGCACCAACGGCTGGACTGCATTTTGATCAGGCGCTGCTGGATAAAATTGACGCCCTCGGGGTGGCATCGGCATACGTGACACTGCACGTGGGCGCGGGCACGTTTCAGCCGGTTCGAGATGATGATATCTCGAAACACACTATGCACAGCGAGCGTTTCCACGTTCCGCCAGAAACAGTTGAAGCGGTGGCAGCAGCAAAAGCTTTGCGCGGACGCGTGATTGCGGTAGGCACAACCAGCATGCGCACGCTTGAAGCTGCATCGAGTACCGGGGCCCTGCTCGCACAACAATCGGAGACGCAGATATTTATAAAACCAGGCTATGAATTCAAGACGGTTGATCGGCTCATCACCAATTTCCATCTGCCGAAATCAACGCTGATGATGCTGGTGGCCGCGTTTGCAGGTCGTGAAAATATGGTCACTGCGTATCGCCATGCGGTTGAACATCGCTATCGATTTTTTAGTTATGGGGATGCAATGTTGATTGAAAAAAACTGTGCACTGCCAGACGCGCGCGCCCATTGAAGACCGGATATCAGCGAGCCGGTCAGGTTCGCTCCACAACATCAAACGCGACCATTTTCCAGCCACGACCATTGCGCCGGACGCGCCCTAGTCGAACGTGATAGGTTTCAGCTTCAAACGCTTGGTCGGCGCTATTGCTATCGCCGCTACCAAAAGTAACGGTAAGCGTTGGCGCGGCTTTGAATACTGCATCGCTCACCACGAGGGAATCTGAGCTGCCGTAGGCCGAGCTGCCCGCCGACAAAATTGCATTAATCGCCACTCTGGGGCCGGGCACGGGCGCGGTCTTCAAGCGCGCCAACAACGGACAGCGCGACAAAAAATGGATTCCGACAACAATCGAATTGCGATCTGCGCCAACCACGCCAGTGGTTTTTCGCACCACCGTGCCGAGCGTGCATGGATAGCCTGCGCCAAAGCGGACTGCGATCAGATCATCAATAACGACGCTCGCCGCCAACGCAGACGGCAGCACGAGCCCCACACCGGTTTCGCTCACATCAAAAACACGAAGGTATTTCGGGTCATCGTTTTCAGATCGCGTGGACGAGGCAAGTTTCGCGATCTCAGGCGGCGATAGATTGGCGAACTGGCCCACCAATCCGCGAGCGGTAATGGATTCGAGCCCAAAATAAACGTCAACCATGACATCGCTTTGCGGCGAAAATCGCTTACTTTTCACCAGCACGTTTTGCTCAAGAAGCATCAATTCGCGTTCGAGAAAATCGATCACGCCAACATGCTCTTCAACCCGAAATGCCATGCCAATCCCCCAGCCCGGGAACAATACGCCGCGATGGAAACTCTGGATAGCGCGCTCAAGCTGATAATGCAACGGGCTCAACGCCAAAAAGAAATCGGCCGGCTGCCCGACTTCGAATCGTGTGAGGCCATGAATCTCGCTACTGGTATCAATGGACAACAGTAATGTGGCGTCATCTGTGGGCGGTTGCGTAGAAAGCCACAGGGCGCTCATCCAGGTGATCAGCCAGTTGTCGAGAATTTCAAGCCGGGGCGGCGATAAATTACCGCTCGCAAATCGTTCCAGTAGAAGCGTGCGCGAATACAGCGCTTCGACGCTGGTCTCGGTTCGCTGGCCTTCGACGATCACTTCAAGTATGTGATCCGATATCTTGTATTCCAGCGCGCTTTTGAAAACCTGATGGAGAACCCCACGCGGTGCGATGGTGCGATTACCCGCGATCTGTCGCCATTTGCTCGCGTGTCCGCGCAGCAAGATGCAGTAAGCCCATGCACCTGCCGCTTGGCGAATGGATTCCTGATGCGGTCCGCTAAACGCGGGCGGGAGCGCTCGTTCCGTGATCGAGCGCGCCATTCTGGCGAGCAAATCGTAGCGCGTCGCATACCACTCGCACAAACCGATTTCCTCCGGAGTATGCTCAGCACTGCTCTGCAATAGCCGCTCCCGTTCATCGCGCGTTCTGGCTTCAAATTCAACCGCCGCCCGCTCGATACGATCGACCGCCGCCTCTGCCGCGAAGCCGTTGAGCATACTCTCCAAGCTCAGCTGCTTCGCCATCAATTGCTCGCGCACCAAGTAGCTTTGCTGCGCAGCACGTGTGCTGCCAGCCGATGTCGAGGGGCCCAGCAGCTGATCATTCATTGATTCACACGCGCAACGGTGGCTCGTTGCAATCGGGCGTGAAACTGCTTTTGCAGCGCGTCGTTTTTCGCGCGGTCGGGTGGCACACTCCAGTTGGGAAGCTCAAGCAACTTCGGTGCGTTCGCCATCGCCGGATCATGTGGCAGCAGAGCGCGACGCATAGCACTAAGCGTCGGCACTTCAGCGTCCAACGCGAACTCAGCCGAGAAAGCCAGAATCAACTCGGTAAATCGCGTTGCATCACGAACCAAAAAGCATAGCTCAATCAACGCCAGCCAAAGCGCACGTTGTGATTGGTCTTCTTCAATTGCCAGACGTAGCAACTCGATCGCGCGGCGTGGCTGCTCGTCATCAAACAATTCTCGCGAATAACGAATCACGCGGTCAACGTCCCTGAGATCTTGGCGCGGATCTGAAAACACGGGGAATCGGCTAATTACATAACGGTCATGCAGGCGTCGGCGAATGGGATGTGCGCCTAATTGATCTGCACTGCTTAAATTTGGCGCGAAAACAGGATAGCTGCCGGAATGTGAACCTGGTTTATCCAAAGCATTTCCTATGATTGGAACTATTTAACTTAACTACTCAGTGCCATTATAAATCGGCGCATTAGATCGCCACAAGACAGCCCAAATAATCACAAGCCGGATTTAACGGCTAATCAGTCTGGCAGATGTATCCGACTATGCGCCGCCACATGCTGCTTCAAAAATTCCATCTGATCCGCCAGAATGCGACGATTAGCAAGAATCAGAAATTCTGCACGATTTGGCACATACGGCGCGTACACCAGCTGCATTTGCGCCTCTTCGGGCAATCGCGAACCTTTGCGTTCGTTACAAGCACGACAAGCCGTAACCACGTTCATCCACGTATCCTGCCCACGCTTGGCGTAAGGAATGATGTGGTCGCGAGTGAGCTTGGAATGTGAAAACAGGCCTGCGCAATAGCCGCACATATGTCGATCACGATGGAACAATTCGCGATTGTTCAGCGGCGGCACCTGATTAAAGCCTTTCATCGCCATCGCTTTGCCGCGAATGGCAATGATGGAGGCGGCCGTCACGGTCGATACTTCGCCGGTATCGCGTGATTTGCCGCCACACACGGTAAAGGCTTCAGAACCAAGTTCCCATGCGATGCGCGACTTCGCGTAATACCAGACCGCGTGCTGCCACGTGATCCAGCGATGCGGAATGCCGTTTTGATCCAGCGTGAGAATCAGCGGAAAGCGTTTGGCCTCGGGAGAGAAAAGCGAAAACGCAGGCTCAACAACATCTTTACCAGTTTTATCCAATAACAGATTGGGCACCGCAAGCGCGCCGCGTACGACACGAACTTTCGCGTTTTTTAAGTTTTGTCCGGCTTGTTTCCTTTGATGCACGTATGCTCCAATCGTCCGCGCTTGGCGGTTTCATGTTGAACAGCGATAATGTCTCTGCGTGTTCGCTACAGTGTATTCAATGATGCGCTGATTTTAAGTTGTAAACGTTACAAAAAACTAATCAGCTTTTGTGCGCATGCGGGTGCAAAATGTCGATGGATTTTTGGTTCAAATTTTTGAACTGTCAACGACCGAAACATCCTCGCATGCCTAGAGGCTAATCCAATTTTCCCAGCTTGAGAAGCCCCCCATGAATTTAGATAGAGTTGATTCCGGCGCAGATGTGCCAAATAACGTAAACGTTGTCATTGAAATTCCGATGAACGGCGACCCGATTAAATACGAATTGAACAAGGAAACCGGCGCTTTATTTGTCGATCGTTTCATGTCTACATCAATGCATTACCCGTGTAATTACGGCTACATTCCTCACACACTTTCAGACGACGGAGATCCGGTTGATGTGCTGGTGGTTACGCCGTTTGCGCTGGTGCCGGGCGTGGTGGTGCGCTGTCGGCCGATTGGCATGCTGAAGATGACCGATGAAGCGGGCGGTGATGAAAAACTGCTGGCCGTCCCGATTGAGAAGCTGACCGCGATTTATAACAGCGTAAACACCGTACATGATTTGCCCGCAATCATGCTCAACCAAATCAGCCATTTCTTTCAGCACTACAAAGATCTCGAGCCAAATAAATGGGTGAAAATCGATGGCTGGTTCGGGCCTGACGAAGCCAAAAAAGCGGTTTTGGATGGCGTTGAAAAATTTAACGCGAGCCCTAAAAAACCCTATTACTGAACCGTATCACTGATTCGTTGTTGAATCCGAATGGTTAATCGGGGCGTACCCCAAAAGCCGCCCTAACTTTTTCGAGACCGCCATGAATCTTTCCTTCGCATTTGCCTGCGTCTCATCCGCAATAGTGGGAATCGTCTACTCTCCATCAAGTGCAGCAACTTGCCAACAAAACTTGCAAGCCGAAAGCGGCAGCAAAACCGTATCCACCGCCGAGCTTTACACCTCGGAAGGCTGCGATAGCTGCCCGCCCACCGACAAATGGTTTTCGACCATAACGTTAAAGAAAAACGGCGTAGTGCCGCTCGCATTCCATGTCGATTACTGGGATTACATCGGCTGGAAAGATCGGTTTAGCAAGCCCGGTTTTGCTGACCGACAACGCACATTAGTTGGCTTGCAGGGCAGCCGCACCGTTTACACGCCGCAAGTCATGTTCAACGGTAAAGACGCCCGTGGTAACACGTCCGACGCGCGCTTTGATAGCGGTATTCGCGAACTTGCCGCGAAAAAACCAGCAGCAAATATCAGCCTTCGTGGCCAGCTTGCTGCTGATTCAATCGACGTCGCGGTGGGCGTTAACCTGGCCGACGAATCATTGCGTAAAGACGCAGCACTTTATATTGCACTCAGTGAAAACAATCTGGTTAGCCGCGTCACTGCAGGCGAAAACAAAGGCGTTTCACTAAAACACGATCACGTGGTGCGAGAATTGAGTGGCCCGTTTCAGCTCACGCCAGCTGCGAACGGCTCAACAACCGAAATCAAACGCGCAATGAGCATTCCAAAAGATTGGAAGCGCGAAGATATGAATTTGGTGGCATTTGTGCAGAACACGCGATCCGGCGAAATTCTTCAGGCCATCAGCATCCCGGCTTGCGCGCCGTAACGCTCACTGCGGAGTGGCGATTTGTTAAGAGGCGATTTTTTTCTAGCGGTTACAACTGAGAAATTTTGAGCACCGCGGTGAACATTTGTAGCTAAAAGTGTTTTTTGATTGATAGACGTTGTAATATTCGCGTCATCGATAGAATTTACATTCAAGATACATGTGTACAGCTACTCCGTTTACCGTTTCTCTCGTTGATTGGCAACAGCACGGAGAGGCGCTTTCTCAAATTCGATTTACGGTGTTTGTTCGCGAGCAAGGCGTGCCACCCGAGATCGAACTTGACACTCTCGATGCGGACCATGCACGCTGCGTTCATGCGGTTGCGCGTGATACGCATGGCGATACAATTGCCACCGGCCGCCTCATTCTGGACGGCCCGATTCCGCGCGTCGGCCGTATGGCTGTGCTGCGCGCATGGCGGCGCAAAGGCGTGGGCACCGAAATTCTGGAGACGCTTTGTGAAGAAGCCAAACGGCGCGGCTACGAGCAGGTTTTGCTGCATTCACAGACCCATGCGACCGCGTTCTATTTTCACCACGGCTTTCTGTCGCATGGAATGGAATTCACTGAGGCCGGCATTCCACATCAGGAAATGCGGCGCTTACTCTAAATGAAATGCACGCGTTACGGAAACGTCACTTCGTAAGGTAACGCGGCGACTTTCAAAGCTGCGCCATCAAGACTGTTCAGCCGCAGCGAATCAGCCTTGATACTTTCAATTTGCGCCACCACCAGCGCATCGAATCCACCTTCTGGCGCAAATGCCACATTCGCGATGTGGCCCGCCGCTTGTTCGCCAAATTCCGGCGCATAAATACTTTCGCCCGGCGTTGGCAGGTCACTCGATTCACCATGCACACGCACCAGACGGCGCTTCAGTATGCCGCGATATTGCGTGCGCGCGACAATCTCCTGACCGGGATAACAACCTTTTTTGAAATTGACGCCGCCGATCAATTCAAAATTCGCCGCCTGCGGCACAAACTGATCCTGCGTTTCCGACAACACTTGCACGACCCCGTCGCGAACGGTCAACAGATCCCAAACACCCGCGCCAACCTTCGCAATATTTGGCGTCAGTTTTTTCCAAATCTCAATTGCATTTTCAGCGCTGGCAATAATTTCGAAACGTGTCTTCGACAGGCGAATCACGCGACCCAGATCAGTGTGAATACTTGACATGGCCCGCGCAGGCACTGCCCCAAACGCCGCGTGGATATTGGCTTCCAAGGCATCGCCGTGGGTGCCACTAACGCCAATCTTCACCCATTCGGCGCTCAGATCTTCCAGCTTCACTTTCGAGCGCAAGATGAACATTTGCAGCCGCTTTTGAATCACTGGTTGCAGCGAACGCGGCATCTGCAGGAAGTAGCCTTGCTTGCCCTTCCACAATAATGGAGTGACCAACATTCGGCCTTTGGGCGAACACCAGCTAGTGATTTGCGCGTCACCTTCGCCAAGCGCCAGCACATCGTTACTCAACTGAGAATGCAAAAAAGCGGCGGCATCGTCACCGGAAACGAGCAGTAAACCTTCATGCGAAAGATCGCACATTACCGTTTGTGTGACAAGCGATTGCAGCTCGGCATTAGCATCACCAAAGCTGGCGACACGACCATCCACAAACGTGGCACCCTGATTTTGCAGCATGTCGATCCAAAGAGGATTCATCAAAGATAATAGAGTTTGTCAAATTTCTATTTTACGTTTGTTCTGATTTTTTTATATGCCTGAAAATAAAAATACCACTGCTGCCGTTGATGACCCGCGATGGATTTTCATTCGCACGTCGAAAATTGGTATGGCGCTAACGCTGGCGGCAGGCGTGATATCAGCAATCATTATCACTACCTTGCCCATGGCAGGGTGGGCAACGGCCACGCTGATGTTCGTGCTCATTGCGCTGTTGGCATTAGAAATTTCACGTCTCACGCTGCGACGTCCCAATTCAATCATCGCTTTTTATTTGGTAACGCTTGATCCCGAAAACGCAGCCCAGAAAAGCGATCTGGGTATTCGGCTGCGTCATCGCAACGGGCGCGATAGCGAAGGCCGTGTCCGCGACGGCGCATTCGTGATGCCGTGGTTTATGAATATTCCGTACAACGATGAAAAACAGACGAGCCGATATCGCAAGCTATGGCCACGCGTTCTGCCGCTGTGGCGCGGCGCGTTATCGCCGGACGACGCGCGACGCACGCGCGTGAAGCTTCGCTGGCATTAGGCTAGTACGGCGACCCGGAGGTCGCGGGACATGAAAGGGTGTCTTTGCTCGCAGGGCGGCGTTGCAAATCCTCGCCATGGTGAGGCCATGGCTGTGGTTTGCGTCTTGCCCCGCAACCAAATCCATCGCTTTCATTTTGTCCCGCGACCTCCGGGTCCCCATACTGCTCGTCCGGTATAATTCGGTCTCGAAATTGTAGTTCACTCACAAGAGTTCAAATGTCTCAGCCCACTTCGATTCTCACCCTGCGTGGTCCTACCGCGCTATCCCCGTTTCGGCTTGAAAAATTACTGCAGCCACTGCAAGAAAAATATCCTGCGCTACGCTCGATAAACGCCGAATTTGTGCATTTTGTGCAGGTATCCGCCGACTTAAGCAAAAATGAGATGACGATTTTGGAGGCCCTTATTAGATACGGCTCTCCAGCCATAAATGCTCCAAACGGCACGCCAGTGCTGGTGTTACCAAGAGTCGGCACGATATCGTCATGGGCATCGAAGGCAACTGACATTGCGCATAACTGCGGATTGCATAACGTAACACGGATCGAGCGCGGGATTGCGTTTTATGTTGAAACCAATGGCGAATTGACCAAAGATGCGCGTGCTGCCATCTTGCATGCGATTCATGATCCGATGACCGAAACCGTGCGCTTTTCACTCGATGATGCGCAGGAACTTTTTTTAACTCTTGCCCCCGCCCCACTCACTTCCGTGGCAACAACTCGCGATGGCAAAACTGCGCTAACTCATGCCAATACCGAAATGGGTTTGGCATTGTCCGATGATGAAGTTGACTATTTATTTGACTACTACGCGAGCATCAAGCGCGATCCGACTGATGTCGAATTGATGATGTTCGCACAGGCGAATTCGGAACACTGTCGCCATAAAATTTTTAATGCGTCGTGGACCATCGATGGCGTAGCACAGGATAAAAGCCTGTTCGCGATGATTCGCAATACGCATCAAGTTTCACCCGAAGGCACGGTAGTGGCGTATTCGGATAATTCCGCGATTATGCAAGGCGCGTCAATCGAGCGATTCTTTCCGACGCGCGGAAAATATGATTTTCATCGTGACGTGACCCACATCGTGATGAAAGTTGAAACGCATAATCATCCTACCGCGATAGCACCTTGGCCTGGTGCCGCAACGGGCGCAGGCGGTGAAATTCGCGATGAAGGCGCTACTGGCATTGGCGCGAAGCCGAAGGCAGGTTTGACGGGATTTAGCGTTTCAAATCTGTACATTCCCGGCCATGTGCAGCCTTGGGAAATTAACTACGGCAAACCAGCGCGCATCGCCTCGGCGCTCACCATCATGACCGAAGGCCCGCTCGGGGGCGCCGCGTTCAACAACGAGTTTGGTCGCATTAATTTGTGCGGCTATTTCCGCACCTACGAACAACTAACTGATAACGTGGTGCGCGGCTATCACAAACCGATCATGATCGTGGGCGGGCTCGGCAATATTTCGAATTCACACACGCACAAAAAGCCATTCGGCCCCGGCACCTTGTTCATTCAGCTCGGCGGGCCAGGTATGCGCATTGGTTTGGGCGGCGGTGCAGCATCATCAATGGCATCGGGCTCGAATACCGAATCACTCGATTTTGATTCCGTGCAGCGCGCAAATGCCGAGATGGAACGGCGCTGTCAGGAAGTGATTGACGCGTGCTGGCAAATGGGTGAAGCCAATCCAATTTTGTCGATTCATGATGTGGGCGCGGGTGGCATCTCGAATGCGCTGCCGGAGCTTGCGCACGCGGGCGGCGTGGGTGCTACATTTGATTTGCGCAAAGTGCCGTCTGAGGAGCCCGGCATGAGCCCGAAAGAAATCTGGAGCAATGAATCGCAGGAGCGCTATACCTTGGCGATTGCGCCGGAATCACTCGCAATGTTTCAACAATTTTGCGAGCGTGAGCGTTGTCCGTTTGCGGTACTGGGTGTGGCGACTGCCGAGCCGCAATTAGTGGTTACCGATCCGCTGTTCGGCAACAACGCGGTCGATATGAGCATGGACGCGCTGCTCGGAAAACCGCCGCGCATGCATCGTGATGTAAAAACTGTTTCCCCGAATTTGGTCGCGTTGGATACTGCCAACATAGATTTGAAAGAAGCTGCATATCGCGTGCTGCGTTTGCCCGCGGTGGCTGATAAATCGTTTCTGATTACGATTGGCGACCGCTCCGTGGGCGGCTTAACGGCGCGCGACCAGTTTGTTGGCCCGTGGCAAGTGCCGGTAGCCGATTGCGCGGTCACGCTGATGGGCTATAACGGCACTCAGGGCGAAGCAATGGCGATGGGCGAGCGTACACCCTTGGCCGTGATCGATGCGCCCGCATCGGGCCGTATGGCGGTAGGTGAAGCCATTACCAATATCGCGGCGGCGGATATTGAAAAGCTGTCGGATTTGAAACTCTCGGCCAATTGGATGGCGGCGGCAGGCGTGGCCGGTGAGGGCGCGAAATTATTCGCAACAGTAAAAGCCGTCGGCATGGAACTGTGCCCGGCTCTCGGCATTTCAATTCCGGTCGGCAAAGATTCGCTGTCGATGAAAACGACGTGGATTGATGGCGATAAAAACAAACAAGTCGTCGCCCCTGTTTCGTTAATCATTTCTGCATTCGCCGTAGCGCTTGATGCCAGCGCCACGCTGACACCTGAATTATCAAACGAAGCTGATACGGAGTTGCTGCTGATTGATTTGGGCGCAGGCAAAAATCGCCTCGGTGCGTCAGCCCTCGCGCAGGTCTACGCGCAAGTCGGCAATCGCGGGCCGAACCTGGATGATGCAGCATCGCTCAAAGCATTTTTTACGGCGGTGAGAAAACTTGCGCGCGAGAAAAAAATCCTCAGCTATCACGATCGTTCGGATGGCGGCCTGTTTGTGACGCTGGCGGAAATGTCGTTTGCGTCCCACATCGGTATTTCGATATACCTTGACACGCTGGTGTTCAACGCACGAGAAACGGATGTTGACGATTATGATGTCACCGCGATTCATAAAAAACTGGGCGACAACGACGCAGTTCTCGCCGTTTTATTCAACGAAGAGCTAGGCGCGGTATTGCAAATTCGCAAGGCGGATCGCACACACGTGATGCAGGTGCTGCGCGAGGCGGGCTTGAGCGCTGCGAGCCATATCATCGGCCACACCAATACGAGCGATGAATTGCGCATCATTCGCGGTTCGAAACCGATCTTTGCCGAGCTGCGAATTGATCTGCAACGCGCATGGTCTGAAACCAGTTATTTGATGCAATCGCGACGCGATAATCCCGCGACGGCGCGCGAAGAATACGACCGCATTCTGGATGCGAAAGATCCCGGCCTCACCGCCAAGGTCAGCTTCGATGCGATTGAAGATGTGGCCGCACCATTTATTGCCGCATCAATCAGCACCGGTGCAAAACCAAAAATCGCGATCCTGCGCGAGCAAGGCGTGAACGGTCAGCTGGAAATGGCACACGTGTTTACCAAGGCCGGGTTCGATGCTTATGACGTCCACATGAGCGACATCATCGCGGGCCGCGTGTCATTAAAAGATTTCAAAGGCTTTGCAGCATGCGGTGGATTCTCGTACGGTGATGTACTGGGTGCCGGCGAAGGTTGGGCAAAATCGGTGTTGTTCAACGCACGCGCGCGTGATGAATTTGAATCATTTTTCAAGCGCAATGATTCATTCGCACTCGGGGTGTGCAACGGCTGCCAGATGATGTCGAATCTGCATACGATTATTCCCGGCGCCGAGAACTGGCCACATTTTGAGCGCAACAAGAGCGAGCAATATGAATCGCGCACCGTGATGCTGGAAATTCGCGAGTCACCGTCAATATTTTTTGCCGGCATGGCCGGTTCGCGCCTGCCCATCGCCACCGCCCACGGCGAAGGCCGCGCCATATTCCGCGATCAAGCGCAGCAAGACGCCGTGCGCTGGTTAACC
>JANMQR010000433.1:0-19056 GCA_031370625.1 Burkholderiales bacterium | reverse complement strand
CACCAGCGCGCTGCCGTCAAGCGAGGTGCCGAGCCCGCCCAGGCCAGCACTTTCAAAACCGGACGAACTCACTGACGAGCCTGCGAATTCCACACCCACTTTTTCGCCCGCGAGCGTGGTGAGTTTTGTAAACCAGCCATTGTGCGAATCGCCGGACAGGACGACCAGCTTTTTGTTCAGCGATTTCACGGTTTGTAAAAGCTGTTCGCGGTTCGCCGGATAGCCGTCCCACGAGTCCAGGTTGTAAGGCAGACGTGGATTTTTCGCGGGGTCAAGCAACGTTGCCTGTGTGGCCGTGAGTGCGGCAACACCGCCCAGCAGACGTGCCGCTTTTGCCCCCAAATAGGCCTGAATTGCCGCGCCGCCAGCGGTGGGATTCGGGCTTGCGGGATTAAAAAACTGTGCCACCGAAACCGGAATCCACATCCGCGCCATGATGTCCTGATTCCCCAAAAATTGCCACGTCGCGCGGGACGCCGTGAGCTGCGTGGTGAGCCATGATTGTTGTGTGGTGCTGATCATGCGGCGCGATTGATCCGGCAACACGCCAATTGCGCTGGGCGTGATGCCGGCGATGTAGCGCGCGATACCGCCGTCCTTGTCACCAAAATTATCGTATTGCTGATCGCGACCTTCGATGCGGGTATCCAGCATGTGCAGCGAGAACAGTGAGCCGAAATCGAAGGAGCGATAAATTTTCAAGAGATTGCTCGTATCTGTTCTGATCGGCATCCACTCGTGATAAACCTTGGCGGCAATATTTTTGCGGGTGTTCCAATCACCCTGCGTCGCGGGGTTGTGATTTTCCGCGCCGTTCACGTAGGCGTTATTGGCGAATTCATGATCGTCCCATGTCGTGATCCACGGCATCTTCGCGTGTAGTGCGCGGGCGCTGGGATCGGCGCGGTACAGCGCATGGCGTGCGCGATAATCCGCCAGGGTCACGATGTCGTTCGCGGGCACGGTTACGCGGCCAAGTGTCACCGCATCAGTATTGCCATATTGGTTTGCGGCGGCGCCATATTCATAAATGTAGTCGCCCAAATGAATCGCATATTGCGCATCAGATTTTGCCGCCGCATCGTAGGCGTTAAAAAATCCCTCGGAATAAAGGGAGCAGGAGAATACCGCGAACTTGATTGACGCAACATTCGCCGCAGGCAGTGTGCGGGTAGTGCCGACTAGGGATGAAGAGCCGCGCGGCCCTTGAAAGCGATAAAAATAATCAACCCCAGCCGTTAGGCCCGTTGCATCAACTTTTGCGGTGAACCCGGTGGCGTCACCGGCATCAATTTTTCCGCTGCCGATGACGGAAGTAAAATTCGCATCCGTGGCAATCTGCCATGTTAGTGGCACCGCGACAGCCGCATCCGCGCCGGGAAACTTTGCATGCGTCCACAAAATAACACGATCTGTCAGCGGGTCGCCGCTCGCCACGCCATAGTTAAATTCGGGGGCTGCAGCAAATTTTTCTTCATTCGAGTCAGAGTCAGAGCACGCCGTGAGTGAGCCGCCGACTGCAACTGCAGCTACTGCGGAGGTTCCCTTCACAAGAAAGTTGCGCCGTTTGGTGTCGATTGATTTAATCATTTTATCGTCCGGTTGAGTTTTTACGAGATCTCTATTTCAGGCGATGGATGTGACAGGTTGATGATGATGAAAGATGTTTAGATGATGTCGATAGGTTTTAGTAGGGTTAGCTGGCGTTAACCATACTCAGCGCCACACAATTTTGCGATGCGCTAATCGATGTAGTTACCTGTAAATCGTAAAAGCATAAAAAGCGCCGGAAATCCGGCGCTTTTTATGTGGGCGGCTTGCAGATCATCGTCCGATATTGTGGTCCGATTTAACGCACGCAAATATATTTAATAACTACACACCAATCACGCCACCATCGGTACGCGTAATCACAATTGTCGCGCTGCGCGGCCTTGCCTGATTACCATCGGGCCAATAACTGCCGTAAGTTTTTGCGGCAAAATCGGGCACCGTGTCTTCACCAGGATGCTGAATATTGACAAACAACGCGCGACCGTCAGGCGATTCCGCGAGCCCGGTGATTTCGCATTCTTTCGGCCCCACTAAAAAGCGCCGGAGTTTGGCTTCACCCAGTTGTGCGCCGACAAAGGTGTTAACCACCTTGGTATTGGCGCTGTCAACGTTGTTCACGGTGACGGCGGTGCCATCGCGCACGGCGCCAGGGATCGCGGCCAGCAGCATGCAATTGGTCACGTCGGTATAGGCGCCGTCGTCGGTTTGAATCCACAAAATACCATTGCGACCAAACCACAAACCGTCCGGGCTGGAAAAATCATTTGCGTCAGTCAATCCCGATAGATTGACGGTGCGTGCGTCTGATTTCGCGCGTGAACCAAACAGGAAAATATCCCACTGGAATGTGGCGGCGGTGGAGTCCGCGCCGTTTTCTGCCCAGCGAATAATGTGGCCGTTCGGATTGCCGCGTTGCGCTGTTCCGGTGGTGCGTGCGTCATTGTAGTAGCGTGGATTGGCAGCATCGGTATTGGCCAATGTGCGTTGGCTGTTGTTGGTGAGGGTGAGATAGACCTCGCCGGTATTGGGATCCACCGCGCCCCATTCCGGGCGATCCATTTTGGTCGCGCCGATAGCGTCAGCGGCCAAGCGGGTATTGACCAGCACATCCGCCTGATTCGTGAATGCGTAGGTCGGATTGCTCGAGACGATGTTGCCCGCGCCGAACGCGAGCTCGGCCCATGCGCCAGTGCCATCTGAATTAAAACGGGCGACGTAGAGCTTGCCGTCGTCCATGTATTTGTCGCCTGCGGTTGTGCCGCGTGCGGCATCAGCAGCGTCCCAAACAGCGGTGGAAACAAATTTGTAAATGTATTCGTTACGCGAATCGCAACCCATGTACCAGACTAGCGGCTTGCCCACGACCACCTTGCCGAGCCACGCGCCCTCATGCGCGAAGCGTCCCAGCGCGGTGCGTTTTTTGGGAGTTGATGTGGGGTTGAAAGGATCAATCTCCACGACCCAACCATAGGTGTTGGGTGCATTGCGAAAATCGTCGCTGCCATCGGCAGAGGTGCCGGTTTTCGCCGCGTTCCAGCGCGAGAAGCTGGTGTCGTTTGCGTCTGCTGCCGTCGCTGTCGCCCATAGCTCGCGACCATTGCCTGCCACGCCATAACGCGCGAATGAGGCAAGTTCTTTCGCGCTGCGATTGGCGTTGTCGGTGGCGGTCACGCGGCGGAAATAACCGGCCCAGTTTTCTTCGCAGGTAAGGTAAGTGCCCCACGGTGTGTAGCCATTTGCACAGTTGTTTACCGTGCCGCGAGTGCGGGAGCCATCGGGCGAATATTTGGTGATCATGAACGGGCTGCGCGCGGCGGGACCAGTCAATTGCATGTCGGTTGCCGTGGTAATGCGACGATTGAATCGCGAATCGCGCACATAGCTCCAGGTGCTGCCAGTACGAACAACTTCGATGACGCTCACGCCCTGCACATTCATTTCTTTGATCACTTCATCTGCAGCGGTGCGCACGCCGCTGACGGTGGTGGCACCATTCACATGCAAAAACGCGGGCGTGATCGCTTCGTGATTCATGCACAGCAGGCCGCGATCTGATGTGCCCGCGCTAAACCCGCCGGTGCTGCTGAGGCCAAAAAAGTGCATGCCGTCGTGATGATCTCCCGCGCGTTGTGCGAATGAGGAGCCGGGCTCGCTGCCGTCGTTACGGTAGTCTGGCGTGGCACCGGTGATCGGGTCGCCCAGACGATACAGCACCGTGACGTTGTAGCCGGGCGGCACTGATACGGTGTCGGCGAGCGATTTTGCGACCGGCGTAAAGCCAAGCGCTGCGGCCTTTGGCGGCAGCGGTGCTGGGGACGCGAGCGTGGCGTCGTCGCCATCGCTGTTACAGCCGCTTAAACCGACAAACGATAGTGCGGCGATACCTGCGCCGCTTGCGATCACGCGGCGGCGATCAGGGTTGGCCAAACGTGCTTCGATCAAATCGCCGATGTGGGCGTTTGCAGAAAAATTGGTTGATTCATCTTCATCATGTTGCGTGTGCACTACGGTATTCGACATGGCTTGCTCCTTGCGGGGTTGATCTGACAACCTGCAAAGTTATAGCGAGATGATGACAGTAACGTGACAATGGTGCGGATCTGGTCAAGCGCGACTGGCGGTATTTTTTTGCGCTAAGGTTGAACGGCGATTTGATCGACCGGTAGATAAAGCTTCAAGCACGTGCCACCTTCGTCCAGATGCACAATTTGTAAATCGCCGCCCAATTTGGTCGCGCGGTTTCTCATGTTTTCGATACCACGGCCATTGCTGTGCGATTGCGCCAGTCCCACGCCGTCGTCTGCCACGCTGACCAGAACGCGATTGTTTGCGTAATCCACACTCGTTGAGAGCGTAATTTTTTTAGCGTTCGCATGCTTGAGCGTGTTCGTAAACGCCTCCTGCACAATGCGCAGCACGCTACGAACATTTTCGGCGTCCAGATATTCCAGCGGCGGTAAATCTTTCACTGCCCACTCAAGCACGATGCCGGCGGCGTTCAAACGCGGGCCCAGGCGATAGCGCAAATTGCCGAGCACCACCAACAGATCGCTCTCTACAGGCTCCAGCGAATCGATGGTAATTTTGAGTTCATCGATACAATCGGTAAGCGCTTCCGACATTTGTTTGGTGCTCAGCGTGCCCATGCGCGCGAGTGCCAGCGTGGACATGAGGTGCGAGCCGATACCATCGTGCATGTCGCGCATCAGTCGTTGACGCTCTTCCGCGGTGGCGCGCTGCTGATCGAGTCTGCGGACTTGTTCAAAGCTTGCGGCAAGCTGAATCTCGCGCTCGTTCACGCGATCAGATAGTTGCGTGTTCAGGGTTTCATAATTGTTGAGCGTGCCGACAAATCGGGAGACGAGTAGCGCCGCGACCGCAACCACGAATAGCGGCAGGCCGAGGGGCAATAGATAGAGTCGGTCAAAACCCAAGTACTCTAAATAGTTGGCAAGGTCATGGATGCCAAGTGCCGCGTTCACCACCAAGGCGAACAGCATAAGCAAGTTCTCGATTGAAAAATTGCGACTCAGCGAGCGCACCAATACCCAAAGTATCGCGATACCAATGGCGCCAAGCGAATAATTGAAGTACTCGGTCGCGAGTCCATACCACGCTTCCGGCGTTACCAGAAGCACGGCGGTAAACACGCCTACGAAAATCCATACCGCGCGTTCAAAACGGGGCGAGCTGTCATTGTCAAACCGCAGTGCGAAGCTAAGCTGCAGTGCGGTGAGGATTCCCAGTGCAGGAACGGCAACATGTGCGAACGGCGATGTGTAATCGCGAATGAAGTAATGGATCGTCCGAATGGCTGAGGCCAGACACATCAGCGCGTACAAACCAAACATCGCCTCAGTGTGGCGTTTTGCCCAGATCCACAGCGCCACCAAGCCCGACAGCAAGACCATGCCGGTGATGAATTTCGGAAGCGTATTTTGCACAAAGTATCTTTTCTCCCACATGCCGCGAACCGGCACCGTATCGCCGATATATATCGACGAAAGACCTGCGCGGCCAAACCCATCAGGATGTAAGCGCAAAAGAATTTCGTTTTGTCCCGAACGCAACAAGCCCGTCGGTATAACGAAATACTGTGCCGTGTTCCAGCTTACTTCCTGCTTGGCGATATCGCCGCTCACGCCCAGTAATTTATCGCCGATAAATACGGCGATGTTATTGGTGGCGCGCGGAACGTACATCGAAATGGGAAACGGGGCGGACTCAAACGTTGCATCCAACGTAAGCGGCAGCCGATACCACCCGATCACCTTGCGTGACCGCGAGTGTTTGCCCCAGCTATCAGGCAAACTGACGCGCTTCCAGCCAGCTGCTGTGGAGCTTGGCGGCGTCAAATCGGGTACTTGTAAAAAATAGGCTTCGGTAATATGCACGACGACCGGTTGCGCAACGGCCATCGGTTGCGCTCCTCGCGCGCTGGCATTCGCTGGCAGATGTACGCAAACCAAATGCAAGAAAACCATTGGCCCGATGAAGACTAGCCGCAATACGGCGCGCAGCAAAATCAAGATTCGTGCCGCATATTTTTTTATCGGAGTCAATTTTGTTGGCGGCACGATTTCAATCTTGCGGTTCACGCGGCGCTTCCACCCGCGATAATAAATTGACGATTACAAGGTGCGAATAATGCCCATTCGATTCGCCTCAAACACGGCTTCACCACGAGAGTGAACCGCGAGTTTGCGATATATTTTTTTGACATGACTGGTAACCGTGTGGGGCGAGATTCCCATGAGTTTACCCATCTCTGGATAGTTATAGCCTTTCGAGGCCAACATCAAAATTTCTCGCTCGCGTGCGGATATCGCCACCTCTTCCGGCATCGCGCCAGACAAAACCTCACTCGGCAGCGGGTCGAGAATCGCTTCCGGCTGAAAGCGTTTCAGTAGACGTCGCGCGATGATCGGACTGATCGGCGAACCACCGGCGATCAGTTCGCGGATGCCGGAGAGAAAATTTTGCTCTGATGCGTCCTTCAATAAGTAGCCCGAAGCACCCGCCTCGATTGACGCCAGCACATGCTCCTCATCACCAAACACGGTAACCACCATGCACTCGCAATTCGGCAGAGTCGCCGTGGCACGACGAATAACTTCAATACCGGAAATATCGGGCAGGCCTAAGTCAACCAACACCACATCCGGTTTTTTCAATGCAAGCATGGCCAAGGCTTCCTTGCCGGTGCCGACGTTAGCCACGACTTCAAAGCTTGGATCGGTCGCTAAAATCGATGCATAGCGTGTGCGAAACGCAACATCATCCTCAACAATTAAAACTCGCGGCATGGATAACCATTCTCTCTCTCTGAATATATTATTTTAGGTATGAAGAGTATTGTAGTGCGTTTGTATGGGGTGTTGGCTATCCCGCAATCGAGGGATGGATGAAACCGAACGTCGGCGATGCTGCCGGGGGGCCGGGAGCGAGATTTGCGAAAAGATTTTTTGTCGTTTACAAAATAAGTAAACCCCAATATCCACGCTAATCTTCAGGCTTTTTTGCTCGGCAAGTCGCGTGGATGTTGGGGTTAGGGCCTGATAACGATTCAGGCGAATTCATTTGTTCGGGCTTCGGGTACTAGCAGCCTGTCGGACTTAAAGGGAATCGGCTGCAAAATGAGCTGGGCGGTGCATATTTCCCCGCTTTTCTACGCCAAGGGAACAACCATTGGCTTGAAAAACGTGAAAATCCGGGGTGGCCTAGGGCCATGCCCTCACCCAGCTCATTTTTCGCATCGATTCTTTAAGTCCGACAGGCTGCTAGGCAAATGCGCGACCGCCCAGTACGTTGGCCGCGGCACTCAGAACAACGGACTCCATCATCTTGCCCCGGCTCATGGCGAGATCAGACGCTTCGTTCAGAATGTCAGACTGCTGATCGCGATCATGGTAGCCGTCGTCTTCCATGGTTTTCTTCGCGGACTGTTCCATTTCTGGTTGCGATTGATTGTTCTTGAGCCCCTCAGAAACCGCTTCGATCACTTTCTCGACAACGGCTTGAACGACCTGCATGACAACGGCGGCGACGATAGCTTGTGGCATGTTGATTCTCCTTAAAATGAAACGGTAAAGAGGCTAGCACCGGCGGAAAATGACTGATGTTGAAAGTGCGCTCGCCCGGTGCTTGTGGTGTTTTTTACAATGACGGTGTATTTAACCGCCGTCGGGCAACACCCACAAGACGGGTCAACCCTAGATAGGGTTTTCCCTAGCGCGGCTGGCACGCGCGATGCACCCAAAGCGGTAATCTTCATCCTGATGGTCGCGCGGCGATCACGATAAAAGTAGCACCTCATGCCTTCACCGAACGCTTAACGGCAATGTTTTTTCTGCAAACTGAACGACTCACCCTGCGCGATTACGTGGCCAGCGATTGGCGGGACATCGTGCGTCTGCACACCGACCCTGACGTTGTGCGTTATCTCGTCGACGCTGTACCCACCACGCCGCTCGAGACCGGCGCATTCATCAACGTCATAAAAAGAATGCGCACTGAATCTCCCACCTTGGGAGTGTGGCGGGCGGGCACATGCGCAGACGATGCGTTTATCGGAAATTTTTCATTGATGCCGCTCGCGGGCACCGACGATATTGAAATCGGCGCGCGGCTGTTGAAACAGGCGTGGGGTGGCGGCTATTCGATTGAATGCGGCTTGGCGCTCTTGCAATATGCGTTCGATGAATTAAAACTTCCGCGCGTGGTGAGCATGTGCCACCCGGATAATCGCGCCGCTGCACAGTCGCTCGTCGCACTCGGGTTTTCGAGACAGGGTAATGCGAATCACTACGGACGCGATTTGCCTTTTTTTGTGATTCCGGCAGCGCATTGGTGTGAGCAAACTTCGTTAGGGCTGTCGTGGCGGGCGCGAGCACGGATGAATCTGCGCGGGGCGCATCGGTCAACGTAAAAACGGCCGCAAACGCGAGCGCGCATGCGGCCGATTTGAAAGAACGAAAAGACTATTCCAGCTTGATGCCTTTTTTCACCACAATCGCCTTCATCTTGTCGTATTCGACTTTGATGTCTTTCGCGAATTCGGCAGGCGTGTTGCCGACGGGGTCGGCACCTTGTTGCGCGAGTTTTTCACGTGTGGCGGGATTGTTGATCGCTTTTACCGATGCGGCATAAAGCTTGTCCACAATATCCTTTGGCGTTTTTGCGGGTACAACAATGCCGTACCATGCGGGGTCGTTTACATCGGCCATGCCCAGCTCCGCAAAGGTCGGCACGTTAGGATAAGCACTCAAACGTTTTGGTGCAGCAACCGCCAGTAAACGTAATTTGCCGGCATCGATTTGCGCCTTCGACGACGGTAGATTATCGAACAGCACCGGCACTTGTCCGCCGATCACATCAATCACCGCAGGCCCTGCACCTTTGTACGGAATATGCGCCATGTCGGTGCCGCTGGCCGCCATAAACAACTCGCCCATCATGTGGCCAATACCGGCGGTACCGGAAGTGGCGAATGAATATTTATTGGGGTTCTTTTTCAGCAGCTCAACAAACTCTTTAAAGTCCTTTGCGGGCACCGAAGGATTTACCGCGAGCACATTCGGCACGCTGGTAAACTTTGTCACGGGGGCTAAATCAGTGAAATTGTTATACGGGATTCGCGCATTTGCGGCTGGATTTACCGCCATAGTCGAGACCGAAGCAACACCCAGCGTATAGCCATCCGGCGCCGATTTTGCCACCGCATCCATGCCGATGGAGCCACCGCCACCGCCACGATTTTCCACGATGACGGTTTGCCCCAATTCTTTCGATAACTGATCCGCAAGAATTCGCGCCACGATGTCGGTGGTACCGGCCGGTGCGAATGGCACGATCAATTTGATCGGTTTATTGGGATACTGCGCGAAGGCTGCGCCTGACGCCAGCGCGAGCGATGCGGCCAATACGATGCCAACTATAGTGAGAGATTTACGAAACATTTATTACTCCTCGTTATAAAGAACATCTTGAACAAAGCGCATTATGAAACGCTTGCGGAAACGTATGCGGAAACAAAATTTATGGTACCAGCACTGTCGAACCAGTTGTTTTGCGCGCTTCCAGATCGCGATGCGCCTGCGCTGCATCTCGTAACGCGTAAGTCTGATTAATCTCGATTTTAACAATTCCACGGCCGACCACATCAAATAATTCGTTCGCCGTGGCCAGCAATTCTTCGCGTTTCGCGACATAGGTGTCAAGCGTGGGTCGGGTGACGAACAATGATCCTTTCGCCGCCAATATGCCCAAATCAAGCGGCTCAACTTTCCCGGAAGCATTGCCGAATAAGGCGACGGTGCCGAGCGGTCGCACGCAGTCCAGTGATTTCAGAAACGTGTCCTTGCCCACGCCGTCATACACTACATCGCATTTTTTTCCGCCCGTGATTTCGGCGACGCGCGCGACAAAATCTTCCTTGCTGTAGTTGATGATGTGATGGCAACCGGCGGCGCGTGCAATCGTGGCCTTTTCCTCGCTGCCGACCGTGCCAATCACCGTTGCGCCCAAATGCCGAGCCCATTGTGAAACGATCAAACCGACACCACCCGCCGCCGCATGGAAAAGAATTGTGTCGCCCTTGTTTACCTTAAAAGTGCGGCGCAAAAGATATTGCGCGGTCATGCCTTTCAGCATCATCGAAGCGGCTTGTTGATCGGTCACGTTGTCAGGCACTTTTACTACGCGTTCAGCGGGCATTAAACGCACTTCTGAATACGAACCGATGGGCGATGATGCATAGGCCACACGATCCCCAATTTTAAACTCGCTTACACCTGCGCCGACCGCTTCAATCACGCCTGCGCCTTCGCGTCCTAGCACTGTCGGCATTGGAATTTTGTACAGGCCAGTGCGGTGGTAAGTATCAATGTAGTTAAGCCCAATTGCAGTGTGCTTAATGCGGACTTCGCCCGAACCGGGATCGCCCACCTCAACAGCTTCCCACTTCATCATTTCAGGGCCGCCGTGTTCATGGATGCGGATTGCGTGCGATGTGAGCGTGGTCATGATTTTCCTTAGGCTATTGAGTAGTCGAGAATGTGTCGACTGAGCAATGCGAGCTTGGCGGTGCGGATCGCTTTGGCAATGTCCGTCGGCGCTACTGTAGCCGCAATCGCGCCCTGATTCATTGACTGTAATTGGGTTAGCGCTGTGATTAAAAATCTGTTCTCGCGCACTTCAGGGCCATATACGCATCGGCAAGCGTCCAGAAATTCGTGGAATCTTTCCGGACGGCGCAACGCATCTGTGCCGTCGAACAAAGAGAGTAATTTTTCAGCATCAAGCTCGCATGCGTGGTGCGCATCTGCGTGCCAGCGCGCGACCGTGATCGCCAGGTCGCGACACTCTGCCGAGACACGAATGCGCTCACACAACGTTCGCACGTTTGCGTCAGCAAGGTTATGCACGAGTACCGCAAAGCGAATCGCAAGATTGAGATTTTCGTGCGCGGCAAAATCGAGTGATGGCATCGATGAATTTTCCGCGCGTTCGATTTCCGGCAAGATCCGCGCGAGTGCTCCGCATTCACGAAGCACCGCAAACATGGCCGATGGTGTCGCTTCCATCAGCCCGCGCGCGAGCTCCTGCCACACGCGCTCAGCAACCAAATGATCAACTTCGCCGCTTTCAACCATGGCCCGCATAAGTGCCATCGTTTCGTCTGCAACGCGAAAACCGAGTGGCGCAAAGCGCGCCGCAAATCGTGCCACGCGCAGAATCCGCACCGGATCTTCACTGAACGCTGCGCTCACATGTCGCAGCAGTTTATTTTCTAAATCTTTTTTGCCGCCGTAGGGATCGATGAGCGTGCCGTCATCGTCTTTCGCCATCGTGTTGATGGTGAGGTCGCGGCGCTGCAAATCATCGACGAGCGTGACCTCGGGTGACGTGTGAAACTGAAATCCCGTATAGCCTGGCGCGGTCTTTCGTTCAGTGCGAGCCAGCGCATATTCTTCCTGCGTTTGCGGATGCAGAAACACGGGAAAGTCCGCGCCCACAGCTTTGTAACCTGCGTCAATCATTTGTTGCGGCGTCGCACCGACGACAACGTAGTCGCGATCTTTTATACCGAGACCCAATAACTCATCGCGCACCGAGCCGCCCACCGCGTAAATTTTCATCACAGGTTTCTGTAGTCAAACCGCAGCATTAGCGGGTGGTTTCAAGCAAAAATGCCTGAAAACGCTCGCTAGCGCTGGGGTTTCAGATATTCGGCGCATCGCCGAATGTCGGTGCATACGGCTCGTCTTCAGCGACAAATTCTGGCTCTTCCAGCGCTTCTTTAATCCATTTCGCGACGCTGGGCGCTGCCTTGACGGCGGTGCAATAGGCGAGCATATCGGCGGTCAGGGCAGGGTGATAGGTTTGAAATCGCATCACCACTGGCGCAAACATTGCGTCAGCCGCCGAGAACGCGCCGTACAAAAACGGTGACGACGTCTTGCTGCCAAAATGGGCGCGCGCTTCGCGCCAAATCGCCTCGATCCGTTCGATATTTTTGGCGACCTCGGGTGTCAAGCCCAAGCCCGGCATGCTCGCTCGAATGTTCATCGGCATGTGGGTTCTAAGCGGACGAAAACCGGCGTGCATTTCGGCCACAATTGAGCGTGCGTGGTTACGAGCTGACGCATCGCGCGGCCAGATGGCGTGTTGTGGAAATGCTTCTGCAATGGTCTCAAAAATCGCCGTCGATTCCCATGTGGATTGACCCGGGTTTGGCAAACCTGAAGGAGCGTCATTCCACAGCACCGGCACCAGCTTCGATGGCGAGTAATGCGGCAATTCCTTGTCCCATTCCGGGCTGTGAAATTTCAACATCACTTCATCAAATGGAATGCCGAATTCAGTTAGCAATATCCACGGCCGCATCGACCACGATGAATAATTTTTATTGGCGATAACGAGTTTGAATGACATGACGGCCTCAACAATTTTGTTAACGACCTGCGTGGTTGCGCAGATTTTGATATTTCGTGCGGCCGGATCCGCTGCTCGATTGGTCGCGCATGTAGGCTGACACAACTGCTTCCATGTCGCCCGCCGCGCCAAAAATCGCGGGGAAGGGCGCGGACGAAATGTTGGGCAAACTCATCGAGCGCATATTGTCGCGGGTGATTAATTTGCCGGGAAGAAATTCAAATACCGTCGCTTGCAGCATTGACAAGCCCGAGCTCAGACCGATCACCACGCGTGCTTTGCCGGTTACCGCGATAACAAATTCTATGAGTTGCTTTAGCGTGTAAATTTTGGGCCCGACCAGCGGATAAATTTTTCCCAATGTTTCAGATTGATTGAGGCTCAGCACAATAGCGCGCGCCACATCTTCAACCCATACGGGCTGAAGCTTTGCATTTGGCGAACCTAGTGGAATGAACGGGAATTTTTTAACGAGCCCGACGAACATATTCAAAAACTTATCGTGCTCACCAAAGACAACAGAGGGCTGAAATATCGTCACTTTCAACGCGGGATGCGCTTTCGCGACAGTCAGTACATTCGCTTCGCCGCGCCCGCGTGATTGCAGATATTTGCTCGGCCCATTGACGTCTGCATTCAGCGCGCTCATGTGAATGAGACGCGGCACGTTTGCCTTTGCGCAGGTTTCAGCGACCAGCTTCGGAAATTCGGCATGTTCACGCTCGAAATCGCCGTGCAGAATTCCAATCAAATTGATCACGGCATCATGCTCGCGCACCAATGCCAACAATGATTCGGGGTCATGAACATCGGCTTCGACTATGTCAAGCGTCGGCAAAATCAGCAGGTGTTTTGCACGCTCGCGAAGCCGCGTAGGCACCGTGACAAAAAAACCGCGCGACGATAATTGGTCTGCGACCGAAGCACCGATGAAGCCTGAACCACCCAGCAGTAAAACTTTTTTGATATTCATGAACGCCTGTTTATTTTATTCTGTGCGAGGAACATTATTGAGTACTGCGGTGACTGGCTCAACACTACTTGCCGCGCCTGTTGCACTGCCGACAACACCGCCTGCGCCGCCCCAAACTGCGCTTGGCGCGGAACCGATGCCACCACGACTCGGCACATTGCCCATCATTTCTTTCAGGCTGTTTTTTGCGGTGCCCATCTGCCGTGCATAAAACCAGGCGTTAGCCATGACTTTTTTCACGTAGTCGCGAGTTTCGGTGAATGGAATCGATTCCGCGTAAATTGCGCCTTCCAGCGGTGTTTCTGCACGCCAACGTCGCGCACGACCAGGACCGGCGTTATAGCCTGCTGTTGCTAACACCGGATGTCCTAAATCATCGAGCACGTGGCGCAAATAATAGGCGCCGAGGCTTAAATTAATCGGCACATCAGTCACCCGATCCATCATCAAGTTTTTTATACCCACGCGGGTTGCAGCCCACTTGGCGGTGGCCGGCATCAGTTGCATCAGCCCCATCGCGCCTACCTGCGAGCGCGCATCCGCCATGAAGCGGCTTTCTTGCCGAATTAAGCCATACATCCACGCTTCATCAAGCTGGTTGGTCTTTGCCTGTGCCTGCATATCCGCGCGATGCGGCATCGGGAAGCGCTGCGTGAAATCGTGAACCACGGATGTGCGATCAGCGGCGTTGATGGCGCGATCCGGAATATTGGCTTGTCGCGCGATTTCGGCGGCGGCAAGCAAATCCTGATCATTCATATTCCGGGTGGCGTAATACCATTCGCGGATGCCGTCAGGTTTCATGTCAAGCCGATACAACGCAAGTGCGCGACGAATGCCTGGCAATAAAAGCAGGCGATCCAGCTCCATTCGCGTTGGCTTTTGGGCTTGCCAGTTCGGTGCAATCGGCGCGCCCAATTCTTCAGATGCCAGCACGCCATAAAAACTATTCTCTCGCGCCAGCATCGCGCGGATCGGTTTCGCGGCCTCCACATTGCCCGCTTGGGCGTAGGCGCGCGCCTGCCAATAGCGCCATGCGCTCTCGCGCCGCTCGGTGGTCGACATGGCATCAATCGCCAAACTCACCTGATCCCAATCGCCTGCGCGCAAGGCAGCGCGGGTTTTCCAGCCTGCCTGGGTGTCGTTTAATTCGGCTGGCGGTGTTGCGCGGCCAAACCAGTTCAATGCATTTGGATGATGCTGCATGGCACCATATTGGCCCACTTGCGCCCACGCATAGGACAAGTCCGTCTTGTTTAACGTTAACGATCCGCCATGCTGCTCCAGCAAGATCGCGGCGCGTGGTGCATCGCTTCTGGCAAGGCGAGTGATGGCGAACAGAAAAACTTCGGTTGAGGATGCGGATTTTGCGACTACTTTTTGCGCGTCCAAATATTTGGCTGGATCAGCTGCAGCTGCCGATAAGGTGCGATCAAATATTGCTGCCAAGGGGGCAAAGGATTTAGAGAACGCAGCGCTGCGTCGTGCATCGACAATCTGATTTGACTCAAACGCCCGGCGCACGCGCGGCCATACGCTATCGCCTGTGATGATGCCTGCATCAAAGGCCAGCTGAAAGGCAGCGTAACAATTTTCAGTCGAGTATTTTCCCGACAGCCATGCGCTCTTGATCTGCGGCTTGCGGATTGTTTCGGTGGGTGTGTTGCGCGTTAAAAGGTGGCGCCATTGATGGCAAGTTACGTCGTTATCATCGATAGTCAGTTTCGCGAATTCGGGCTCAAATTCGTCCCATTCATCAAGTGAACCCAGTATTTTTAACCAGTCGCGCCTGAGCGTATCTGCGAATGGAGTTTCCTGGTTGGCAGCTAAGAACGCGGCGATCTCGTTTGATCGCGAGACCGCAAAGATGCCCGTGGAGCCAGGCGCGCCAGACCGCGAGAGGTTGAGCGTGTACCACCAAAAATCAAGGTACGGCAGTAGCGGGTGACCCGATTTCGACGCTGCCGCACGTGCCGCCTGCAGTGCGGCGACGTCACGTTTCTCGAATGCGGCACGGGCTGCCATAATCTCCCGATCAGCCGCTAAAATGCCTGGCGTGATTCCGGTAGGCAACGGCTGTAACGGGGACGGATCGACTACGCCTTTGGTCGCGCTGGCGGAGTTCATCTGCACGACTTTGCCTGCAGCCGCAACGGGGAAATTGCTCAGTGTCATTGAAATGATTACTGCCGCCGCGTAGAACACAGATGTTACACATTTATCCCGCGCGCGACCCAATCCAGATTGGTAGCAATGTCGAAGTAGCGCTATATAACTATGATCAATATGTACTTGCATAATGTCAGGCCGATTGTGCGAGGCAGTACGTGAGATGACGGATGTGGCTGGTTACAATTCCGGCCTAACGAACTGGCCCAGCGACGGGGACGGTTTTCGCATTGGCCGTTTGATTGCAGGTATTATTTTATAGTTATAGGAACGTCTGTGCTAACTTTCCGAATACACTGACACTCGGGTTTTTTTCGCGCATTTATTTTCAGAATCAGTTTTTGACCAGAGTGCTACTACATGGATTTTTTTGACCCGCTTTTTTGGACTGCGCTTGCCACCATCATCGGTGTGAATATCGTTCTGTCCGGCGATAACGCAGTTGTCATTGCGCTGGCATCACGCAGCCTGCCGGCCGAGCAGCGCACGAAAGCAATTTTCTGGGGAAGCGCTGCCGCCATCATTTTGCGTATCGTATTGACCGCTTTTGCGGTCAAGTTGTTGCAATTATCGTGGCTTAAAATTATTGGTGCGCTTTTGTTGTTTTGGATCGGCGTCAAATTGCTGATTCCGGAAGATGATGACGCGAATATCGCCGGACATGAGCACTTGGGCGCTGCCATTAAGACCATTCTGATTGCTGATTTGGTCATGAGCCTCGATAATGTGATCGCGGTGGCGGCTGCGGCAAAAGACAACGTTGTGTTACTCGTACTTGGTTTGGCGATCAGCATTCCGCTGATTATTTTCTCCAGCACGTTGCTGCTTAAATTAATGGATCGTTTTCCAATCATCATCACCATCGGCGCGGCGTTGCTGGGATTTGTAGCGGGAGAAATGTTGATCACAGATCCGGCGACCAAGGGCTGGGTGGATCAAAACGCCGCGTGGATGCATTACGCGATACCGGCGCTCGGTGCTGCTTTTGTCGTCGTTTTTGGATTGTTCTTGGCGAAGCGTCATCACGCTTCGTCAACTAGCTCGCGGGAGACGGCGAGCGAATCTAGTTAGAGTTTGATGCTTCGGTCATCGCTTTATGCGCTTGAACGTTATGAATTTCAGCACCGGGCGACTGGATTTTTTCAGCAGGTTGCGCCAGTGGAGCCAGAAGTCGTTTCAATGTCAAAACAAAAACAGTAATTTATTTTTGTATTCGGAGATCTCAATGAACACAGCTAATCAATTCAAACGTGGTTCGACATTAATGACGCTACTTGCGGCCAGCATCACTGCTGTCTTTGCCGTGGCACCTCACACATCTGCTGAGGCAGCGGAAGCTTGGAAGCCTACTAAAAGCGTTGAGTTTGTGGTTCCCGCTGGCACGGGCGGTGGCGCTGACCAGATGGCGCGTTTTGTTCAAAGCGTCGTTGCCAAATATAAGCTTATGGATCAGCCCATGATCGTCGTTAACAAAGGCGGCGGCGCAGGCGCAGAAGGCTTTTTGGACGTGAAAGGCTCGGCTAAAGATCCGCACAAAATCATCATTACTTTATCGAATCTTTTCACCACGCCACTGGCGACGGGTGTGCCCTTCAACTGGAAAGACCTGACGCCGGTGCAGATGATGGCGCTGGACCAATTTGTGTTGTGGGTAAATGCCGAAAGCCCGTATAAAACCGCAAAGGAATACACCGATGCGGTAAAAGCAGCGGGTGCCTCGAAAATGAAAATGGGTGGCACCGGTTCGAAGCAGGAAGACCAGATTATTACGGTCGCCATTGAAAAGCAGAGCGGCGCAAAGTTTATCTATATTCCCTACAAAGGCGGCGGCGAGGTTGCTGTGCAACTGGTCGGTAAGCACATTGATTCCACCGTAAATAATCCAATCGAAGCGGTTGAGCAATGGCGGGCGGGACAATTGCGCGCGCTCTGCGTTTTCGACGATGCCGCAATGCCTTACAAGGCCAAAGTGACCAAGGATTTGTCGTGGGGTGACGTGCCGACCTGCAAGTCGCAAGGCCTGAGTGTTGATTATCAGATGTTGCGTGGCATTTTCATGGCGCCGGGCGTCACTAAAGAGCAGGTGGACTATTACGTTGGTCTGCTGAAAAAAGTGCGCGAGACGCCAGAGTGGAAAGACTTTATGGAAAAAGGCGCGTTTGATCAAAAAGCCATGAACGGTGCGGAATTCACCGCGTGGCTGACCAAGGAAGAAGCGCGGCACCAGTCGCTCATGAGCGAAGCCGGTTTCCTGGCCAAGAAGTAGTCAGAGAGATATTTTTAAGAACCTCGGTGAATGCCGGGGTTTTTTTTGGGCGCACGTTTCGCTTCGTCGTGTGTACATGCATACTAGGGCGCGCATTGGTTGGTGTAGATCAATGCCTTCAACATGGCGGACATACGACAATCATGTT
The DNA here is from genome assembly GCA_031370625.1 of Burkholderiales bacterium. GTDB lineage: Bacteria > Pseudomonadota > Gammaproteobacteria > Burkholderiales > Usitatibacteraceae > UKL13-2. The sequence goes on along the minus strand of JANMQR010000433.1, from coordinate 1,011 downwards.
GCTGGCGCTGCAACCAATAAATATATAAATCAGCATTGTTAATACGCATATTCCGGAGGATGTTTCAGCCATGAGTATTCCTGACGTACCCTCGAACGGTGAATCAGACGAGCAGTCGGCCGCGTCCACACGAACTGTCGATATCGTCGTGGCCATCATGTTTTTTGCGCTTGGCGCGCTGGTGATGTGGGACAGTAAAAGGCTGGGATCATCGTGGGGCTCAGATGGTCCTGAGGCGGGATATTTCCCCTTCTATATTGGCGCAATTCTGTGCATTGCCGCAATCGTCAATGCGGTGGGTGCGATGCGAGCCAAGGACGGCAGAGGGCAATCGTTCGTCAGCGTTGCAGCGCTAAAAATGGTGTTCTCGGTTTTGTTGCCGACCATCGTGTATGTGCTTTTTATCGGCGGCGTTGGTCCGATTCCTGGCCTGGGCATCTATGTGCCATCGGTTATTTTTATCGCGACATTCATGATGTGGTTGGGGAAATATAAATGGCTTATTTCGCTGACTGTGAGTGTTGGCGTGGTGATCGTATTTTTCCTGATGTTCGAAATCTGGTTCAAGGTGCCGTTGCCGAAGGGGCCGCTAGAAGCCGCACTTGGTCTCAACTAGCCGCACTTGGTCTCAACTAGCCGCACCCGCGCACTGATTTGCCCACCTGCAACTGAACCTTCCGGAAATCTCCATGGATGAAATTACCTCACTGATGCACGGCTTCTCAGTCGCGCTCACGCCCTACAATCTGGGGCTCATGTTTGTCGGCGTGATTTTGGGGGTGCTGATCGGCGTGCTGCCCGGCTTGGGCGGGGCGAATGGGGTGGCGATATTGCTGCCGCTTACGTTCACCATGAATCCGACCTCCGCGATCATTATGCTTTCCTGCATCTATTGGGGCGCGCTTTTTGGCGGAGCGATCACCTCGATTCTATTTAATATTCCGGGGGAGCCGTGGTCGGTGGCCACCACCTTCGACGGCTATCCAATGGCGCAACGCGGGCGCGCGGGCG
>JANMQR010000416.1:0-12369 GCA_031370625.1 Burkholderiales bacterium | reverse complement strand
CCCACAAACGCACTTTAAAACCGGTGACGCCATCGCACTTTCAGGCACCTTTTATTCGCCCGACGATACGCCCACGGTGTTGAGCGCCAGTGTAGTGCGAATAGATGGCACGCCCGTATTCGGAACATTTTCCAAAGAGCGCGGTTTCGTCGCCAATCGAATCGAAAAAATCGCTTTGCATTTCGTTTCGTTTTGAAAGCAGCACCGTTGCTACCTGGCCGCTATCATTTTCGCGCGCACACGCTTGACCAATATGGCCTTCGACTGTTCGACACTTTATTCGAAGAATTTACCGTCGATGGCGAGACCAAAGAACACGGGTTTGTGCGCTTAGAGCATGTGTGGGAAACCGTCGATGCAAAACCAGACATTGCCAACTCAACTTAGTGACCACGTGAACGCCCCCTCGCCCCCCACCGCTTTCCAACCGCAGGCTCCACAAACCTTGGAGTCGTGGTACGCGCACGCGCTCTCGCTACAGCGCGAAAACAAAATGGTTGAAGCTTCGCAAGCCTACCTCACCATCCTCCAGTACTCACCGCAACACTGGCCCTCGTTCTACAACCTGGGTCTGGTATTCCAAAGCCTGAACCGCCTGCAGGACGCATGCGTGGCGTACCAACGGGTGGTCGCGATCAAGCCCGATTTCGCCCAAGCCTACAACAATATGGGTATTGTTTTACAAGGCTTGAAACGCGACGATGAAGCCGTCAGCGCGTATGAACGTGCGATCGCGCTCGACGCAACGTTGGCGCAAGCGCGTTACAACATGGCGCTCATCCAGCAGGCGCGTGGCCAGATCTCGGCGTCAACTGATTCGCTGCGAGCTGCCGTAGAAGCAAGCCCGAACGACAATAACGCATGGGACGCGCTATATCGTGCGCTACTCGGCCTGCGGCGCCAGGAAGACGCGATTCAAACCTTTCTCGCTTGGGAACAAGCAATTGATCAATCGCCTCAGCTCACCGCCGCGGGCTTGGTCATGTCTCGATATTTGGGTGACCCATTAAAAGCGAATGCGTATTTGAAACTAGCCGTCGAATGGCCTTTCGCAGACACTTTGCCCTCAGAGCTTGCGCCCATACTCGGCATACTCCAATACTTCGATGTCGATGGCAGCGATCTTCTTAGCTGCTACCAACGCTACAACGAAGTCGCAACCAAAGCCTTCCCCGTTCCTGTTCCACGCTTGCCGCAGCGAGCGCCTGGAGACAAGCTCAGAATCGGTTACGTGTCAGGAGATTTTCGTCGGCATGTGATGGGGCGAATTATGCTGGACGTCATCGCCGCGCACGACAAAGATCGTTTTTCTTTGCATCTGATTTCGCTCTGCGAGCCGCAGTATCACGATGCCACTACCACCACGTTCAAAGGCATGGTAGATGCGTTTGCCGATGTCAGTAAGCTGTCTGACATGGAAGCTGCGAGAGCTATTGCTGCCTTGGATCTTGATGTGCTAGTGGATTTGGCCGGGCACACCATGGCCGCGCGGCAGGGCATTTACTCGCTGCGGCCCGCACACAAAATTGTGACGCATCTTGGCTATCATGGTTGTCTCGGGCTTTCAGCCGTTGCCTATAAATTCACCGACACCATTGCTGATGATGATGCGTCAACTGCATTTCAGATCGAAAGACCGTTCTATCTTGACCGCTGTTTGTTTCCGTTAACGCATGTTGAATCCACGTCGGATGAGAGCGCCAAGTACAAACGCGATGACGCAAGTCGCGATCAGGAGTTCGTATTCGCGACATTCGTAAACGTGTTGAAAATGTCGCCGCGATGTCTTAATGTGTGGCGACAGATAATGGATGCCGTGCCGCATGCGGTGCTGGCGTTTTCACCCGTATACGCAAATGACGAGCCCAGCATTCGTCGCGTCACAAGCGCGGCGGGAATCGATGGCGCGCGTTTACGCTTTATCGCAGCAGGCGCAACCGACGGCGAACAACGCGCACGTTACCAATTGATTGATGCGGTACTCGACACATTTCCATACAACGGCGGCGACACCACACTCGCCGCACTGGATCGCAATGTGCCAGTCGTAACGCTGAAAGGCAAACGCAATGCCGAACGCGTCGGTGCCAGCATCTTGATGCATCTTGGCATTGAAGACACGGTTTGCGAAAGCGAAGCCGGGTACGTCGCGTGCGCGATTCGCATGGCGACCGATAAAATATGGCACCACTCGCTTTGCACCCGCATTGCCGAGGCGCGTCAGCACGCGGCGATTGCCGACGTTGCGCAGCACACGCAAAGTCTGGAGCGCGCGTATGTGCAAATAGCCGCGCAAGGGCTCCAGCGCAGCGCAGCGACGCTATCGGCCGGGCAATTTTTTTCTGAGTTCAATCTCGCAATCAAAGCACACGAAGCGGCGATTGATGAAAAAGGCCGGGCGGCGGTGGCGGAAACGTATGCCAAACTCGATGCCGATCAACCGGCTTATTTGCCGCTGTTGCAACTCCGCGCAATGCTGGCTCGTGCACGCGGCCGCAAGGACGAAGCAATCGCCTATCTGAAGCAAGTGTTATCGGCTAGGCCCGGCGATAGCGAAAGCGCACTCACACTTGCTGCCATTCAAAGTGATGCGCATGCCAATGATGCCGCGCTTGTAACCATTGATACAGCGCTGCAAGCGCGCCCGAAACACATCGCGCTGCTGACCTCCAAAGCGCGCATTTTGCTGCGACTGAATCGTGCCGAAGATGCCTTGGTCGCTGCTGAGTTCGCCGTGGCCGCCGGTCCCGCAGATGTTCAGGCCAATCTCATGCACGCAAATACGCTGGCCGAACTCGGCGAACTTAATCTGGCATTGCAAGCTTACAGTCGCGTGTTGGCGATCGCACCGCAGCACGTTGAGGCCGTTTATAACGCCGCGCTAATGTCGCTGGAGAGTGGCGATTCCATTACAGCCGAAACGCTATTTCGCCGCGTAATCAATGGTGATGCCAGTCACGAATTCGCGCACATAAAATTGGCGCAAGCATTAAAGGCGCAGGGCAAAACAGATGCCTGGATCAGTCTCGCCAAACGCATCGCAGCCGAGTTTCCCCATAGCGTACGCGGCAAACTGGTGCGAGCTGAAACGCTTCGCTACGAGCAGGATTTGGCGCGCGAAACGCGCGAGATGTTGGCGCTCGCAAAGTCTCTCTGCAAAGAGCTGGATCACTTTGTAGTCGAGGAAGTTGCGCAGCCAATACTTGGTCGCGCCGCAGCGCTGGGTCTGCCTGAAAATATTGTGACTGCGCTGGCAGATCGTTATCTGGTGGCGTTGAACGAAGCCTATTCGCGTATCAGTTTCGACACTACAGATGCTGGCAAGAACGCAAGCAAGCAAATCAACATTGGCTTGCTGGTGGAAGATGCAACATCAACGGATGCGCGCTTTCAACTTGTAACCCAATTTGCAAAGTCTTTCGCGAATGAAAATTCATCGATTACCTTGTACGCGCTCGCCAAGTCGGATGAGGAATTGGTTAATGGTGATGTCACCGTAGTCTCGCTCGCCGGTCTTGGCGCGACGCGTGCAGCAAGACGTATCGCCAACGACAGCCTGGATGCGCTCATCGATCTGGTCGGCTATCGGCATCCACTCGCGCCACCGATTATGTTTCAGAAACCAGCGCGCATGCAGCTAGTGAATGGCGCATTCGCCGCTGTGTTCGATTGTCCCGCGATTGATTTTGAAATATTTGACGAGTGGACCGCATTGCCAAGTTGGAAAGGGCGTGGCCCATCGCGACCGGTGATCCGGCTTTCTGCGCTGACGGGTGAATTGATTGGGTCGGAGAAGCAAGCGACTAAACTTAATTCCAACGCGACATCGCCTTTCGTATTTGCAATTGGCGCGTCCGCGCAAGATATTTCGCTCGAATCGATCCGTGCATGGAAATCCATCCTCGATCAATTACCCCAAGCTGTGATTGCGGTGCCTGCCTGCTCAGATGCCGAGTTACGCGCTTACCATGATGTGTTGCGCGCTGGCGGAATCGGTTCAACGCGCATTGCACAACTCGATCTGAAGCATCAGTCGCGCAATCGTTTCGCCTCAATGGGTGACGGCGTAGTGTTGGATACGATCCCGGTCAGCTGCGCCATTGTTGCCACGGAAGCACTCGCGGCAGGGGTGCCGGTCATTGCCATGCGCGGGCCAACCGCGTCAGAGCGCATGGCGTTTTCGGTACTTGCGCGCACTGGATTAGATGAGCTGGTTGCTGACAGTGGCCGCGACTACATTGCCTTGGCAGCCAAATATGCTCGGGAAGCCGCATTCAGAGCCGATGTACGAGCCAGGCTTTACGCGCGTTTGACTAACGCGGAAGACGCCGATGAACAAAATCAAGCGTCGCCAAATTATCAAGCGTTGGTGTTTGCGCTAAAGGAAACAGCGCAACATGGCTGAGCGATTGAGCGCGAAATGAGTGCTGCGGCGAAGGAAAATAAATCGGTGGCCGACGCGCTGCAATCGTTGGGCCGAGGCGATATTGTGGGTGCCCGGCGTCAGCTGGAAACGGTGGCCAGCGCACCTAATGCGTCGCGCGCGGCGTGGCATGCGCTCGCCAGTGCGTGCAGCCGGGGTGGCGATTTTTTGGCGGCACGTGCAGCAATCGAGCGCGCCATTAAAATCGGTCCCGTCGACGGCAATCTACTGCTCACCGCATCGAATATCGCGCAGGATCAACGTGATTTGGATGCCGCTGTTCGGTTCGCAGAACGCTCGGTCGCCATTGATCCCAAGTTCGCGCAAGGCTACAACAATCTCGGTATTTTGTTGTCCGATGCGCATCGTCTGGAAGAGTCCGAGCGCGCTTTTCTTCGCGCCATTTCACTAAAACCAGACTACGCGCGCGCGTTCACCAATCTGGCCGCAACGCTTCTGCGGCTGGAGCGGTTTTTGGATTCCGTTGAGGCCGCCAGCAAATCAATCGCGCTGCAACCCGACTACGCGCATGCACATTACACGCATGGCGCAGCGTTGTTTCATCTGGCACGCTATGACGAATCGTTGGCCTCATTGGAGCGAGCGGTTACGCTTGATCCGCGCATTGCCGATGCATGGATGGTGGCCGCGCGCATTTTCAAGCATCGCTCGCTAATTGATAAAGCTGAAATTGCGCTGACCCGTGTGCTGGCGCTCGCGCCACAGCGCGCGGATGCACGTGTGATGTTGGGTGAGTTGTTGTGGAATAAAAACCGTTTTGCCGAAGCGCTCGCGCATTGGCAAGCGGTATCGGCAGAAGCCCCGCAAAAACTAGAGCCACAATTGCGTGCCGCACTGTCACTGCCGGGCATTTATCGTGATGCTGAAGATGTGGAACGCGCGCGCCAAGGCGTTGTCGAGGGCTTGGCCCGCTTGCGCGAAAAGTTGGCAATATTTTCTGCCACGCCAACAAAGGATTTGTTGCGTGAGATCCAGTTCAATAATTTTTTCCTCGCCTATCAAGGCCGCGACGACAAAATTATTCAACGCGATTACGCAGATTTTGTCGCGGCATTGTTGTCACCACGCATGCCGGAATTTTTTGCAGCGCTTGTCGCGCAAAGCATGCCTAAGCCGCGAATCCGCGTCGGTTTCGTCAGCGGTCTCTTTTACGGCTCAACGGTCGGGAATTACTTCGCAAGCTGGATCACCGATCTACCGCACGATGCATTTGAGGTAATTGTTTTTCACACCGGCGAGCGCAGCGATGCCATTACAAAATCCATTAGTGATCGCGCGGATAAATTTTCACAAGGTGCGCAAGGTGCGCAAGGTGCACAAGGTGCACAAGGTGCACAAGGTGTGCAAGGCAATATTGCGCTTGAAAAACTAGCGGCTGCGGTGCAGAGTGAACAACTCGATATTTTGGTCTATCCGGAGCTCGGCATGGACGCCAAACTATTTGCACTTGCCGCCATGCGCCTTGCACCCGTTCAGGTGTGCGCGTGGGGTCATCCGATGACGCCGGGACACCGCAATATCGACTACTACCTGTCATGCGCGGAGATGGAGCCTGACAATGCGCAGCAGCATTATTCGGAAAAATTAGTGCTGTTGCCCGGTCTGGGTACGCGTTACGCGATGCCTGCCTCACCAGCGAGCGAGATCGCGCAAAAGAATCGCGAAGATTTTCTTTTGCCCACCGATAAAACCTTGTATCTGCTGCCCCAGTCACTATTCAAAATCCATCCTGATAACGATGCCCTGATTACCGCGTTGTTGAAGCAAGATTCAAGTAGCGTGTTGGTCATGTTTGCAGCACCTTATGAGGCCTGGACCGAGGCGTTTGTTACGCGCCTGTCGCACGCATTTGGCCGGGCTGGTATGGCCACGGCGGGCCGCGTCAAAGTGCTGCCGAGCATGTCGCACGATGACTACAAGCGGGTAAATCAATTGTGTGATGTGATGGTTGATACGCTGTACTGGTCGGGTGGTAATACCTCACTTGATGCGCTCGCGATGGGGCTGCCGATGGTGACGCTGCGCGGTGAATTTATGCGGGGTCGCCAGTCAGCGGCGATGCTGTCGTTAATGGGGCTAGATGAGTTGATCGCCAAAGATGAAGCCGATTATTTGCGCATCGCGTTGCGGCTCGGCGTCGATGTCGCCTACCGTCGCAGCATGGCGGATCGCATTGCGGAAAATCGCCACAAAATTTTTAACGATCCCAAACCGATTGCAGCACTCGTCGAATTTTTCAAAAGCATCACGCATTTCAATGAATAGAAAACTCTCATGACCGAACCATCCAAATCGACACAACTAATCGAACAAGAACGACAAACGCATCTCGACGCGTTGAAAAAAAATCCTGCTGACCTCGCGGCACACAACGCGCTCGAAGCGATGCACGCGCCCGGCTGCTACAGCGAATGGATGTTGATTAACGCGACGATTCACCCACAAGATGAAATTTTTCACTACTTTGCCGGCCACGAATCGGCGGGCAATCCGTTTCGCGAATATTTGTCTGATGGCTGGCGCACGATGGTCGAGCTGATGACGATTCTCGAGCACGTGAATCGACCCTTGTTGAAATTTAATTCCATGCTCGAATTCGCCGCCGGTTTTGGCCGCTTTACACGGCATCTCGCCAAGGCGCTGCCGGGCAAAGTCACGTGCTCTGATGTGCAGGCTGAATCGGTGGATTTTTTGAAAGATTCATTCGGTGTGGATGGCTTTTATTCCACGCATCAGCCGGACACGCTCAACTTTCCAGCGCAATACGAGTTGGTGTTTGCGCTATCGATGTTTACGCATGTGCCACTGGAAATGTGGGGGCCGTGGCTAAGGTGCATGTATCGCGGCGTGGCAGCAGGCGGGCTACTCGTCATCACGATACATAACGAAGAAGCAGCGAAGAAAATGGGCGTTCAATTCAGCGAATGTGGCGACCATTTCATTCGCTCAAGCGAATCCACATCGCTTGATAGTGCCGTTTATGGCACGACATTCACCACTGCGCAGTGCGCGATTAAAACGATTGAAGATGCGCTACAGCAGCCGATTTTGGCGCATGAAAAAATTGCGTTCTGGACCGGCCAGGATGCGATCATCATCCAGAAGTCGTAGCGAACAACTTTCTACCCGCCTACCACCACCGCCAACCGTGCTTGTTAAAAAACCGCAGCGCGGAGCGGCAAAATAAACGAATGTGACGTAACCCTTTGCGCGAAGCGCCGCCGCCCGCGTGCATGATGCGACACGCAGGCAGTCGCACCATATTGCCCAAGCGTGAGGTGCGAAGTGCCAGATCGAAATCTTCAAAGTAGAGAAAAAAGTTTTCATCAAAGCCGCCCAGCTCGCGAAACGTGTTCCCGCGCGTGAGCATGAAACAGCCGCTGATTAACTCAAGATTTTCCAACGCGCCATCGAAAGCGGGATCACCGTGGCTGCGAAATTCATAGCAGGCGAGTAAGGATTCGAAAAAAGTTTTTATAAATCTTGGCGCAAAGCCGCGCAGCCCGAGGACAACGACGCTCGGATATCGATACGCCAAATACAGCGGTGCGCCGCGCTCGTTGGTAGCCACAGGTGACACCATCACCACGTCCGCGCGGCTTTGCAAATGGCCAATAGCAACTGCGATGGCATTGTCGTCTAGAGATACATCCGGATTCAGGATCAGCACAAAATCATGCGGCGGCAATGATGCGAACGCAAGATTGTTTGCCGCACCATAACCAATATTGCCGTGCCCCGCCAATACAGAAAACATAAGCCAAGGATGCGTCGTAAATTCGCTGGCAAGCAGCGCACGATGAGGCGATTCCTTGCCCGCGGCCTCGTTATCCACCAGCACCACGGACGCATGACCAATGCTATTCACGTTCCGCGCGGCATCGAGCGCTTTCGCGAGTGAATGTAATGTTGTTTGAAGCCAAGCCGCATTCGGGCGATAGATCACAATTGAGACGAGTAACGAAGGGCTGGGGGCGGTCATGCTTGTATTGTAATCGGGTAGCACTTGCGCCGACATTTTGCACACCATCAACTTGAGGCAAAATGTGTACATGAAATTTGCCACACCTGCACAGATTGAACACGCGGCGGCTGCATTGCAGCGCGGTGAATTGGTCGCATTGCCCACTGAGACCGTCTATGGTTTGGGTGCAGATGCAACCAATGCGGCCGCGATTGAAAAAATATTCAAGGCCAAGGGGCGACCCTCCAATCATCCGCTTATCGTGCATCTGGCCAGCGGTGTGGCGCTGGACGCGTGGGGCGAAGATGTGCCGCTCGCCGCCAGCCAGCTCGCGGCACATTTTTGGCCCGGTCCGTTGACATTGATCTTGAAGAAGTCTGTGCGTATTCCGTCTGCGGTTACCGGCGGGCAGGACACCGTGGGTTTGCGTTGCCCGGCCCATCCGATTGCGCAAGCATTGTTGATTGCGTTTGCCAAACTCGGCAGCGGTGCGATTGCAGCGCCGTCGGCAAATAAATTTGGCCACGTTTCGCCGACCACCGCGCAGCATGTGCGCGATGAATTTGGTGCTGAAATTGGCCGCTCAATCAGTCTGCTGGATGGCGGTGCCTGTGATGTTGGTATCGAATCCACGATCCTCGATCTTTCACGTTCGCACTTGGGTCGCCCAACGGTACTGCTGCGTCCAGGTGCGATCTCGCGCGAGCAAATTTGCGACGTGATCGGCGAAATGCCGCTAACACGCGAAGAAGACGAGGCGCTAGCTTCATCAAATACAGGTGCCGTCAAGAAAGTCACCAAAGCCGCACCCAGAGTCTCAGGCTCGCTCGCAGCACACTATGCGCCGGTGACACCGCTGCGCCTTGTGGCGGGTGCCGTATTGCAGGCGGAAGTGGATCAACTGCTGAATGATGGCAAGCGCGCGGCGGTACTGGCGTTTTCGGCCAAACCAAAAATCAAACCTTCACCCGTCGGTGTTGGTGTGCGCAATGCGCGGCGTTTGCTGTGGATCACAGCGGGCACCGACGCAGTGGGTTACGCGCAAAGCCTGTATGCCAATTTACGCACACTTGACGCCGCCGCGACCGCGATGATTTTGGTGGAGTCGCCACCGACAACAGCGCCGTGGGAGGCCGTTAATGATCGTTTGGGACGAGCAGCTACGGGATCAGGCAAACACGCGCCGAAGTTGAGCGTTTAACTTTTTGGTGCTTGCGCCGTCACATCGTAGGGTGGGCAGGCTATGTTTGCCAACTGCGCTGCCCACGGATGCATCGCCACATGCGCGTGGGCAGATGAAGCCTGCCCACCCTACGCGATGGATGAAAATTCAAACGCAGCAGTTGAAACAATGGCTCCCGATGCGTCGCGTGTATGTTCAGCGAATGTTGAATTCGCGCCACCAATAAAAATCGTCGAGCAACGCGTGCCGTAATCTGCGCCCACAATTAACGCAGAAGATAATTTACGTTCCCAATCGAGCCCCACGCCGGTATCGGGCAGCGCCGCGTCGGGGGCTCTCACGTCATTGGCTAAAATAGCCAAGAGCCGCTCTGGTAGCGCGCCTTCAGGCATTTTGGCTTCAATCGCCGCGCCCATGCTGGCTCTGCCTATCTCAACTTTGGGCCAAGGTGTATCCAACGCGCGATTCGATAAGCCGTGAATACCGGGCCCCACTTCTTCAATTTTATTTTCCACGCTGGAATAGCAAAACATGTTTTCTTGATCGGCCAGCAGCAGGTTAAAGCCGTTGTATTCATTTGCACGCGTTGCTAATTCTTCAAGATATTCGCGTGGCGATTGTTGCCCACTTAAATAATCCACGGCGAGGTGGCCGCGCGAAGGAGCGCTTGATTTCGTCTGCGAAGGCTCGCGAAAATTAGTGATCGCCGCAAATTTTCCCGCGCGTGTCACGCCAAGCCAAGTGCCGCGCGCTTCAAGATCCTGCCCTGCAAGAATGCTGGGATGCGATGGCCACCATGTTGCCCCACGAGCTGCGCGGCGATGCCATTCATCGCGATTCGCGGCGACGATGAGCGGCGCATCCTTGCGCATTTTCCATGCAAATAAAATCAGGCACATGTTGAATAATGTTTAGGCGGTGCGCGAGTTTCGCAAATACATCGACACCGACAAATACGCGCCGAGCCAACCGAGAAACGCGCCGATGGCAATGATGCCGATAATCTGCTCAGGCGTCGCATACTGCAATTGAAAATCGCTGCCGTATGAAATTGTCAGTGCCTGTACTTCCTTGCCCGCCCACCAAGTGAGCGCGAGAATCGCCAACACCGCCACACCGCCCGCAAGCGCGCCTTGCAGGACGCCAAAATAAAGAAACGGGCGACGCACAAATCGTTTGGTCGCACCAATTAAACGGCTTACTTCAATCTCATCTTTTTGCGTGAGAATTTGCAGCCGAATCGTGTTGCCGGTCACAAACACCACGGCAAGTGCTAACACCGCGCCGAGCAACATCACCAAACGCTCCGCAAATGTCGCGAAGCGTTTCAGCTTTTTCGCCCACTCAAAATCCATTACCACCGCATCAATTTTTGGTAGTGCGGCAATATCCTTGCGCATCTGTTCAAGCGTGGCCGTGTCGGTTGCACGTGGGCGCAACGTGAACGCATGTGGGAGCGGATTGTTATCAAGGCCGTTCAACAAATCTGCCACGCTTGCCACGCGCTTCATTTCGGTCAGGGCCGTCTCGCGCGAAATAAACTTCACGTTGGCCACGTTGGTCATCGCCTGCAAACGCTTTTCAATTTCACGTGCATCCTCATCTTTGGCCAAGACTTGCAAATAGACATTTACATTTGGCTCGGTGTTCAGGCGGCTCGCAGCAGCGGTGATATTTGAAAATAGCGAATACAGTCCCAACGGCAACATAATCGCTATGCCGATGACTAACGTCGAAATCAACGTCGCCATCGGTGCCAGTAACATGCGCTTGAACGCGCGCAAGCACGCTTGTACATGAGATGAAATCCAGGCGCTCATGCTGCGACCTTGCCGAGATTCAAGTGTATGCGACGACAATTCAAGCGCGTCAGATTCAACTCATCATGCGTCGATAACAACACCGTGACCCCGACCTGATTAAACGATTTAAAAAGATCCAGAATCCGCGCACCGTATTCCTGGTCGAGATGCCCAGTCGGTTCATCCGCGATCAAAATCGCAGGTCGATTCACAATCGCTCTAGCGATGCAGAGGCGCTGCTGTTCACCGCCAGATAACGTAATCGGGTTCGCTTTTTCGCGATCCAGCAAGCCCACTTTATCCAGCGCCGCACGCACGCGCTTGCCCACATCGGCGCGTGGAAAGCCGGTAATCGATAGCGGCAGCGCCACGTTTTCAAACGCGTTACGATCAAATAATAATTTGTGGTCCTGAAACACCAAACCCAGATTGCGCCGCAGCACGCCCAAGCCGGTTTCTTTTAATTGCGCCAGATTTTGATTGTTGACCAGCACGCTGCCTTTGGATGCCGCTTCAATGCCAGCGGCCAGTTTCAGCAGTGTGGATTTGCCCGCGCCGGAATGGCCGGTGATCGCGACCATCTCGCCTTTTTCAATGGTTAGTGTCACGCCCTTCAGCGCTTCGAAGCCGTTCGAGTAGCGCTTGACGGTGTTGGAAAACGTAATCAATTAAATAACGCATCCACAAAATCACGCGCCGCAAACGGCCGCAAATCATCAATGCCTTCGCCGACGCCGATAAAGCGAACGGGGATCGGATTAGTGCCGCGCTCGGTTGCCAAAGCTGCGATCATGCCGCCCTTCGCGGTGCCATCGAGCTTGGTCACAACCAAACCGGTGAGGGCTAGCGCATCATCAAACGCTTTCACCTGCGAAAGCGCGTTCTGCCCCGTGTTTGCATCCAGCACCAGCAGCGTTTCGTGCGGCGCAGTAGGGTCGGCTTTCGCAATCACGCGTTTTACTTTTTTGATTTCTTC
>JANMQR010000397.1:0-5254 GCA_031370625.1 Burkholderiales bacterium | reverse complement strand
TTTTATGTAGGGCTCGGGTTACCCTTTTTCCCGAGCCCTCTTTTCTTTTTGGTATGCGCCAAAACAAGTCAATCAGACCCAGCCGCAAATAGCTTTCCGATCGCAATCTCGGCTTCTGGCACGCCAGTACGCTTCAAACTCGAGAAAAGTTGAACCGTGGCGTTGTATTGGCCCTCGATAAGCTGCTTCTTTACATCCCGCAACGTCTTGGCCTGCTCGTTGCGCGTCAATTTGTCCGATTTCGTGAGCAGCACGTGCACCGGCTTATTGGTGGGCCGATACCAATTCAAAAGCTCAGTGTCGAGATCGCGCATGGGATGGCGAGAATCCATAATAATCACCAAACCTTTCAACGCTTTTCGCGTCGAGACGTAAGCTGCTAGCAGCTCCGTCCAATGCGCCTTTACGGCTGGCGGCACCTTGGCGTAACCGTAGCCCGGCAAATCAACCAAAGTGCGACCTTGGGTAATCGTGAAAAAGTTGATGAGCTGCGTGCGGCCAGGCGTTTTGGACACAAAAGCGAGGCGTTTGTGATTGGCAAGTGTATTAATTGCGCTGGATTTACCGGAATTGGAGCGGCCGACGAACGCCACCTCAGTGCCTAAATCAAGCGGTAATTGCTCCAAATCATGTGCGGAAGCAACATAAGTTGCACCATCGAATATGCCCACGGTTTCCTCTTCTGCCTCGATAGGCTAAAATTCAGTTTTGCAGGTAAAACAAATAAAGGTTAGTAATGAAAAAGATTCTGGCGACGATTATTCTGGCAGCAACTTATTTTATGGGCAGCACACTCACGGGTGCAAACGAACCCGCGCCCAAGGTCAGCGCTGCGCCAGAACCAACAAAGACGGAAATGATGGCGCGTGGGCAACAAATCGCTGGTGCGGTTTGCGTAGCCTGCCACGGCTTGGACGGCATGAGCCCGATTGCCAATAACCCAAACATTGCCGGAATGCCCCCGCAGTATATCGCCAAGCAGCTTCAGCATTACAAGGAAGGTAGCCGTAAGAACGCCATCATGGCCGGTATGGCGGCTGGCTTATCGCCTGCTGACATGAAAGCATTAGGCGAATATTATTTTGCACAGCGACCCAAATACAACGCGGTTGCACGTGATAAAGCGTTAGCTGAAAAAGGCCAAAAAATCTATCGCGCGGGCATCGCCGAAGCGAAAGTGCCAGCTTGCGCAGGATGTCACGGCGGCGCAGGTGCTGGTATTCCGGCACTCTATCCTCGCCTCGCGGGTCAATGGCCTGAATACAGCCTTGCACAGCTGAAAGCTTATGCCTCCGGTGACCGTAAACACCCCATGATGAATACAATTTCAGCGCGTATGCGCGATAACGACATCCTGGCCGTGTCAGAGTACCTGGCGGGAATGCGCCCTCAGTAACTTAGCTTACGTCCCGAAAAAAACGCCGCGCAGAAATCTGTCGCGGCGTTTTTTATTTCTAAGTTGCTTTTATCTTTTATGCACGCAAATCACACCGCTGGCCCGCGCGTAATACCAGACACATAAAATCGTGCTTGATTTTTGCCGCCATGTTTCGCCTCGTAAAGTGCTGAATCCGCATGTTGCATCAACACGATTCGATCACGACCATCTTTCGGAAAAAAACTGACGCCAATACTCAAGGTCACGCTGGCCGCTTTGTTCAGCAATCGATACGGTGCCGCAATCGCTTCAATGAGTTTTAATGCGACTCGCTGCGCAGTTTGTTCGTCAGATACCTGCGGAATCACCACCAGAAATTCATCTCCGCCCAAGCGCGCGAGATAATCGGATTCACGAAGTGCCAATGTCATACGCGTCGCCGCCTGCCTCAGCAGTTCATCTCCTGCCTCGTGCCCCAGATTGTCGTTCACGGCCTTGAAGCCATCAAGATCGAGCAGCATCAACGCAAAGCCGCCCAGTGCGGCGGTCGACTCGTCACGCAAACGTGCCTCAATAAAGTCGGTCACGGCGGGGCGATTGAAAAGACCTGTTAATGCGTCATGGGTTGCCTGATGTGTCATGCTGGCTTGAGCATCGCGCTGCTCCCGATTAAGGCGTTTCAACGTGGCAAATAGATAAAGCAAAATAACAGCCGCAGAAGATATTAATACCAAAATCAAGCGGCGAACTTTCTGGCCAAACGCGACTTGATTCGCCTCGATCTGATCAAGGCTTTTTCGGACGTCCACCAACATATGATAGGTTAGGTTATGCAAGCGATTAAATTCAGGCTCGTCTGTGCGGGCGCGGATTTGCGATTGCGCCGCTGCGAAGCCGAGCCTTTGCCTGATTTCAACCAACTCGTTTTCTTGGGCAATAGCCGCCATTGCTGCTGATTTTAGCTCGTCGAATTTTGAGCGCAATACCTCATTCGCGTCCTGATTGGCACCCAAGTAGTTAAGTTCAGACTCGGTTTCGACTACGCTTGCTCGATATCGCAAAAGGTTTTTTTTGTCACCAGTAATAGCGAAATTCTGTTGCCCGACGTTGAGGGCCAGCGACTGAAACCGGATTGCCTCAAGACTCGATATCAGTCGCTGCGTGCGCAGTGCACGTTCGTTCTCAGCAATCAAATTTTCGCCAGACAGGGTCGCGACCAGCGACACCGCGCCGATGGCGACTACCGCAAAAACGAGGGTAGCGAGTGCAACATTGTCGATGGTAATTTTCATAAACTATTTTGCGACTCAGAGCACCGAAAAAGCGGCCACGATGTGACTTGGAGTTACTTTATTGTTTGAAACACCTCACGCGCAGCGGAAACAGTGGCGTCGATATCTTTTGCATCATGCATCGCGGAAACAAACCCTGCTTCGAATGCAGATGGCGCCAAATAAATACCGCGGGACAACATGCCGTGAAAATAGATATTGAAGCGATCACGGTCTGCTTCCATTACCTCAGCATAGCTGGTCGGCAGTGTTTCGCGGAAATACAGTCCGAACATGCCGCCCAAACTTGCGCCGCACATCGGTATACCCGCTGCACGTGCCGCGCCGATCACACCGCTAACCATCGCCGTGGTTGATATCGATAGCGCATCAAAAAAACCAGGCTTTGCCACCAGTTCCAAGGTTTTCAATCCCGCTGCGACGGCCACAGGATTGCCTGACAATGTTCCGGCCTGGTAAACGCCACCCAATGGCGCCAGATGCGCCATGATGTCGCGCCGTCCGCCGAACGCGCCGACCGGCATGCCGCCACCAATGACTTTGCCGAGTGTGGTCAGATCGGGGGTGATGCCGTAGTGACCTTGCGCGCCATGAAGCCCGACCCTGAAACCGGTCATCACTTCATCAAAAATCAGCACCACGCCATGCTTGGTGCAAAGCGCACGCAGCGTATGCAAATACTCATTCGAGGGCATTACAAAATTCATGTTGCCCGCAATCGGTTCAATGATTACGCAGGCAAGTTCGTCGCCGATTTGCGCGAACGTCTTTTTCAACTCGTCCATGTCGTTGAATGAAAGCACCAACGTATTAGCGACCACGTCCGCTGGTACACCCGCAGAGCTGGGATGCCCAAACGTGAGCGCGCCTGAGCCCGCCTTGACCAGCAATGCATCACCGTGCCCATGATAGCAACCTTCAAATTTCATGATCTTGGTCCGACCGGTAAAGCCGCGCGCCAATCTGATCGCGCTCATCGTGGCTTCAGTACCGGAGCTGGTGAGACGCACCTGTTCAATCGACGGCAATAGTTCGACCAGGCGCTCGGCCAATTCAAGCTCCGCTTCCGTGGGGGCACCGAAACTCATGCCCTTTGCGGCGCGGTCTTGCACGGCTTTGACGACTTCGGGGTGCGCATGACCCAAAATGGCCGGCCCCCATGAGCCGATGTAGTCGATGTATTTGTTGCCATCCACGTCCCATAAATACGCGCCTTTAGCTTCCCGGAAAAAGATTGGTGTGCCGCCAACCGAGCGGAAGGCACGAACCGGCGAATTCACGCCGCCGGGAATGACGCGTTGAGATTTTTCGAAGAGCTTTTTGCTTTGTTCGTACATGGGATTAGTCTTTTTCTGAAAATAGTTGTTGAAAAGCGTTCGCTCTCGCCGTGATATCTATGGCACTGAACAGATCAGAGATAACGGCAACAGCATCTGCGCCCGCGGCAATTAATTGTGGCGCATTTTGCAGCGAAATGCCGCCAATCGCGACAATCGGAATATTGAATTTTTTCTTCGCTTCGACGATAAGCGCTATCTCCGCGCGAACCGCATTAGGCTTGATTTGCGAGGGGAAGAATGCGCCATACGCAATGTAATCAGCACCTGACGCAGCAGCTGCTTCGGCCAGCGTAATTTGGTTGTAGCAAGATGCGCCAATAATTTTATTCGTCCCGAGTTGCCGCCGAGCCTCAGTCACACTTATATCGTCGCGCCCAAGATGTACGCCGGCTGCGTTGATTTGCTGCGCGAGTTCTACGTTGTCGTTAATGATCAAAGATGCGCCTGCTGCCAAACACAACTCGTTCAGCTCGCGGGCTTGCACAACTTGATCTCGCGGGCTCACACTTTTTTGGCGATACTGAACCAGTCTCGCACCGCCCATCAGTGCAGCCGAGACCATTCGTGCCAACGTCACGAACTCCACACCATCTGGCGTAATGGCATAAAGTCCGCGCAACAAATTGCTCACAGTAGCCGCATCCGCTTTGTTGGCAGCATCTCTCAACACGTGTGATCAACTTTCAGTGTTTGGTGCCGTGCGGATCAGGTTCTTGCGCGTGTTCGCGGGCATCGGTTGTGTCCATCGCGTCTTCGTCTTCATCGTCGTCACGAGCCCAAAAAAGTCGATCAGGCACAAACTGGCCCATGCCAGGACGAAAACCAAATTTCAATGATTGCCAGGTATATTCCTGTGCCTCTCGAACTGCGTCAGAAATGTCGAGCCCACGCGCCATGGTCGCGGCGATGGCGGAGGCAAGCGTGCAACCTGAGCCATGATAGCTGCCGGGCAGCCGCTTCCACGTATCGCTACGCACAATGCCTTTCCCGTGGAAAAGTGTGTTGATTACGTCGGCCGTTGGTTCGTGAGTGCCGGTGACTAAAACATACTCGGCTCCGAGGGCGATCAGCCGTTGCGCCAAAATTTCGAGCGATATATCTTCTTCATCTTCTTCCAGCCCCAAGCGTTTCAGCTCGATTGAATTTGGCGTGATGATGGTGGATTGTGGGATAAGAAGCTCGCGGATTGCCTGAATGTTTTCATCGTTGGCGAACTCGTCCCCGCGTGCCGAGGCAAAAACAGG
>JANMQR010000392.1:0-4109 GCA_031370625.1 Burkholderiales bacterium | reverse complement strand
CACCCGCGTCACCCCGCTGGTGGTACGTGCAATTTCGGCGGCGGCATCTGCCTCATCGCGGGTGACAATACCCATCAAGTACACCACGCCGCTTTCGGTCACGACCTTCACGTGGCTCGGTGATACCTTGCCGTTATTAATGAGGCGCGCTTTTACACTGGTGGTGACCAGGCTATCGCTGCTGCGTGAGGCCAGCGATGAATTGCCGCCGACAGTAATTTCGTTGGTCACGTTTTTTACGCCGGGATTGCTGCGCGCGGCGGCTTCGATGCCTTTCCTGGCCTCCTCGGTGGGTGCTTGGCCGGTGAGCAACACGGAGAGGTTGTAGCTGGTTGCGTTGACGTGTGCATCCTTGAATCCTTCAATCACCTCAACGCGAATTTTCCACTCGATATTTTCATCTTCGATGTAAAAACCTGGCGATCGCCGATCAGTCAACACCACGGCAGTTGCACCAACGCCCATCGCGGCGAGCGGGAAACAACCTTGCAGCAAAGCGGAACTTGCAACCAGTAACATCACCATAATCAAGCGCATTATTTCTCTCCAAATAGAATGGTATCAACCGCATCACATAAACAATGAATCACCAAAATGTGAACCTCTTGAATCCGCAGCGTTCGCTCATTCGGCACGCAAATATGAATATCGTCGGGCTTCAATAGCCCATTCAATTTGCCACCATCGCGCCCGGACATCGCAACAACTTTAATGTTTTTGCTGTGCGCAACTTCGATGGCTTTCAGAACATTTTTTGAGTTCCCGCTGGTCGTAATCGCAAACAAAATATCGTTTGGTTTTCCCAGCGCGCGAACTTGTTTTGAAAAAATTTCATCATACGAATAATCGTTGGCAATCGAGGTCAATGTTGAGGTGTCGGTGGTTAACGACATGGCCGCCAACTCGCCACGCTCCATTTCCAGCCGATTCAAAAATTCCGCTGCGAAATGCTGGCTATCGGCAGCCGATCCGCCGTTGCCGCAAGCGAGAATTTTATTGCCGGAGCGCATCGCATCTGCCATTGCGTGCGACGCGGCGGCGATGTGGGGACGCAATTGATCCATACAGCGAAGTTTTAATTCCGCACTGTCTTTGAAGTGTTGGGTAATGCGCGATTCAATATTCATATTTGTATTTTAAAATTTAAGTTCCAAATGCATCTTTAAGCCATTCAATCTGTGTTCCCATCATCAGCACCGCATCAAAACGACATGGCGGTGGATTGCGCAATGCCGCGATGTATTGCTGAGCGGCGGCCACGATACGACGCTGTTTATGCGCCCCAATACTCGCCGCCGCACCACCAAAATCATCGTTCTTGCGCAGTCGCACTTCAACAAAAACCAGTGCATCGCCATCGAGCATGATGAGATCAATTTCACCAAACCGGGTTCGATAATTTCGTTCAACAATACTAAGACCGTGCTTGACCAAATATCGTTCCGCAGCGCGTTCTGCCTCATCGCCGACCTGTTTCTTGGTAAATAACTTGGCGAGCATTATTCAGTGCGGCTACTCGGCACTACGATAGAGAAACGGCTGGCCATCGCGCATTTCAACCGTTGAAAGCGCGCGGACAAACTGCGCGCCATCCAGCGTCAAGCGGCCAGTGACGCCATCCAGCGGCGCGATGTTGCGCGTTGCATTTGGCGAGACGGCGGCTTTCAAAATCAATTGCGTCAAACGCCACGCATCAATGCCCAACGCGTACAGCCGTTCGTAATCGAGTGGCATGTTTTCTTCGGGCCGCGTGTACGCCATTACCGCTGGGTGATCTTTTTCAACAAACCACGGCATTTCTAAAAACCGTACGCTTTCCAGATCAATATTGGCCACCGTTCCCGCGCGCGCATCGAGTGCATGGGAGGTCGCAAATACCGGCATGCCCGTGGGCACATAAGGGCGTGCGAATCGCGCGGTGCGCGGATCGCCGGCAATGAACACCACATCCGGTTTGGCGCGATCCAATTGTGTCTTGATGCGCTGACCGTCATTTTGATCGTTGTTGATTGAAACTCTCGCCACCACTTCGCCACCCAGCCGTACCCATTCCTTCTCAAAACTCTCTTGGATGCGTTTGGAGAGCGATGTGGCACTCGACACCATGGCGATACGCTTTAGGCCGTCCTGAGCCGCTGCACGCGCCACCAGGCGTGCTTCCCAGTCGAGATTGAGCGAGATATAGAAAAAGTTTTCGGGCAACGTCGCTTCGGGTGCGTTCAATGCCAGCGAGGGAATGTTGCCTGACTCGCGTGCGAGCACATTCGCGCCATCACGCGTCACGCCGCCGACAATGGCGATTGCACCCTCCGCAGCCGCGCGACGATATTGCAATGCCAGCGTAACCGCCTCATCATCGGCCGCATAAATACGATAGGGTGGCGCGGTTTTACCGTCAGCAGTCGCACCGGCGATGAATCCTTGCTTGACCGCATCCGCGACTTTGCCAAATGTTTTCGACGTGGTGGGCACAATTAACGCAATGTGCGGGCCTGTTTGTCGTAATTCTGGCTGTGGCTCCGGTGCGGCTGCCGTTGCAGCGGCTGCGGGCGCAGATTGCGGCGCAGGTGGCACCGTTTGCGCGACAATGACGGGAGTCTGCTGCGTGGGCAGGCGCGTTGCGTTCGGCGGAAGTGGCGATAGCGGTGGCACGTTAGCGCAACCGGCCAACAGCAAACTTATCGAGATAGCGAATACTGAGCGGCGAGAGTTGAGCATAAAAATTAAGGAAATACCTTGACTGAAAAATTAGCATTAGCAGATAAATCACCACATCATTTACCAACCGCATTATATGTGGTCGCAACCCCCATCGGTAATCTGGGCGACATCACGCAACGTGCGCTCGATACGCTGCGTGACGTGAATGTAATCGCCGCAGAAGACACACGCATGACCAAATCGCTGTTGAACCATTTTGGCATTTCACAACGCCTGATTGCCGTACACGATCACAACGAGGTCAACGCCGCCGATGGCATTGTCAAATTGTTGAACGAAGGGCAATCCGTAGCACTCGTCACCGATGCCGGCACGCCGGCGGTGAGTGATCCTGGCGCGCGCGTGGTGGCCGCCGTGCAAGCCGCCGGATTTGTGGTCGTACCCATTCCCGGCGCGAGCGCGCTGGTGGCGGCACTTTCCGCCAGCGGTGAAGGCGAAGGCGGATTTCTATTTCACGGCTTTTTGCCACCGAAAGAAGGGACACGACGCCGCGCGCTGGAAGCGCTCAAAGATTCAAGCTACGCGCTCGTGTTTTACGAATCGCCGCATCGGGTGGTCGAATCAGTTGCATCCCTGTTTGCAATATTTGGTAATGCGCGCGAAGTCATCATCTGCCGCGAACTCACCAAAAAATTCGAAACCATTGTTCGTTTGGAGCTGAAAGACGCCGTCACATGGCTCGAATCGCACGAGAATAATCAGCGCGGCGAATTCGTATTGATACTATCCAGGCCTAGCACTGGTGCGGAGATTGAAGCGGAAATGGCTCAATCGCAAGCGCTGGAGCGGACTTTGAAAATACTGCTTGAGGATTTGCCGTTGAAACAGGCGGTGGCGCTCGCCGTGAAGCTGACCAGCGAAAAGAAAAACTTGGTTTATGAAATGGCGTTGAGGTTGAAGGGGGATTGACTTGGAAGTTGATTACGTTTCGTCACGGCTGCACTTGCATGCAAACGAAAAATTACATGATCTCTTGCATTCGGGTAGGGTAATCCGACGTTTATCGCGTTAGGATATTTCCATGGTCAAGCGTGGACGCCCGCTACACGAGGACATATTGACGCCAGGCGAGTGGAAGGTGGTTGAAGGGGTGCGCCACGGTTTGTCGAATCCTGAGATTGCAGAGCGCATGGACGTCAGCATGAATGCGGTCAAGTATCACGTCGCCAATGCATTGCAGAAGCTGGGCTTTGAAAGTAGAAAAGAGTTGCGTCACTGGGATGGAATCAGCAGATCAAGTTCATTATTCAGCTTGAGGAACCATATGCACGATAAAGGCTTACACATGTCAGTTGGACAGATCTCTCGATCTGTGAAAGACGTAAATGCTGCTAAAGAGTGGTACGAGCATGTTCTTAAGCTCAAGCATTTGTATACGTTCGGGAATC
>JANMQR010000367.1:0-36109 GCA_031370625.1 Burkholderiales bacterium | reverse complement strand
AAAACGCAGAGCTCTTGACTCCCCGCTCATCTGAAATCGTTTTAGAGAAATCAGCGTTGCTCGCAAGCTGAAAACGATACGAGCCCGCGTCGGTCGAGTTCGCCCATTTGAATTCCACTTTCTCAGCGGCCAATTTGTTTTTGTTTTTTGGCTCGGACGTAAACGGCGGTTCAGGACGCGCTTTTAATTTGAACGCGCGCACCGCATCGCTGCCTTCGAGTGCCACTTTGTCAATCGCGCGGGCGCGGAAAAAATATTGGCCGTCGTCCAGATTCGCAAATTTTGCTTCCGGCGTTTTGAACACCTCGTCAGCCAGTAAATTGTTGAATGCGCTATCGGTTGCGACCTGCCCGCGGTACGCGGTGGCACCGGCTACATCGGCAAATTTAAACCGCAGCACGAGGCGCTCTTGCAGCGTGGCAGCAGTGCTTAAATCAGGTGCGGCCAACAATGCAATCGGCGCAGAAGCGGCTTTACCCTCTTCCACGACCGAACCAAAACCGGCACCGAGATCAAGCGGCTTTGGCGCCGTTGTTGCAGAAGCGACCGCAACCACACCTTCCAGCACTTCGCCGCGCGAAATTTTTCCCGATTCGTCCGCGCTCACACGAAAGCGCGTGCCGCGCACGCCCATGTTCGAGGTTGGTGTAGATATTTCAAAACGTGCGCCCTGATTTTTTCGCTTCTCTACTGACGATTCAACACGCCCGGACGCTAACGCCACCGTTGTCGATGGCACGCCACCGGTATTGGCCAGTATCCGTGCGACCTCCAATTTCACTTGTGATTTTGATTGCACGATAATCGTGGAGCCGTCGGCAAGCTGCAAAGTAACAGAACCATTTTCACCGGTCTTGATGCCCGCGCCTTCGTTAAGCACCGCACCTTTCTCCAATGCACCGGTGGTTCCTTCCACCGAGCCTTGCACCGCAATTACTTTCGCTGTTGCGGGCTCACTGCGCATCAACGCAATCGGGATTCGAATTTCAGTGCCCGGCTTGATGCGGCGCGGATCGGGAATCTTGTTTTCATTCAGGATCAATTGCCAGTTCTTTTTTTCAATCAAGTAGCGATCCGCAAGACCGATCAAGGTGTCGCCCGACTTTGCGCTGTGGGTAAAATACTTTGTGGCTTGCTGTGCTGCAGCGTTCACCGATGCGCAAATACCAATCGCGATGATGGCGGTGCAGATTATTTTTGGCATGGTTCGCATAGTTAGTTTCATGTTCTTCGTGCTCCTGTTTTCTGCTTTTTTTGAATCGGCTTGCATTAACTTTTATTCAAAAAAATTCTTTTGAACGTGGATTTTGCCACGCCGATGATGATCCCACGCTCTTAAGCGCTTAAGCACTGGCAGATGTCACTAAATTTTACAATTGGCCTGCTCTCTCGTGATGACGTTTTTTAATTACATGAATTTACTGGAGAATTTCAAATGGCACGATCTATGCTGAGTGTTGTCCTGAGCAACCGGTTTTTTTAACCCCTTCGGGAGCGGCAGCAGATTCAATTTTTGATCGGGACTAATTCCACCTGTCTTTTTCGACGATCTATCGCAAACACAGTCATGAAAATAGTCCGCAAGTTGAGTGCGTCTGCGTCCGTAATGATTGGAATCAGCGCGGCGCATTCCTCGATTTTCAGTCCCGACTTCAGCGATTTTGGCCTTTTAGGCACACGATTTGATACTAGCCCCACTCCAGATGTTTTCGCTAACACAAAAGGGGTTGTCGCTTCGCAAAGCACCCCACACAACATTTCCGGACAGAAAGCTTTCTTGGACAAAAATGAGTGGGTCGATTCCAAAAACCCGAACACTTTTTCAATACCGTCCGGCGTATTTTCAGACAACATTGCACAGCTTAACTCATCGCGGATCGTAGACGGGAGATGGCCGGATAAGAGGAGCACTTTTATTTCGCAGATCGCGGCAGACTCCATCGCGGGAAATATGGCCCGCGAGAATTCCACTTCTAAGGACGAGCACAGAAGGAATAGCGCAAACGCCGATGCTAGTAGTGAGACCGACCCGTTCAAGCTTGCCATGTTGGGGCTGGGTCTATTTGGTTTCGCGATTGTTCATCGCGCCAGACGGAAATCCGCAAAATAGCTCCAACGCTGTGTCGGCTTTGCGATCTGAAAAACGTTTGATATTGCATGCAGGCTATAAGTTCTATGCGTTGTAGTGCGGCGCAGCCACGAATCGGTTGGTCATTCACCCACTAACAAGCAAAATCTACATCACAGGCAATCTCAACCACCCAATGCCAAACACGCTGATAAAAACTGTGAATTTGCTCAAAGCGATGGCGCTTTGTTTCATCGTCAACGCTTGCGTTATTGCCGCGAGTGCAGCGTCCTCTAACGCGCCGATCACCATCGACGCACGTGAGATCAAGGCGAGCGCTCTGCTGCTCGAAATTGCGCGGCTGGACAAACTCGACATGGTGGTAGGCACCCGCGCATTTGAAGTGCGCTTGTCGATCAACGAAACATTCTTGTCCCCCCGCGCCGCCATCGATACGATCATCGCTCGCGCGCGCCTGAAAGCAAGCCGAAAAAATAACGTGCTCGTGGTCGCGGATCAATGCACGCCGGAGCAGCCCGCTGATTCAAAATCGCGAGGCATGAATACTTTAAATCCATTGAATCCGTTCACAGATTCGCGGGTGAGCTTAAATTTTCAGCAGACCGATCTTGCCACCGTGCTCTCGCTATTACAGATCGCGTCGACCCGCGAATCGAGTAATAACGCCATGGTGGATACAACAAATTTCAACGCCAGCAGCGCGCTGCAGATCGGCGCACATTTACAAAATCAATCCGCACGGCACGCCTACGAAGCGATCGCGAGTGCCACGGGCACGGGGCTGATGGCAACAACAGGCGAAGAATTTATCGTGAGTCAACTTGCGCCGAAAAAGGGCTGCAAGGAAATTGCGCCGGTCGCCATTTATGCAACTAATGGCATCGTTGATGCAGCAGATTTGTTCGGCATGTGTCCGCGCTTGACAACCTATCCTTCGACTGCGGATGTTGAGTGTCAGCCACTGGAATTCTATAAATTTGCCGACATTACCATTCGCGGTTATTTGAAATCTGGCGGTGAACTGGTGGCATTGGTCGAGACCCGCGATCAGCTTTCATGGGCAATCAACAAAGCCAATTTGCTCGGTGAGAATTTCGCGCACATTGAGGCGTTGACCGATAAAGGGCTCGTTATCAAAGAACTATTTATCAATCGCTACGGCTATCCGTTTGATCGAAAACTTTTTCTGGGCTTTGATGGCAAGCAGAGTGCGTTGCCGGATTGAATCGACGCCACAATTTTTGGTAGGTCAGGTTGCGCAGCTACCGGACCTACTCGCAAAGCCTAAACGCTAGCACTGGCGCTACGTTCGGAGCACTAATTGCCCAAAGACGGCGTAGATATTGGCTCTTTGATTCTATCGAACGATAATCGCTTCCGCCGCACGAAGATCAGCGATCACCTCGTCCAGTAACACCGCATCAAGGCGATCATCCAATTCCACAACGACCAAATAACCACGATCAAAGCCGTCGGCGGTGAATGCTTTTGCGAGCGAAAGTTGGTCGCTGCTCAACATTTTCCCATCTGTCTTCGACCATGTTTCCATCGCGACCAAACAACCCGCAGATGGCGTGCCGGGATAAAACGTTGCGCCACGATAATATTCGGAATTGATCACCGTGCCATGCAACAACATTTCATTGCGACCCGCCTGGCCTGCAAGGAAAGTTTCCTTGAACGGAAAATAATTGCGCCATGATGCGGGCAGAAAACTTTCATAAATTACTTCAGTCCATTCGTCGTTTGAATTGAGCTGCGAGTTTAAGTTGGGATTGTGTTCAAACTCGGCCACGCTCGCTTCGATCGGCACCTTCGATTCCAGATACGGCGTGGGCCCAATCCACGGATTGGTCGCGGTGCCAGAACCAACAATCGTGTAGAGGCCTTGCGGCGTATTGCCGTTGGTAATGGTGCCCGGCAAGTTACTCAGCGCCATGGCGAGATGCGCGATATTAAAAATGCTGCCATCAGCATTTCGTACAAACTTGCCATTCGCACCGCGCACCACGGCCAAGCCAAGTCGCGCGCGATCTTTTCGCTGAAAGCTGAATATCACCGGCACGCCACGACGAAAATCCGCGCTCAATAAATCCACCAGCGGTGGGCGTTTTTTTAATTCATCCGCAACATCTGCGGTGAGCACATGACGCAATGCGCGCAGCCGTGGCTCATTTGCCTCATCCGGAAAACGTTGTTGCATAACGGCGCGCAACGTTGCTTTAGTAGCGGCACTGGTATCGGCTTTCAAGACGGCATAAGCGGCAATTGAAAATTCACGTGGAGTGGAAATTGTTTGCAGCAGCGACAACAATTGCGCTGCACTTTCGCTCGGATAAAGTGAATACGCGGAGGTCAAAATGGCGCGCTGATGGTCGGCTGACTTTGCCGGTAACGAGTTCAGCTGATCCAATAACAGGCCGCGCGCTGGTTCGCGTTCTGTATTCAAAAAAGCCACCGCGTCCAAAGCATTCACTACATCGCTATCGCGACGAGCGTCTACGCGTGCTACCAGACTAAACCGAATTTTTTCCATGCCTTCCGTGCGCGCCACTCGCTCGCCCTCGGCGGAAGCCAGCGGTGCGACGAAACTATTGAGGCCATAACTTGCGATTTCGGCAGGAGAATGTCGCTTTTCAGGCTGGACAATTGCACAGCCTGAGAGCCACAGTATCGAAAGTAGGAGGAGGGTCGCCTGATTTTTCATATTTGCTCCGCTGGCGTGAAACTGTTCAAGAAAAATGCAGCGAGCGCCGACTTTCAAACTCCCTCAGCTCACCTGAAATCGGATCGCAAAATGAAATATTTTTTGCCAACAGCTGCAACGGTTTTGCGTATTCATCATCAGCCCGCCGCTGATGCACCGGATAAATTTGATCATGCAAAATCGGCATGCCTAGCGCGGCCATTTGCACACGAAGCTGATGTTTTTTTCCGGTTAATGGTGTTAATCGGTAGCGGGCAAATTCGCCATTTATTTCAAGCAGTTCAATCTTGGTTTCAGCGTTGGATTCCAAACCTTGTTCGCGATCAACCTCGCGCATTTGCATAAACGCATCAGACTCAACAATGTGGCTGCGATACGTCATTGGCTGTTGTAAATCGCTTGTATACGAAGCAATCGCCTCGTAAATTTTTTTCACTGCACGTTGCTCAAACAAGCTTTGATATTTGCCACGCGTGTTCGACTGAACGGTGAACAGCACCAGCCCCGCGGTTTCGCGATCAATGCGATGCATCGGTGCCAGCGAATCAATGCCCAATTTGCGCTTCAATCGCACCAGCACGGTTTCCTGCACATAGCGGCCTACCGGTGCCACCGGCAGAAAATGCGGCTTATCCACCACCACAATATGCTCATCCTGAAACAAAATTACTTCATCAAATGGAATGCGCGGCTCGAGCGGAATGTCGCGGTAATAATAAAGTTTTTCGCGAGCGCGGTAGGCGTGATCGGGCAACATCCGCGCACCCGCATGATCCAGCACATCACCGCGCGCCATGCGCGTGACCAGCTCATCGTAGGCAATATGCGGAAATCGCTCGGCTAAAAAATCGATCACCCGTTTCCACGGGCCATCGGGCAATGAAATCGTGCTGGCTCCGACACCATTCTTGGTTGGCAATGCTGCGCTGGCGATGTTACTGCGCACCTTCCGCGTCCTTATCCAGCTCCTTCGCGCGCTTCAAACGCCACTCACCATCCGGCTCGCCGCTATAAACATCTTCTACTGTGGTCGCCGTTTCCTGAAGTTTGGTATCGAGTGCGACACGGTTATCAAACACAAAACATTCGCCGTCCCAATCTTTTTCCGCATCCGGCATTTCTTTAAAGTAATTCAAAATGCCACCCTGCAATTGGAAAACTTCCATGTCCAAATCACGCATCCACGCACTGGTTTTTTCGCAGCGAATGCCGCCGGTGCAGTACATCGCCACGCGCTTGCCTTCTGCTTTCCACTCGGCCGCATGTTCTTTCACATAGTTCGGAAAATCGCGAAAATTAGTGACGTGTGGATCAATCGCATTTTTGAATCGGCCCAGCCGGAACTCGAAACTATTACGATTATCGAGCAGCACCACGTCGTCCTCGGCAATCAGCTTCTTCCATTCAGCGGGGCTGACATCAATGCCGGTATTGCGCGCATCCACACCGTCGATACCGAGCGGCACGATCTCTGGTTTTTTATAAACCTTGAGTCGTCCAAATGGCGCTGTTTTACATGGGCTGCGCTTGAATGGCATGCCGACAAAACGAGCATCGCTGAGCAGTGCGGCCTGGAATCCATCAACATCATTTTCCGCGCCTGCCACCATGCCGTTAACACCTTCGGTCGCGACCAAAATACTTCCCAGCAAATTGTGCGTCATCGCCAGCGCGCGTAAATCGGCGACGAGGCGATCAGGTTCGTCGAGCGGAACGAATTTGTAGAACGCGCTATGGAAAATTGTGTTCATTTTTTAATGCTGTTCAACTGCAAATATTTTTGCTCGTACTTTTGATTTAATTTGGTTTGGCGATCCGTCAATTCCAGCTCGCGACCTTGAATAAAGATACGCTCGACTTTAGTTCGGATATCAAGCGGATCACCATCGGTGACAAAAAAGCTCGCAAGCTTGCCGCGTTCGAGCGAGCCGAGACGATCCGCAACGCCGAGAATTTGTGCTGGATACAAGGTGATGGCACGCAGCGCTTCGTCCGTCGCCAATCCATGCGCAGCAGCTGTGGCAGCCTCGAACGGCAAGCTGCGCTCGGTTGCGGCATCGAATTCGCCGCCACTGCGTGCGATACAAAATCGTACACCCGCTTCCGCCAATCTTGCGGCCAAGCGAAACGGCGCATCCGTATCATCACCGCGCCGCATCGGCAGCCGATGCACACCCGCAATCACCACCGGAATTTGTCGCTCGCGCAAAATATCTGCGATCAATGCGGCATCCATGCCGCCAACGATCACCAGCTTAAAACCCAGGCGTTCCGATAAACCAATCGCGTAACGAATCTGCGGCAATTCATTTGCCAAGACAAATACGGGCCGTGGCTTATCTGCGGAAAAAACTGAACGCATCGATTCCCAGCGCGAATCAATTGGCGTCGTTGCATCGGCGGCACGCGTGTTCGCATACGCACGCGCTGCTTCAAATGCCTCTTCCAGCACACGCAAGCGCTGATTGGTCATGCGCTGCATATCGTCAAGCCGCGCTGCGGCCAAGTTGGGATAGAGCGCCGAATTCAAGCGCATCGTGGGTAGCGTGACATGCAAACCGACTTCCGGCACCAGCCCCATTTCTTCCCACGTCCAGCCATCCAGTTGCACCAACGCTGACGTGCCCGCAATCAATCCAATCGGCCCCGCGCGCGGCACCGACAGCGCGGCCAGCACCCCATTCGCACGCGCAACCGGAATCAATTCACTGTCCGCATTCACCGCGATCAGCGCACGCGAATTCGGGTTGATCGCGCCTGTTTCGGCGGTATCAACTGTGGCGCGAACCGATTGCACTTCCACCAGGCCCAGCGCTGTGTTGGCGGCAATTAAACCGGGATAAATATGCTTGCCCGGCATGGCGATTACTTTCGCCGATACATTGTCAGGCACCGCCGTTGCCGCACCAATAGCAGTAATGCGGCCACCTTCAATCAGCATGCGGCCGTTAGGAATCACCGCACCGCTCACCGTGTGTAGCGTGGCTTCGGTGATAAGGATGGATTGTGATTGTGCGGGTGGCGGGATGTTGGGCGTCGCACTTGCCGCCGCACAAAAAAAAGCCAACGCAGATATTTTCAATAACGCGAATTTGATATTCATCGCGCGTCCTCCGTACATTCGTGCCATGCGCCGCCGCTCCAATAACCATCGTGAATTTGGCCTTGATCGTGCAGCCAGCGTTGAAGCGCCATGTATTCCATCGTTTCCGAAACCGATGGTGGCGCGTCGGACGTCGCAGGACGTGCAACGGCATTTCCCCCCGCTGGCGGCCCGCTCAATCGCGCCAATCGTGCTGGCATCGCCTTCGCCACAATGCGCGCTCGCTCAAGCCTTGCGCGCTCGCGCAAATCAGCATCCGCCTTCAAATCAAAATAACGCGCGCCTTCAATCCACGTCTGTTCCGCACGCGCTTTGGTGGAGAGTGGATTGTCGCTCCAGATCACAAAATCAGCATCCTTGCCGACTTCGAGCGAGCCGACGCGATTATCGATTCGCAATTGTTTTGCCGCGTTAATCGTGACAAATTTTAGTGCCTCATTTTCCGACAAGCCACCGTACTTGACCGCCTTTGCGGCTTCCGTATTCAGTCTGCGCGCGAGTTCATCACTATCGGAATTAAACGTTGTCAACACACCAGCTTTGTGCATCAACACGCCGTTGGTCGGGATGGCATCAATCACTTCCATTTTGTAGCCCCACCAATCGGAAAACGTCGAGCCACCCGCGCCAATACTCGCCATCGCATCGGCGACCTTATAACCTTCCAATACATGCTGAAACGTAGCGACGGTAAACCCAAATTCCTTGGTGAGTTTTACGAACATCAAGATCTCGTCCGCGCGATAGGAGTGAATATGAATCACCCGTTTCTTTTCCAAGATTTCAACCAGCGTATCAAGCTGCAAATCACGTCGCGGCTCTGGTCCGATTTTTGACGTGCGCCACGCCGCCCAAGTATCGCGATATTGCTTTGCCGCTTGGAAACCATCGCGATAAATTTGCTCAACACCCATGCGCGTTTGCGGGTAGCGCAAGCCGGAACTTTCCCAATTGGATTGCTTCACATTCTCACCCAACGCGAATTTAATACCGGGCATCGCGTTCGCAAATTTCAAGCCTTCCGCATCCGCACCCCAGCGCATTTTGATCACCTGATTTTGCCCGCCGACTGCGTTCGCCGAACCATGCAAAATATTCGCCGCCGTCACGCCACCGGCCAACTCACGATAAATATTAATGTCGGTTGCATCCAGCGTGTCACCAATCCTCACTTCCGCCGTGATTGAGCTTGAGAATTCATTTACGCCACCAGCAACCGCGGTGTGAGAATGCGCGTCGATAATGCCTGCGGTGACATGTTTGCCGGCAGCATCAACCACCGTGGCATCCGCCGGTGCAGCGAGACTCACGCCAATCGCGGCGATCCGACCATCACGTACCAGCATGTCGGCCTTTGATGGCGAGTTGTTTCCCGCACCAGTCCAGATGGTTGCGTTGCGAATCAAAATCTGCGCGGCGCGCGCAGGGACTGCGACGCTATACGAGCCTGCGGGATAGCTGGACGGCACTGTCGGCGGCATCACGTCCTTGATCGGCGCTGGCGCGCCTGGATTGGCAACAGGCTCCACATTGGACGCGACATATGGCGCAACTTTTTGCGCGCTCCAGATTTGCAGCTTGCCATTTGCTTGCTGTGCGGTGCCGCGCAATTGGTCAGCAAAAAATTCCGCGACGATTGTTTCTGCGGCATCGGCATTTTTTCCATCAGCATTTTTCCCATCGGCATTTTTGACATCGGGATTTTTGACATCGGCATTTTTGACACATGGCAATGTCACCACCAGTTGCCGACCGCGCACACGAATATCGCAATTGGCTCCCTCCAATTTCAATACCGGCTTTGCTTTGGTGCCGGTAATATCCCAATCGTTAGTTTTAGATTGCGAATTTACTTTCCATTTGCCACGCATGTCCATGCGCTCATAGGCGGGCGTCGGATACGGGCGACCTTCAACAAACGCGATTTCAATTTCGGCAGGATTCTTGTCGCTTGCTTCGCTGACATCAAACAAATCGCCATTGGCAATAACCAAGTTAGCCAGATGGCCGGGCTCCAATGTGCCGATTTTTCCACTCGCGCCGATCAACTTCGCGGGCACGGTGGTGAGCGCCGCAATCGCCGCAGATGGGCTCAAACCACGTCGCAATGCAAGACGAATATTTGTCCAAAAATCTTTCGCGGGTTCGCGCAATCCCATCGGTGTAATCGCAAATTCAACACCAGTTTTTTGCAGATTGGCGAGATTCGATGGCGCTTGTTCCCAATGCTGCAATGTTTCCAAGCCAACATCAATCGCTGAATCCGGATTTTCGATTTCAGGTGGCGGTGGAAAATTGATTGGCACAATTACCGGCAACACGAGCGATTTTAGTTGCTGCGCGCGGCGATACTCGAAGCCATTGCCCAGTGCTGCCGAGCGTAGTGAAAACTCATCGCGGATTTTTGCGATACGCAAAAAATCCTGCTCTGATTCTGCATGGTGAACCACCAGTTGACGACCCGCGAGCGCCCCACCCAGCGCTTCTAGCGACGCATTTTCCTGTGGGCGCTCAGCAGAACCTGACTTGCCACGATAAAAATCATGCGCGCCGTGATACCAGCGTGCGTCGTAAAACGTTTGCCGTTGCAATGCAATCGCACCCATCAGTGAGCTGGGATATTGTGCATCGCGCGAGCGCTCAATCTCGGTTGCAATATGTTGTGCAGCACGCGGCATCAGCACAAACGATTTTGCGTTTGTCAGCGAGGGAGCGTCACCCGCATCTGCCAAATTCAGCAGCGCACTTTGGCCGCGAAACACGCCAGTTGACGGCGCTGCCAGCACGTTCGTAAAGCCCAATTCGCGCGCGGCTTTGACTTCATCGGCTTTCAGATCCAGTTGCTGCGCCAGATCAATTTCTGCGCGCACCATACGATTATTCGAGGCCAATGCGCGTGATGGCAATCTCGCCTCTGGCGGCTGCGGCGTTTGTGCACCACGCATCCACGGCACTATATTAGGTGACGCTGCACGCAACGCAGTCGGCACGCCCACGTTACTCGCCAAATCAATAAATCCGGCATAGACCGTGCGGCCATCCAGCTTCCACGCGCGCGCGCCCGCAGGCACGGCCACATTCGCGCCCACCGCTGTGACTACACCATCGCGCATTACGAGCGTGCCTTTTTCAATCACTTTATCAGGCGACACCACAATGCGTGCGCCGGTAATCGCATGCCAGCGTGGCGTGTTGTCGCGCAGGCCTTCACTACGATCAGCGCCGACTTGTGCGTGCGCGCTCAGCGACATGCCGATCACACTGACGAGCAAACCACTAAACGCAAAACGACACGCATCACGGCCATATTTTTTCAAAAACTGCATTGAAATTCCTTAAATTTGTCGTGACTGGATTCTTTTAAATTGCACGAATTTTAACTCGTGGCATGGTCGGATGCCGCGCGACAGCACGCGAGCGTTGCGGGTGGGTTTCTTTCACTCTCACAGATTTGGCTGGTTAACGATTTAGACGCAGTATAAAAATCACAGACCCTAGCGTTGGCGGGCATCACAGGCAATAAATGCTCTAAACGCCGCGCTGGCGCTAGGGTTATAAATTTTTATCTACAGCAGCCGATTTATCCGCTCACCCGATTGCGCCCTGCGCGCTTGGCGTTGTAAAGCTCAGCGTCGGCGGCGTCTAATAATTTATCGTGACTACTGGCGGACGTAGTTGGAGCCGCGAACACGGCCACGGCGATGCCAAAACTCATCGTGACCGAGAGCGAAGTTCGGATTTCACCCCATGAATGTTTCTCAACTTGGCTGCGCAAACGTTCACACAGCAGGCGCGCCTCGGTGATGTCGGTATCCGGCAACACAATCGCGAACTCTTCGCCGCCGTAGCGTGAAACCATGTCGATAGTGCGGCAGCCGTTTTGCAATATCTGTCCCACCGCGCGCAATACCTCATCGCCGGCGGCGTGCGAGAACTCATCGTTGACCGCCTTGAATTGATCAAGATCGGCGAGCACCACGCACAGCGATCGCTGGCTGCGTCGCGCGCGTTCGAGCTCCAGCGACAAAAACCGCGTCAGCTCGCGCCGATTGGCGAGGCCGGTCAGCGCATCTTCCTTGGAAAGTTTTTCATACGCTTCAGATTGTTCTTTCACCTGCACCAGCAACAGTGCTTTTTCTTGATTGGTGAGCTCGAGTTTTTCTTTTTCGCGTGCCAAATCCTTGGTGCGCTCGTCGACTAACTGCTGCAGAGAATTGGCTTGCCGACGCAGCAATCTGACCCGCACAAAATAGACTGCGACACCGAGCGCCACGACCAACAGTGCGCCCAACCAACGAAATAACGTCCGCTCAAAAAACTGTGGCCGATATTCGATATCGAGTGTCGCGCCGCGTTCATTCCAGACGCCATCATTGTTGCTGGCAATCACTTGAAACTGATATTGGCCCGGCCCCAGATTGGTGTAGACCGCGCGGCGCTCACCGCCCACGTTTACCCAGTCCTGATCGAATCCGGCCAGACGATATCGATAGCTGACTTTTTCCGGATCCTGCAGACTTAAGCCGACATAGGAAATATCGATACGATGTTTGCCCGGTGGCAATATCAAATTCGGCGCGGGCGATGCCGCATCGGCGCTAATGGTTTGCACAAGCGCCACTGCTTCAGAGTCAATCATGACTCCCGTGATATGAACCGGCGGTGCCAATGTGTTCGGTTTTACTTCCTTGCCCGCGTCCACGACCGCGAGCCCGCGCGCCGTAGCGAACATCAAGCGGCCATCGCGCGTGCGCCATGCAGCCGGACCCGAGCCGCCGTTACATTGCACGGTGGCCATGCCGTCCGATCGACCAAAATATTCCGGCCTGGCGCGCTCGCGTTTCGCCGCGACAATTTCCTGAAGCTCCTGATTGGCGATACGCACGATGCCTTGGTTAGAACACAACCAGAGCGAGCCTTTGCGATCATCCACGGCACTTAAAAATGCGCGTGCGGGAAGGCCTTGTGCTGCATGGAATAAATGCGCTTTACCGCCAATAATTTTTGCGATTCCGTTCGCGGTCGTCACCACCAAATCGCCCACGGCGTCGGCGTTAATGGAAAGAATCGGCCCGCTTGCAGCCAGCGCCGCATGCTTGGTGATGACCGAGTTCGAAATGGTCGCAAGCCCCTCGCGCGTGCCCACCCATACCAGGCCGTTGCGATCCTCCAGTAACGAAATCACCTGCTCGCCAGGTAGCCCCTCTGCAGCGTGAAAATGGCGGATCGCTAGATCGTTGGCGTTATTGGGCATGGCGCGATAAAGACCGGTATTGGTGCCAATCCACAACGCGCCGTCGCGGGTGTCAAGAATTGCGCGAACCGACGCAGCGCCGAGCCCCAGTTTTTCATTCCAGTTTTCAAACTGGTCACCGCGCAACCGATGCAAACCGCCCGCGTTGGTGCCCACCCAAATTGAACCGTCGCGAGATTCGGTCAACGACAAAATCGCCGAGTTCAACAACCCATCTTCGCGGCCGAAACGGCGCACTTTCTGGTCAGCAAAGCGAAATAGTCCATCACTGGTGCCCACCCAAATCGCGCCTGATTTATCCTCCAGCACGGTACGCGCGAATTGCTCGGTCAAACCGCGTTGCGACCCCCAGGTGGTGAATCGTCCATCACGAAAACGCTCGATGCCGCGATCTGTGCCCAGCCATAAACTACCTTCGCTGTCCTCAGTAATATCGCGGATGAAATTATTCGCGGCGCCGCCCTGCGCGTTATAGGTTTCAAACGCGGCAACGCCATTACTATCGTCGGCCATGCGGAGTCGCTGCACGCCTTCGAGTGAGCCCACCCAGATATTGCCCGTACGATCTTCAAATAATCGCGTCAGCGTGTCGCTGACCAGGCCATCACGACGCATGTACAAGCGAAACCGCGAAGTGGCTACATCCGCAGAACTCTTGGTCGCAATCTGCGCAACCATTTTTAATTTGTTTTGCGCAGGCGCTTGGTAGTACAACCCACTGCCGTAAGTTGCTATCCACAACCCGCCGCGCCGATCATGCAGAATCGATGAGATATACGTGCTGTCTAAACTCTCGCCAGTCGGGCGTGGAACCAAGGTACTGGCGCCAGCGCGAATGGCGCTTAAACCGGCAAAGGTGCCGATCCACACATCGCCAGAGGCCAATGGCCGAATCGAGGTCACGATGTCGTGCGGCAGACCTTGCGCGGTTGTAAAAATTTGCGTTTTATTGTCGGCAACAGAAAGCTTGGCCACACCACCACCACTGGTGCCAATCCACATCGCGCCGGATGCGTCTTCTTCCAGCACCGATACCGAACCCTTCGGCAAACCACCGGTCGGCGAGACCACGTCAAATTTCTCGCCCTGTAGACGCACCAGCCCGCCATCACGCAAGCCCAGATACAAGCTGCCGTCACGGGCCGCACGCAGCGCGGCGATGCCGCTACCGCGCAGCGCCTTGGTATTCGCTTCGTTGAACACAGTAAATTTTCGGCCGTCAAAACGTGCCGCACCTTCGTGTGTCGCGAACCAGATATAGCCGTCGCGCGTCTGCGCAATGCTGCGCACGGTACTCTGGGGTAAGCCGTCGTCAACTGACCAGGTCTCGTGAATAAAATCGCTGATCGGCTTCGCCGAGTCGAGTGCCCAGGTTGGCACGCAAAGCGACAGCAAAAACAACATGCCGGTCAGCAGCCCTATCGCTGTGCCAGTCCGTTGGTAATTATTCTTGTTATGAATTGCGCGAATCATGCGTGCCTGAAAATAAATCATGAAGCTATCAACACAACATTATGCAATACGTTGATCTTGCCAATGTGAATTTGTGTCGCCGCCATCGCCTACGGAACGTCACTTTGGATGATATCCCTTCGCACCGATCATCCGCGCCAACGGCGAGCGTAAATCGTCACCGGACCTGATACGGGCAAGCATTTCTGCGAACCCATATTTCGGCTGCCAACCAAGCGCGTCTCGTGCGCGCGCATTCACGTACACGCGATCAATTTTTGGAAACATTTTCCAGCCGCGCGCGGCCAACACGGTTTCGACGTCGGGGAAATATCGCGCCACCACGCGCGGCGCATTCACATTGAGTTCGGGCAAATCATCCAACGTAAACGGCGTGGTCGCGGTAATGATGTAGCGCCCAAAACCAACCGCGGATGCGCGCGCCATTGCCAGCAAATGCGCCTTTACCGCGTCTTCAATATCAACGCGACGGTAAAGATATTCGATCAACTTCATGTTGTCGTCATTAAAGTTGTCGCGCTTCGCGGGCTCGTCGTCATCTTCAGGAAAAAATCGCGATGTGCGCAACACCACGCAGGGAAGTCCGTAATCTCGATTGAATAATTCGCAAAGATCTTCTGCGGCGGTTTTGGTCACGCCATAAATATTTTTGGGTTTTGGCTTCAAATCTTCGGTCACCCACACAGCAGGCTCGCCCGCAGGCGGTGCCATCGCATCACCAAATACACTGGTCGTGCTGGTAAATACGAACGACTTGACGTGTTGGGAGACGGCTTCCTCAAGTAAATTAAGCGTGCCCGAAATATTGGTATCCACAAAATCTTGTCGCGCGTGCGTAACCACGTGCGGCTTGTGCAGGGTCGCCGTATGAATCACCGCATCCATACCCTTCATCGCACGCGCCACAAAGGCGTG
This sequence comes from Burkholderiales bacterium, assembly GCA_031370625.1. Taxonomy (GTDB): domain Bacteria; phylum Pseudomonadota; class Gammaproteobacteria; order Burkholderiales; family Usitatibacteraceae; genus UKL13-2. The sequence goes on along the minus strand of JANMQR010000367.1, from coordinate 20,568 downwards.
ATCGGCAACGGAGCCAACCGCGTTTGTAAACGGCGAAGGCGTGATGTCAAGCCCGACCGCCTCATGTTGACTATCGTTAAGAGTGCGCATCAACGCTTCGCCGAGATGGCCTGAACTGCCGGTAACCAAAATTTTCATGTTTTTTTAAGAAAAAGAAAATGGTGCAAAAAATTATCACACGTAACTTCAAACTTGCATACGCGATTCGTGACCATTAACATACAGATTCCTTAACCCTCTCATGGAGGCAATATGGCTGGCTGGTATGAAATAAATAAGAATGACAAGGGGCAATTTCATTTTGTGTTGAAGGCAGGCAATAGCGAAGTGATCCTGCGCAGCGAGCAATACGAAGCGAAAACGTCAGCGCAAAACGGTATCGCGTCGGTGCAAAAAAATTGCGGTGCTGATGCAAATTATGAGCGCAAAGCCGCATCCGATGGCCGCCCCTTTTTCAACCTCAAAGCGGCGAATCATCAGGTTATTGGCACCAGCCAGATGTATGCCTCTGCTGTCAGCCGTGACGCCGGTATTGAATCGGTAAAAACCAACGGCGTGTCAAAGACGATCAAAGATCACGGTTAATCGATCAGCGATGATGCAAACAGAGCGCACACGCACTGCCGCTCGGCGCTGCGGTGTGCGTTCTGATCGCGATGGTGCTGCATCACGTGTAGCCGCTCGCTGCTAACAGTTTGAAAACTCGTTGATGAGTGCGGCTTTCAAGGCATTTTTGCTTGGGAACGCCCGCCAATGCTAGGGTTTGTCTATCCGTTTTGGCGCAATTACTTCCGCCGCAATCACCCTGTCGCCACGCGCGAAAGTGTCTGCAAAGTGCCTCACCGTCATCGCCATACCTTCGCAGGAATAGCCTGACGTGCCGTTTGCAATCGCCGCCATGCTCGCAAAATAATTAACTTCCTCTTCTTTGAGTTTTGCGATTTGTGCATCCGGTAATTTGCCATAGACACCAAGCTTCAACGCCAGACTTAAATCCAAATACGATTTCCCTTGATTTCCCATCAGTTCGATCAGGTTGCCGCAAGCTTCTAATCTAGCCGCTCGGCTTATTTCGGCAGGACGATAAAAAGCATAGATCGCTGGATAGGCACTCATTTCACGCAAAGAATTTTCCCCAATGAGCCACTGGCTAATTGAGGTTTGCATATAAAGCGGCTCTTGTTTAAAAACATCTTGTGACATCACGCGATCAAATCTGAGGGTGCGCCGGTCATAGCGCGCCGTCGGCAGCGGTGAATCATTTGGTGGATTATCCGCGGGAAATTTTAAGAGTCCGCCCTCGACAAATCCCGGACTTCGCGCAAGAAGCTGCGGAAAAATGTTTTCGGGATCTAATCTCGCCCACCCCGCAGCGCTGATGGGCGCACACGCGCCTCGCGCATCACGAGGCGCACTCTCGCAAAAATAAAAAGCCGTCGCATAAACATCAGGGTCAGTCGTGGCGCGCGCCATCTCAATCAACGGCTTGGCGGCGGCCATGCGAGCCGCTTGATATCCCGCCGCAAGATCAGCAGAACAGGGCTTACTCCGCGAATTTGCCGAACTTGTTTGACCACACCCCGGATCTTGAATTTGCGCACGTTCCAGCGCCGCATCGCTCGCTAATTTGGCCTGCAAATACAAGCCCAGCGCGCGTTCTGTATCAATTTTGCTATTCGCCAAATTACGCGCAGCGGTATTGAGCGTTTCGTTTGATGCGGTGACAGGCGGCAAAGAAATCCCCATCGGAAATTCTTCAACGTGCTGCACGCCGAAGCCGCACACCTCAACATCAGCGGGCTTGCCGAACGCCTCAAAGATATCGCCAATCACTGTCGGTGAGCGCGGCGCACGTATTGCCGAAATCCCGTTTAGCGATTGTTCGTGCGCAAGTTTTTCGTTCGAACCCGTGCTTTCCATGCCGCCTGAAAACACGGTGCTGTTCTGAGTTTCACGAGCAGAAAAATCAAAAAAGTAACCCAGATTTAACCCGATTCCGAAACCAACAAAGACGGCTATGACCGCACAAAAAGCGAACCACTTGCGAATATCACGCCAGCGATTAGTCATTCGGCTGAGGACGAAATCAAGCGAAAGTCAAACCATAAAATACAAATCAATCTCCCGGAATGTTCTGATCTCGCAGCTTTACCGCCGCCTTTGCACGCTTGCGCATATTGATGTTGAGCATTTCCACGCCGAGCGAGAATGCCATTGCAAAATACACATAACCTTTTGGCACTTTGTGATCAAAACCCTCAGCCATCAGCACCACGCCGACCACCACCAAGAACGCCAACGCCAGCATTTTAATTGTGGGATGATCCGACACGAAACGGCCAATCGGGCCCGCAAATAACATCATCAATGCCACCGACGCGATCACGGCAGCGATCATGATTTTTACGTCATCCACCATGCCGACTGCGGTGATAATCGAATCGAGCGAGAACACCAAATCCACGATCATAATTTGCAGAATCACCGCGGTAAATGTTGCCGCTGCTTTGCTGGATGCGTGGGCTTCCTCGCCTTCGAGTGACTGGTGAATCTCGCTCGTACTTTTCCAGATCAAAAATAGCCCGCCCAAAATCAGAATCAAATCGCGCCCGGAAATTTCCTGATTGAGCACGGTAAATAATGGCGTCACCAAACCCACAATCCAGGCCAACACCAGCAACAAGCCAATCCGCATAAACATCGCCATAAACAAACCAATGCGGCGCGCAAATTCACGTTTTTCCTTCGGCAACTTATCGACCAGGATCGAGATAAAAATAATGTTGTCGATACCCAGCACAAGCTCGAGTGCCGTAAGCGTCGCGAATGCGATCCAAGCCTGCGGATTGGTGAGAAGTTCCATCGTGATTAACCTTAAGTAAATTTCGTCAGAGCATTTTAGCGTGCCGTGCGCGTTTTATCTAACCGTATCGCTTGTTTTTTTGCGGATCAGCGCGCCGCTGCATCGGGCGCGGCGTGAATCTTGTAAGCGCGCACCGACATGCCGACGCGAGCACTGAATGCTCGCGGTAGCACGACTTCATTGTCGTAGTCCAAGCCAGCAGCGATGTGTTTTAGCTAACAGCCTCGCTTCGTGCATGGCGACAGTGGCGCGCTGCAACTGTGCGTGCGCCAAGTCCGCGAGCAGGCCGATGTTCACCGCGTTGCTCGCCATCAAATGCCGAATGAGCTGAATGATGATGCCTTCGAACAACCGATTCACCACCACTTGCGACCCGCACTGCGGACGCAGCGCCTTAGCGAACAGAAGCGTGGTGCTAGCGAAGCTAGCATCATTCAAATCGCGCGGGTTAACGGACGCGGATATTTTGGAAGTGCTGGTGAATGTCGTGCTGAATATTTTCACGAATTACACCAATCATATCGCGGCAACGGAAATCGATTTTCCGGTGGTGGTGTTGAAGAAGGCGGCTTAAATAATGCGACGAGAAGTCGAAATTTGACGCAGCAAATTTTTGTCGTCAACAAAAACCTCCGTCATCCCGGTCGATGGAGACGCCATTCGGTGCGAAGGCCGGGACCCAGTCCCGCCCAACAAGCTGAAAGCACAATAAGATTTTAAAAAATCTAAAACCCCTTAACCGGCAAGCATTTCAAGTCGCCTTTGTTCGAAGATGCACGCCAATGCTGGAGATTACTCAATAAGAAATCAAGCAATCACTACTCACTAACCCGAGGCCGTTTCGTTTCGGTATACCCAGCAAATGCGAAACACAATCCGGTGCGCCGCGTTAGTTTTTTAGACCCCCAAAAATTTGGTCAATATACGCACACGCTCTCTGATGGAGCTCGCATCGTTGGTCCCTTGCTGAGATAAACGGTCGTACTCTAGCAACTCAAAATCCGCTTTAGTAATGTCTTGCTCCGCTTTCGTACGGTTAGCTTGTCGCTGTGTATGAAAAGCATCAAGTTTAGCTCTGCTTATCTTTGCCACTGTTCCGGCAATTATCGAAGAACGAAAGACAATGTAAAAAATAGGTATGGCGGATTGCGCTGCAAGCAGAATATCCTTAGCAGTGAAAAAAGGTCTCATAACGTCAAGAATTTTCGTGGCTTCAGCAATAAATTCTGCAACAGCCTTCTTTTTTCCAGATTTATATTCTCGCGCAAACTGATCCAAAAACGGTTTCTTTGTATCGATCAACTTTTCATGTTGTAAACACTGCTCCAAAAAAAGTAGCCGCGCTGCAACTTCGCGATGTCTATATCTGGTGTCAGAAAATCTCAGCTTTTGCGTAAAAAACTTGTGGGTCGCGAGGTCACGAAATGCACGAGCCATGTCGCCGCCAATCGCGTTACGTTTCTCCGCTGCATTCAGCGGAACAGCCTCATTAAGCCTAGAAAACATATCCTCTATTAGATCAATCTCACGCGTCTCCACACAAATGATCGGTAGGGTAAAAGCATCAAAGCGCTGCTTCAATTTTGGAAATTTTTTTGCGAGGTCTGAATATGTAAGCTTGGCGGCGTCGACAGACGAGTCTTCGAGGTATTCAAAATCTTGAGAAAGGGAGAATTCACCGTCAATAAAACCAAATATGGCCTCAAGTCTTTGTCGCCCATCTACAACGGTGTAATCAATCTTTTTCTTTTTCGCAGCTTCAAAATCTAACTTGTGGAAGTAGAGCTTCGGAATGTCATACCTATTAATGATTGAGTCAATAAGTAACTGCTTCTTTTCTATCGACCATACTTCACCTTGTCGCTGGTATTCTGGATCAAGTTCGATACGGTCTTTGTCCGAATAAACGCTCAACACGTTGTTGTGTGCGAGAGCATAAGTATTAATGACAGTCATCTCAGCCCCTCGCGAACAATTTCTCCCACACTAGACAACTCGGGGAACAATTGAAACTTTGTAACTGCAAGCATTTTTAACTCCTCGCGAATCCTTTTTTTTGCGTCAGCCGACACGTCGTAGCGAACTAGATGATCACCGCCACCAATCTCTTCAATCGGCTGCTTGGTGTGATGACTAATTGTGAAAACACCAAGCTGCGCTTGAATTCTTGGGTTATTCCGTGTTGCGATCACTGCCATTGGTAAAACGCCGGTTTGTGAATTTGTTTCAACACTCAAGGTCGAGTAATTACCCAAGATCGAATCTTCAAACGATGGGAGGTGGTGTACATCTTCAGGTTTTGAAGTAGTGAGTCGATTCAGAACCAAAGGAAACAATGCCCATAACACCCCTGGCTTACTCTCCTGGTGGCAAACAGTGAAATAAAGTGCGGCAAGAGGGCTTTCAGTCCAATCAAGCAGCCTTGTCGGAACACCGTAGTGCTGCATAATAAACATCCAGTCGAAATCGGTAGCCGTAGCTTGTGGAATTAGGAGGTGAGCATTTTGTTTAAACCGACTCCTCAACACGCTTTCCGGCGGCGGACTTTTTAGGCGTTGATAAGAGGGTATGAGCGACCAGGCCTCAGTACTGTGCCCACGAAACCAGCACGGACCTGATTTATGCGCCGTGTCGACTTTCAAGTTTGCTATTAGATCCGCAACGGATTTCAGCTTTTTAGTCTTTATGCCCAAAATTCCTCCTAATGATCAACCGTTTCTGCGAATTCGCACTCGTCACTTCGAACAGTACAGAACCCAAAACCAATTAACGGTATTTAAGATTTCTGACTAGCATTACATACCGACAGCGATCATTTTGCGAACCGGTTTGTAGCGCATTGGTCGTCCGAGTGGTATCCGTCACATCAACACATTAATAATCGCATTCCCAATCCCCATCAACGCGGCACCCGAAATCAGCCCCGCACAAATCGGCTCACAACCCTCCACCCAAAAATCATGCCCCTTGGTGCCCGGCGTTTTATTTCGCTCTCGTGCCGCCATCCACCAAAAAATCATCGCGCCGACCCACATCATGAAACAGGATTCTGGGGGCAGGATTACGCCGAGGCCGATCGATACTGCCGATAGTGGGAAGCGTTGTTTGGTGATGATGCGGGCGACTTCAATTCCAGCGGCGGCGATAGCAGCGACGATCATGGAGATGATCGCGGAGGTGGGCAGGCTTGATAGGCCTTTTGAAATAATTTCGGCGACACCTTTCCACTGCATCGCGGCAGGCATGGCGAATTGTTCGGAGACGATGGTGGTTGCGGAGCGAACGCCATTTGCATCGGGCGGCAAGAACAACAAAAAGAATAAGGGCACGGCAGCGAGCGCACCGGCGAAGATGCCGATCACGTGGCCGATGGCTTGCTGGCGCGGCTTGGCACCGAGCATGTAGCCGGGCTTGATGTCGGAGAGTAAATTTGATGCGTTTGATGCGATCTCGGCGGTCATACCGGCGGGAATCAGATTGCTCGCGGGGTTCACGCGGTCAATCGCGCCCATCGTGAATTGGGTGATCTTTGATAGCGAGCCGGTGGGTGTCCATGAGGTGAGCGCCATTGAATTCACGCAGATAATCGTCAGCACAAAAATCAGCGGCAATGAGACAAAAGACAAGAACCACGACACCCCAAAAAATGAATGCGTGACCCATGCGGCGAGCACGCTGAATATCGGCACGCCGACATACGAAATCCATAACGGCACTTCGATATTGCGCAACAAATCTTGCCCGGTCGCCACTTCCTTTTTTCCGCCGGCAAGCAGCTTGAATGCTTTGGTAAAGATTTCTGGTCGCGCAAACAAGCTGACAATTGAGCCCACCACCATCATCGTCACACCCCACCACAGCGACCATTGATTTACGATTTCGCTTCGCGATATCGCCACCAGCGCACCGCTCGGTGAAATGCGCGGCGCGATTTCACCAGCCTGAATCATCAGCGGTGCCAAGATCACAAAATTAATAACCGCACCCAGCAGCACGCTGGTCGCGACTTTAATACCCATCAATCCGCCGATGCCGAGCATCGCTGCATCAAGTGTTAACCGCAAACCAAGTTGACGAATATCGGTGCCGAGAATATTCGGAATAAAGCCGTTTATTTTTGCCGCGTAGCTGTAGTAGTAACTATCAAGTCGTTCTTGCAAATACCAAACTTCTTTCAGCCCAGCCCATTTGTCCATCATCAAAATTTTGAATTGCAGCAACTTCATCCAGCCGTCGCTGATGATCATTTGGTACAACGCTGCAGCCAAACCCACCCAGCCGAGCAGCCGCGCTTTATATTCACCGCTCGCGGCACTCCCGGTGTACAACGCATCCAGCACCACACCGCACGCACGGCCCTCGGGAAACGGCAATTGATCTTCATTGATAAAGCGACGCTTCAGCGGGAACGCGACCAGCACACCCAGAATCGAGCAAATAATCATCCAGATCATCATCTGCCACCACGGAATTATTGTCCCGGTGACGAGCATGTAAGCCGCCAATACAGAACCCAGCGGTGCCACCATGTAACCTGCGGCGGTCGCGATAGATTGCGTGCAATTATTCTCAAGAATGGTGTAATCCGGCACGAGGCCGGTACTGTGCAGCGCACGAAAAATCGCGAATGAAAGAATAACGGACGTCAGGCCGACACCGATGGTGATGCCCGTTTTACCGGCGATATAAAGTGCAGTCGCCGAGAGAATTCCGCCAAGCAAAAATCCCGTCACTGCGGCACGAAGTGATAACTGCGCCATATCACCACGAAACACATTCTTGAACCACCACTCGTCTTTTTGCGAGCGCGTCCACGTGCTGATTTGCTCGTCGCTCAAATGTTGAATCGCCATGGTTTTTTTGACCTTTTTGGGGAGGGTGAGAGGCAGAATCACTAGCGCTTTTTATGGATGCGTGGTGAGTGCTGCAACAATCGGCTATTGCAGATTATGACAGAGCGGCTTGGTTGCAAGCGACCGCTGGTGTGCGCGAAATAGTGACTCTTCAGAGGGAAATCGCACTAAGTTCTTTCAGCAAGGCTGAGTTTGATACACTTCCTAGACGCAAACACTATGTAAATTTCAATATTCAAAATCTAATATCCACGGGCGTCACCAAGCAAAAGGGCTCCAAAACCCCCGTCTGTATTAGACTTTTAAATACTTGTTTATTATCCATGTAGCCCCGGTTTTGTCGGAGAACTCACCATGCAGCAACATGCTCGCTCATTTACTCGAACACGCTTCAGCACTTTAGGTTCACTCGTACTCTTTACTTTATTGTCAGGCGCAACACTCATCGCATCAGCACAAATGCCTGCACCTAATGCGCCTGCCAAACCCGCTGACAAACCCCTCACCGCCCTGCCCTACACACCCGGTTTAGATGTCACTGCAATGGATAAATCCGCTGACCCTTGTGTCGATTTTTATCAATACACTTGTGGCGGGTGGATTAGAAATAATCCGATTCCGGCGGATCAGGCGAAGTGGGATGTTTATCGAAAATTGGCTGAAGATAATCAGCGATTCTTGTGGGGAATTTTGGAAAGTCTGTCGAGCAGTTCTTCCACCACCCGTAATGCCGCCCAACAAAAATCAGGTGATTATTTTGCGGCGTGCATGGATGAAGCGGCGGTGGAAAAACGCGCCGCAACACCGCTACAACCTTATCTCGCGCTGATTAACGGCATGCAATCAAAAACGGATTTACCGAAAGTGCTGGCCAGTTTGCATTTGGTGGCGGCCGATGAGGGACTTTTTTTTGGCTTTGGTTCGAATCAGGATTTTGGTGATTCGACTCGCGTGATTGCGTTCGCCGGATCAGGCGGGCTGGGCTTGCCGGATCGCGATTACTACACCAAGGATGATGAAAAATCGAAGACGATTCGCGATCAATATTTAGCGCACGTGGCGCAAATGTTTGTGCTGCTGGGCAACACTGATGATGTCGCAAAAAAATCTGCCGAGCGCGTGATGGCGATTGAAACCGCACTGGCCAAAGCCACGCTGACACGCGTGGAAAAACGCGATCCGTACAAGCTTTATCACAAGGTGAATGCCAAAGGCCTGCAAGCGCTGACGCCGGGATTCAAGTGGGACGATTATTTACAGGCACTCGGTCTGAAAAATTTGACCACCTTCAACGTGACTGAACCTGCGTTCTACAAAGCGCTGAATGGGCAGCTGCAAACATTGGGCCTGGACGATATTAAAACGTATCTTCGCTGGCACATCACGCGCGCATTGTCGCCGCATCTTTCAGCCGCATTCGCAAATGAAAATTTTGGCTTTTTCAGCAAGACCTTGCGCGGCGTGCCGGAACAGAAACCACGCTGGAAGCGATGTGTGGCGCTGGTTGACAGTCAGCTCGGTGAAGCGCTCGGTCAGGAATTTGTCAGCCGCGCATTCAGTGCCGAGCTGAAAGAAAAAACCCTGCGCATGACCAAGCAAATTGAAGCTGCGATGGCGGAAGATATTAAATCGCTGACGTGGATGAGTGCGGCGACGAAGAAAAAAGCGCAGGAGAAATTGCGATCCGTGGTGAACAAAATCGGCTATCCGGACAAATGGCGCGACTACAGCGGCTATGAGGTAAAGCGCGATGATTTCCTCGGCAATGTGGAGCGCGGCAATGTATTTGAATCGCGCCGCCAGCTGGCAAAAATCGGCAAGCCGCTGGATCGTGGTGAATGGGGCATGACGCCGCCGTCGGTGAACGCGTATTACAACGCACAAATGAACGATATTAATTTTCCTGCGGGCATTTTGCAGCCACCGTTGTACGACCCGAAAATGGATGACGCGCCGAACTACGGCAACACCGGCGGCACGATTGGTCACGAATTAACTCACGGCTTTGACGACGAGGGCCGCCAGTTTGACGCGAAGGGAAATCTGAAAGACTGGTGGACAAAAAAGGACGCAAAAGAATTTAATGATCGCGCTCAGTGCATCGTTGATCAATATGCGCAATACACTATCGTTGACGATATCAAAATCAACAGCAAATTAACGCTCGGCGAAGACGTGGCTGATCTCGGTGGATTGATTCTTGGCTGGATGGCGTGGAAAACCGAAATCGCCAAAAATCCCGCGCCATCACGTGACGGCATGACACCCGAGCAACGTTTTTTTGTGGGTTATGCGCAATGGGCGTGTGAGATTGATCGGCCAGAAAACCTGCGCGTGAAAGCGCTGACCGATCCGCATTCACCGGGTAAATATCGGGTCAATGGTTTGGTGGTGAATATGCCCGAATTTGCAAAAGCGTTTTCCTGCAAGCCGGGGCAGCCGATGGTGAGTGCAAAAGTTTGTCGCGTTTGGTGAGCGCCCGATTGTCCTGACGTAAAAAAGCCCGGCGAACCGGGCTTTTTTATTGGATCAAGCGCTAAACCTTACTGGCGGGGCTCGCCATTTGAATTTACATAAACCGTGCGGCCCGGCTCAGACGTCATCTGCACCGAATGTTCGCGCCCACGATAGTTGTAGGTCACGTCCCAGTAAGCGGGCCGACCACTCGCGACTTCACGGCAACGCTGCACGTCGCGGCTGTAACTCCCACCGCCGCTGTTGCCGGTGTTCGCACCGATCGCGCCACCCGCTACTGCACCGACTGCCGTTGCCACGTCTTTACCGCGCCCGCCGCCAACTTGGTGGCCGAGTACGCCGCCGATAATCGCGCCCAAAACACCGCCGCCGATATTGGCATTGTTACCGCCATCTGAAACCTGTTCACGTTCAACCCAGCAGCGTTGCTCGGGCGTGCCCATCACCGCACGCACGGACGTGACTGCTGCTTCGTACACGCGCTCGTTGGCGCGACGACGATATTCGTAATCGGGTTGCGCCAGCGGCACAGGCTCGTTGTCATACCGCGCGGTGCGACCGACCGGACGCACCGATGAAATGCGATCATTTAACCCAAGCGAGCGTAACGAATCGTAGCTACCGCGTCGCAGCACAGCGCATTCACCGCCAAATCGCGCATCGGTACAAACTTCCCAGCGGCCGCTATCAACGACTACAGACGATGCGCGGTCGTTGGATCCGAACCGATCAAAGTTTTGAATCTGTCGCTCGGTGGTGAACGCACGGCCTCGGTAGCCGTCGTTTTCATAAAAAGTAACGCCCGCAGATGCGGCTGTAGCGAAGCCGGCGCAAGTCATTGCTGCTGCTATCACTGATGCTTTTATTTTCAAATTCATGATGCCTCCAAAGTTGTTCGATTGTGCAGCCGTCCAGGGTTGTTGATTAAAAATCGACCAGTGACGACCGCATGAAGCCCGCCAATGTTCCGGTTGCGCACCCCAACGGATAATTCTTTTTCTGATTCCAACCACGAGACTGCTCGATATGGATTATCGGAATAGCTCGCTGTTCGGTATCACTCCAATATACGTTTGACCGCCAGAAACCGTTGTCGGCTGGAACTGACGATGGTGTAGGACGATGACCCGGATTAAGCACCTAAGCGGGTAACAGGCGTGCCGGTCTTTAGAGCGCAACGATTCGTCCCGCTATTTCAACAATTCGCGTCCGCAAATCGCCACTCATCACAAAGCCCACCACGACCCATGACGTATCCAATACGATTTCAATTGATATCTCGATCATCCATATTTGAGAGGGAACCATGAAGCACACTATTTTTGTCATTGCTTTGGCGTTTGCGAGTATCAGTCTATCGAGCGGGATTTCCGCGCAGCAATTTAGTGTCACACCCGCAAACCCGATTCTATTGGGCGACCCGGTGGCTATTTCATTAACAGGATTGGCCGCGAATCAGGATGTGAAAATTGTCGCGGAACGCATCATGACGGAATGGGGCAGCGAAAAACGGGTGGCCTATCGCGCGGAAGCGACGTTCGCCGTGGGTGCGGACGGCACTTTGGATATCAGCCGCGCCACCCCGAAACAAGGGTCGTATAAGCAGGCAGACTCGCGCGGATTATTTTGGTCGATGCAGCCAGTAACAGGTGAAGTCGCCCCTGAGCGCAAGATGCAAGAAGTGCAGCTAAAGGCACACGCGGTCGCAGACAACAAACTCGTCGCTGAAAAAGTGCTGACCTTTGCGAACGCACTGGCGAACGTGAAAACAGAGCCGGTTAATAAATTTCCGGGCGCGCTGTTCGCGGTTCAAAGCAGCGACGGCAACAAGAAAAATAAACGTCCTGCAATCATCTTGTTGGGTGGCTCGGAAGGCGGATCTGCCGTGACGCGCGGTGCCGCGCAACTCGCATCTCACGGCTTTGCTGTGCTGGCATTGCCGTACTATTCACCTATCGCATGGCCCAGCCAAAAAGCGGAATTGCCAACGCTTCCCGCTGCTTTCGCCGATATTTCCATTGATCGATTAAACGAAGCGCGTGCGTGGTTGCAAGCGCGCGAGCACGAAAAAGCAGATGTGGATGCCACGCGCATTGCTATTCATGGCACCTCGAAAGGCGCTGAGTTTGCGCTACTCGCTGGCGTGCATTTGCCGTGGGTGACATCGATCATCGCCGTGGTGCCGAGTGATGTGGTGTGGGAAGGCTGGGGGCCAAATATTGAACCGGGCAAACGCGCGTCATTTGCGTTAAATGGCAAACCATTTCCGTTCGTGCCTTATCAGGATTTTGCCAACGAGTTCATGGGTTTTCAAACCGGCGACGACGTGCGCATTCGTCGTCCACAAGACAAAGGCCGCGCCGCCAATCCAGCGGCGGCAGCGGCGGCGCGCATCCCGGTTGAGCGAATCAAGGCACCGGTAATGGTGATTGCCGGGCAAGAAGATCAAGTGTGGAATTCGGCCATGATGGCGCACAATATCGCCGAGCGTCGTGCCGAAGCAAAACGGGACACCGTGGCATTAATTTATACCGACGCTGGCCACTACCTGAGCGGCAGCGGCTATAACCCCACCACGCAATACAACGCAGAACCGTCGAAAAGCGGCGGCACGCCCGAAGGTAACGCACGCGCGCAGGCGGATGCGTGGCCAAAAACCATCGCGTTTTTAAAACGCACGTTGGGCGTGAAGAATTGACATGGTAAGGTCGTAACCCTAGCGCTGGCGTGCATTTCGGAGCATTTTTGGCTGTGAAGGCCCGCCAATGCTAGGGTTTAGCACCTGATCCGCGCTATTTGATCCGCCGCTTGCTAAACACTTCATCAATTGAATCGCGAAAAAAACTCTGCATCGATGCGGAGGTTGAAAACCGCCGCCACATTTCAGGCGATACGCTCGCGTATTCGAAAGTACCTGCCGATAATTCGACGACCAATGCACGCCGCTTGTCGTCGTAACCAATGGCACGGATTGATCCGCCGTTTACTTTTTTCATCTCCAATTTCTTGCTCCTCAGCAGCTAGAGAATAATCCAGAATTGAAGCATCACAAACATGCAGAGCTCGGCCAGCAATGCGATCCATGCTCGGCGATAGGCGCGATATTTACGAGTGGCGATGTGAGCGACCTGATGAATCTGGTGGCACAAATCGTCCAGCACTTCATGCAAATCCACGCGATGAAAACACGCCGCGTAGTCGGCTGGCTGCGCACGGTGCGCAATATCGCCGAAGAAAATCAAATTCGGTATCTGACCAGACAACCCGCCCTTGCCACGATTGCGCGCGAGCAAGGTGCTCAGCGCAAAATAGTAAAACATGGCAGCCGCAAAAATAAACAATACCAGCGACACTTTCACCGACATCCCCATCCCCATCAGCCTCGGCAGATTGGTGGAAATGTAGGTCACCAGCAGCGTCGACATCACAATCAACAGATAGCTCTTCTGATCGGCCGAACGTATCAACTCCTGATTCAAATTCAAAATACGCCACGCCTGGTCGAGGCGCAGCGTAAGTTGAGACAGGTCATAACGGTTCGTCGCGGCGACCGGCTCCACATCGGCATTACGATCAGGCATGGTTGGGGCCGATAATCTCTGCGACTTCCGCCATCACCGCCTTGTCGAGCTTGGCTGCAACATCAAGCGCCTTCATGTTTTCCGAGAACTGTGACATGCGTGAAGCGCCTGTGATCACGGTGCTGACGCGCGGATTTTTCAGACACCACGCAATGGCTAATTGTGCGGTCGTGCAGCCCAGTTTTTTTGCGACCTCGGATAACTTGGCGACGCGTGCATTTTTGTCCGCGTCGAGCAATTGATCCTGCATCCACGCCATATTCTGTAGCGAACCACGGCTATCCGGCGGCACGCCCTTCGCGTATTTGCCGGTAAGTAAGCCCGACGCCAGCGGACTCCAGGTGGTCAATCCCAGGCCAACATCTTCATACAGCCGCGCATATTCGACTTCAACCCGCTTGCGGTGAAACATGTTGTATTCCGGTTGTTCAACAACCGGCTTATGCAAGTGATGTTTATCTGCGATATGCCACGCGGCTGCAATTTCAGTCGCACTCCATTCCGAGGTGCCCCAGTAAAGCGCCTTGCCGCTGGCGATCATATCGTGCATGGCGTAAACCGTTTCTTCCAGCGGCGTGTTTGCATCGGGACGATGGCAGTAAACGAGATCCACAAAATCAAGGTCGAGCCGTTTTAAGGACGCATCAATTGCCTGCATCAAATATTTTCGGTTCAGGGTATTTTTCTCATTCACACCGTCGCCAAATTTTGCCGGTAAACCCCAGAAAAATTTGGTGGACACCACATAGGTCAGACGGTCCCACGCCAATTTCTTGAGCGCAGCACCCATCACTTCTTCAGAGCGACCGGCTGCATAAACTTCCGCGTTATCAAAAAAATTCACACCATGATCGCGCGCAGCGCTCATCAATTCGATCGCTGATTTTTCGTCCACCTGATTGCCATACGTGATCCACGAACCGAGCGAGAGTGCAGATACTTTCAAACCTGATTTTCCTAACCGACGGTATTCCATATTCATCCTTGTTGTTCCTGACATTAAATGTTTTCGAATCAAAGCCTAATTATTTATCGCGTTCATCATCAATATCCGCGTACGGGCTCATCGTGATTACCCGCGTACGCTTGGGCCCGGCAGCGAATTCTTCCAGCTTTACCAGCACCGGAAAAAGCTCCTTCAGTTTGCTGCGCGCGTCGGGCTCCTTATCGAACGTGAGCAAATCGCCCTTGTCGCTTTTTACATCGTGCCACGCATCGGGTTGCGCGTCATCTTCCTGCACCTGCAGTTTAAATTTGGGCATCTTGATCTTTCGTGGAATAGTTGGTGAATGATTGGTTAAAGCGGCATCTCTAAAGTCCTCGCCGCTTCACTGGCCCGCACTCAGACAACCCGAACGATTAATAATTCGCCTGTAGCGCGTCCGGGGTCAACGGATGTGACAATAAAAAGCCCTGCGCTTCCTCACAACCGCTCGCGAGCAAAAACTCAAGCTGCGAAGAATGCTCGATGCCCTCAGCAACCACGCGCAGCCCCAAGCTCTTTGCAAGACCGATGATACCGCGCGTGATCGCTGCATCATCCGGGTCTGTCGTGATATCACGCACAAATGATTGATCAATTTTCAACTTGGCGATGTCGAAGCGTTTCAGATAAGCCAGATTCGAATAGCCAGTGCCGAAATCATCGACCACCAACCGAAAACCTGCGAGCGCCATGGCATCCAGCGTACTGCTCGCCGCATCGCCCTCACTTACCAAGGCGCTTTCGGTCAGCTCTATTTCAAGGTCACCCGCCTCAAGCCCATTGACGCGAATGGCGTCTTGCAATTGTTCGACCAACCGACGCGATTTGAATTGCACGCCCGACACGTTAATGGTCACGGGAAACTTGCGCAGCCCCGCCTCACGCCAACGCGCCAATTGCGCGCATGCCTCGTGCGCCACCCACTCGCCCAACTCAATAATCAAACCACTATCTTCGGCAACGGGTACGAATTTGGTAGGCGGCACCTCGCCCAGCTCTTCACTGTTCCATCGAAGCAGCGCTTCGACGCCAATCAGTTCTCGGGCAGGAATCGAAAAAATCGGCTGATAAACGAGCGAAAAGTCATTGCGCGACCGGTTGCGCGACAGTGCGCGGCGCAATCCGTTTTCGATTGACAAACGCTCCGTTACCCGCTCATTCATCTCGGGGCGAAAGAAGCTGAACTGATTGCGGCCTTCGCTTTTCGAGTGGTACATCGCGAGATCTGCGTTTTTAACCAGGCTATTCAAATCCTCACCATCGTGCGGCCAAATCGTCAGCCCTATCGAGGGCGTGACGGTCAATTCGTGTCCGCTGATACGGTGCGGCGCGCCAATCGTTTTCAGCAGCACTTCCGCCATTTGCGAGAGGTTGTGAGCATCGGTCGCGCCCGGCAACATCAGCACGAATTCATCGCCACCGTGACGCGAGACCGTGTCGGTCGCGCGGGTTGCCTCCAGTAATCGGTGCGCAGTCTCGGCCAAAATTTGATCGCCGATGTGGTGGCCGAGCGAGTCATTGATATTTTTGAATCGATCCAAGTCAATAAACATCACCGCGATACCTTCGTGCTGGCGTTTCGCCTGACGCAAGGCGAAGTCGAAACGCGCGCTCAACAACATTCTATTTGGCAGCCCGGTCAGAAAATCATACTCCGCTAGTTCACGGATCTGCGCTTCTGTACGGCGTTTTTCGGTGATGTTGCTGCCCACGCCGCGATAGCCAGTGAATTTCCCATCCGCAGTAAAAACGGGTTCGCCCGAAATACTCACCCAACAGATTTCACCGGAAGGCATCGCGTAGGCATATTGAAAATCGCGAAATGGTTCGTGCGCCTCAACGGTTCGTCTATGCTCTTCCATCTGCTCTTTACTGATGCCCAAGTACGGAATTTCCCAGCGGCGCGAACCGAGTCGGCGAGAAGCATCGATGCCCGTCGCGCGCGACATCCCTCCAGAAATCCGTGAGAACAGAAAGTGTTCATCCTGCTCCCAATACCAATCTGATGACATCGCCAACAGGCTGCGGAAGCGCTCTTCACTCGCCGCGAGTTCACGCTCTGCGGCTTTGCGTTCGGTAATGTCCAACCTGAAACCGATCACACCGCCATCGGCAGTTTTGCGGTCTGACACCAATAAATATCGGCCTTCTTCCAGCAATATCTCGAAGTCACCTGCATCGGGATTCAAGTGTTTTTCCACTCGCACGTTCACGTAAGCGTCTTCATCGAGACCGTTATGCACGGCAAAACCTCGGCGATAGTAGGCACGCGTAAGATCCGCGTAAACCGTCCCGGCCACGAGCAAATCCGCGACCCCGGAATAGATTTCGCGGAACCGCCGATTACAGAACACCAGCCGATCCCGCGCATCGTAGAGCACCACACCGGCGGGAAGAAGATCAAACGCGCTGATGACGCGCGCAAGATCTCCCACGCCGCTGGAAGCATTCATCATGGCGATGATGCTATTTTCAGCGCGATCAAATTCAGACTCGACTTCATGCGCGCCAGGCGGATGAACCAGTTGAAGCTGATTTGGCGTGGGAAAATCCGACGGCGACATATCGAGATGCACTTTTGGTTAACGATTTATTGACTCTTGAACCATGTTGATCACGCTAAAAAACTTTTTCATCTTTCGCTCGCGTCGTTCATGCATCAACACAGTAACGCATCGAATTAGGACGCGGTGATATCCCGGTAATGCTTTACCTCTTCTTTGAGCGCAATCCACCATACTTTACCCTTGGCTGAATGCGCGCCGCAGGGGGTCACGCTGGCAAAGCCAGGATAGTCCTTGCCCAAATTATTAGGGTCTTCGCGACGCGTACGCGGCGGCGCGACCAAACCTTTTTCATCGGACTCGAGTGGAAATAACCAACAACCCATTGGCTTGTAATGCCATTTGTGCTTTCCTTCGGCGACAGCCAGCGTTTGCAGCGAACATTTGCCATCTTTTTCGGTAAAGGAGCAACGGGTATTGGCAAAATGCGCGGGTTTGGCTTTGTATTTATAAACGCGCGTGGCGGTTTTGCGACCGTGGTGCTCGCCCCACACGGCATCAGCAATATATTTTTTCGGCAGGTGAGAAAAGTGCGCCGGATTTTTCGCCACCACTTTATGAATCAACGCTTCCTCTTCAGGGAGCAAAAACGCACCGTCGCTACAGCAAATTCCTTCGCAAACGCTGAGATCGCAATAATGCAGTTTGGTCGGCAGTTTGCGAGTTTTAGGCGTGGTGGTTGGTGCAGCAGACATGTGAAAAAATCCCTTTAAGTTGAAAGCAATTCGCGAATATCAAAATTACCGCCATTGGTAAGACGACCTTGCTGAATCAGCATGACAATATCTCGTGCCACGTCATGCGCATCGCGCAACGAACCATCATTTTTCATCGCACGAAACCGTTCGACATCCGGAAATTCGTGCGCGGTTTTTTCGCGCATCTGGCCTTGCATGGGCGTATCGACCACGCCGGGTGCCAGCGAGCAGATTTGTAATGATGCATCCAGATTCGTGGCGGATGCTTCCAGCGCAGCCGCACGCGTTGCCATTTCGAGCCCGGCTTTAGCGGTGCAATAAGCCGCCAAACCAGGCACAGCACGCTTCGCGACGCCGGAGGAGATGTTAATAATCAGCCGTTTGCTTGCGATAGCGCGCGTCGCATTGGCAAATAGCCGCATCAGAATCATTGGAGCCAGCAAGTTCACATCGAGATTCGTTTTCAACATCGCCGCATTGATCTCTGTAAACGGGCCGACTGGTGCCACCACGCCGGCATTATTCATGAGCACCGCTTGCGCGAATGTTTGGCCGGCAATTGCATCAACAAAATTTTCAAACGCGGGTTCAATTGATTCAGGTTTGGAAAAATCCACAAAAAAATTTGACGGGCCCTGGCGCTCTTGTGCAAAGCGCGACATGGAAAAAACCGCATTGGCTTCATTGGCCTCAAGAACGTCGCACAGCGCAGCGCCTAGCCCTTTGGTGGTGCCCGTAATCAAATACAAATTTTCAATTGCGCTCAAGTGAGACCTCTAATCAAACAAGGCAACCAGCGCGCCGATGCCCACATCAACCAGATCACTGCCACTGCCCGCAGCGGTAATCAGCACACCGCCCGCCACCAGCCAGTCGAGTGAGTCTATGGGTGCAGATTGGCGATGTCCAATATAGGTCGCCGTTTCTCGAATACGTTCAAGCGCCACCTCAAGGTTTGCGCGCTGCTCGGCAGTCGCGCCCAGCTGCTTGGCTTGCTGCGCCTGCAATGCGGTCAGCGCCTTTTCAACCGCATCATGATCAAGCACCGCAATCGCAGAGCCACAGTGAGTACAAGATGTGTCGTGCGTGAGGTCGACCGATGCGCCGCAGCTGGAACAACGGATTTGTTTGATGCTGACAGAGAGTTTTTTAATCTCGATCGGATTCAAGCTGCGAATAAAATTCTTCTCACGCAAAAATTGCGTAAAGCTGGTCGCCCGACCGTGGCCCTCGTGGCAGCGATGGTAGCTAAAACGGCCATTCTTTTGAATGTCGTTCGTTAACTTGAGCCCCGTTGAGCACGACGGGCAACTCATATTATTGCTCACCGTGTTGCGTGCCGCCGCTTTCAGTGCCGACTGCGCTTCGTGAATGCGTTTGAATAATTCAATCACCGACGCCGCCGATAAGCTGCTGCTTTCAAGATGATCGAACCAGATCAGGTGGCAGGGCCAGCAAGCATCAATGGACACCGCTGCGCCCAGATGGGATTCAAGCGCGAGTGCATCCATTTTGCTGCGACAGCTGGGACAGTTCTTCATGGCGCTAACCGTTAACCTAAGCCAACAGTGCAGCTATACCCGCCGCTGCAATCGCTGCATCGTCGGATGATTTCACGCCCGACACGCCGACCGCGCCTATTGTTTCGCCATCCACCACAATCGGTACGCCGCCTTCAAGAAAGGTAACGCCTGGCATCGACAGCGCCGATACGCGCCCGTTATTGACCATGTCTTCATCGCCCTTGGTTGGGCGACGGCGAATAGCAGCACTGTATGCCTTCGCCTGGGCAATCGCCACGCTGGATGGTGCGCAATTATCCAGCCGTTCAAACCAGAGCAAATGGCCGCCATCATCCACAATTGCGATGCAGACCGCCCAATTATTTTGCTGCGCGAAAGCTTCCGCGGCTCCAGCAATTTTTCTTGCATCATCCAAAGTCAGGTATTTTTTTGTTCTCATCGTCGTCCCAAAGGTTATAGCTATCAACATCGATTATTTGCACACAAACAAATTATACGGGTGCCTGAATCCATCCGAAATACACAGTCCATCCGAGACATACAGTCCCTCCGAACCACACAGCGTTTTCCTGACCACGCCGTGCGACAAAATCGTTTATTTCGCCAAATCCATGAGTGAATCCGTAAATCAACTATACGCCGGACGCTGAAACAGGGATTCAATTCAGACCGTTTGAGCAAGCGCAGTTATAGCGATTTTTTTATTGATGGACGGGAAGCGTTGGCGGGTGCGTCACGCCATGGCGCTTCGCTAAAAGTCTCCACCATAAAATTCACGAACGCGGCCACCCGTGGGCTCTTGTGCTTGCCATGCGGATAGACCGCCGATAGCGGTAGTGGCTCAACATGATGCACATCAGTCAACAGTGGCACCAGCCAGCCAGCCCGGATGCCTTCAGCCACGATCACATCCGATAAACGAATAATGCCCACACCCGTGGCGGCGAGTTGCAGCAGCGTTTCAGCGTTGTTTGCGCTGACATTTCC
Organism: Burkholderiales bacterium; assembly: GCA_031370625.1. GTDB lineage: Bacteria > Pseudomonadota > Gammaproteobacteria > Burkholderiales > Usitatibacteraceae > UKL13-2. The sequence goes on along the minus strand of JANMQR010000367.1, from coordinate 39 downwards.
GGTCACATCCACACTGCGAATACCGTGCTGGCCGGCGCC
>JANMQR010000357.1:0-3184 GCA_031370625.1 Burkholderiales bacterium | reverse complement strand
TATCGGTTGGTGAGTAAATAGGGCGGATGGTGTTGGTCTGAGCCGAAACCCTAGTGCCAGAGCGCAGGATCAGCCAAAAGGTTCTTAACCGCCGCACTAGTATTGGACTTATAAAATGAAAAAAATCCTCGCGCTTTCTACAGCAAATCGCATTGCCCGCTTTGCCATACGGGCTATGCAGTGCTCGTCGATATTGAAATCAAGTAGCGCATTGTTGGTGGCGTCGGTTCTTGCGGGTTGCGCGACCTCGATGTCTGATCCCAAGGTTGCGTCAACCCTATTGCCAAATGGTTTTTGGGAAGGAACGATACGCATTGGCAACATGACTGGGCAGGATATCAACCCGGGGCCGCATGGCGTTCGCATCGTGACCTGCGACGGAAATGCACGCGTCTGGCTTATTGACAGCAAAGGCGGGCCCGCCTATACGCCGCCAATTACATTCAAAGTGACGTCCATGATTGGCACCCATGTGATTAGCAAATTCGATGCTGCAAAAAAACAGCCAGATTGGGTAGAAGTTCAGACATGGGTTTTATCGGAGCTCAACTCAAAGTCAGCGGCTGTGCACTGGAGCCGGAGCGTAAATAATCGCGATGTAGATGAGGCGCAGGCAAATCGAACCTTTGCTGAATTTGGACTAGGCACCATGCGCCGCGTGCGTGAAACCTGTACTGCATCTGATTTGTTGCCGACTGCAAATCATGGAGACAAGCTGGCAAATTAACGAGAATATGAATGTGGGCAAACTCCCTAAAACAAAAAACCCTTTATCCACGCGCATCTCGCGAAGGTGACACCCGAACAGGTGCAGCCAATTTTGACTCAATACTCCAGCGTATGTTAATCGTTGGTTCGGCATAAACTTTCGCAACAAGGCAAGCGTTCAATGGTTACCATTCGCTGCACAAAGAAACTTTTAAGTCGATGGCCGGTTACTGAATTGCAAGATTCGCCAACGACGACAGCGCTCGGTGATTGGTATGCGAACATTTTGTTTGTTCGCCCGCAAGTTATCCTTTTCATGAATGAACGAAGCTTGCTCGCGGTGCCGGTGATTGCGGCACCGGTTAACAATATTTATCCGCGTTTTATCGATCAGATGATTCTGCTATTGCGCAATATCGGCACACCCGAAGAAAAAATTCTTGCTGAGATCGCTGAGATGCAAAAATTTCAAGTTGCGAAAACAAACAGTCGTACTGTATTGGGCTCGCTTAACGACATGATGTGGCATCTCGAAAATGGCCTATACGATGAAGATCATTTCTCGCTCGGCGAGCTAGCGCAGAGACTGGCGAAGATCCCGTTTAAGGCCACCGGCTACCGTTATCCTCAAGAGGTTGCGTCGGAATTGTTCAGTCATTTTTCTGACTGAAGAAATACGATCAAGACGCAAGCAGACAGCGAAAGAAAATATTGCGCGCGAGATTCGTGAGCTCGAACAGGAGGCAGGATTGATCGGGCGCGCGCTTTCGAATTTGGTATAAATTTTTGAGAAGCACTGCCGGAAAACTTTTTACTTCACTCTATTCACCACGCCGCCTAAGATCCAGCGCCATCCGCAGCCCATGTTCGTCGCCGCGATAATAATTTTGTAGTTGCTCAAACGGTTTGAAACCGAGCGACTCATAAAAGCTGCGCGCGGGCTCGTTGGTTTTTCGTAATTCCACCGTGACTGTTTGCACACCGGCGACCTCAGCGGTCTTGATCAGCCATTGGATCAACTGTGTGCCAGCCCCTTGTCGGCGATAGCCGGGAAGCACCGCGAATAGCACCAGATGTGCTTCGAAGCCCTGATAACCCATGATCGCGAACCCAGCCAAAGTCGAGTAACGCCACCCGGCGATCACATTGGTTTCTGGGTCGCGAATTTTTTCCCGTATTTGTGATGGCTGATACTTCCAGCCGAGCCCATGCTCAATTTGATCGCGCGACATCGCGGCAATGGCTGGTGCGTCGCGCGCGAGAGCTAAGCGAATGTCGAAGGTATGTATTGCGTTCACGTTCAAACATGCAGGCGGATATTTTTGACAATCGTCGGGATACGCTGGAACAGGATTTTGCGGAGGCGGAGGTGCGACCGGCTAACGCGAGTGAAATTTAAGCCGGGTTATGAATCTGTGCGGCTGCGTTTGTACTAAAAAATAAATGAAAAGGCCAACTCCCGCGCGGCTTTTCAGCCATAAATGCCCCAAACATCGCGCGGATGCTGGTGTTTTAATGCCTTTACCGAGCGCGGATGTATGCCGCGCAACCCATTAAATCACGCGCTCTTTTCGGCTACCAATTCCTCATCTGCCAGCGCCGGATAATCGGTGTAGCCTTTCGCGCCGGGCGTATAAAAAGTTTTGTCGTCGGGTTGTGCGAGTGGCGCATTCGCCTGCATGCGCGCGACTAAATCCGGGTTCGACACATACGGTCTGCCGAAGGCGATCAGGTCAGCTTGTTTATTCTTAAGCGCGGCTTCCCCCGTATCGCGATCAAATCCGCCGGCCAGAATAAATGTGCCTTTAAACGCCGCGCGCAACTTCGCTTTGATCGTCGCGGGCACCGCTGGCGCGCCCATCGCGGCGTGGTCAAGCACGTGCATGTAGGCCAGCCCCAGCGCGGAAAGCTCCTGCGCCAGAGCAACATATTGTTCGTCCTGTTCGGCATACGCCCCGGTTGCGTTAAAGACGCCATACGGTGACAGGCGAATGCCGACATGCTCCGCGCCAATGGCGGCCACGGTCGCGCGCGCAACGTCGCGCGCAAAACGATTGCGTGCCGCCGCGCTTCCGCCATAGCCGTCGGTGCGCGTATTTACGTTTGCGTTCAGAAATTGTTCAATCAAATAACCGTTCGCGGCGTGCAGTTCAACGCCATCAAAACCTGCTTTCATCGCAAGGCGCGCGGCTTCGGCAAATTCTTCCACCGCTGTTGCAATATCATGCTCGGTCATGGCGCGCGGTTTGCTGTGCGGCTGCATGCCTTGGCTGTCGGTATACATTTCGCCCGGACACACCACATCAGTTGGGCCCAACACCTCAGCGCCCGCCGGTAAATTAGCCACATTGCCGACGCGACCACAATGCATAAACTGCACAAAAATCTTCCCACCTTTTGCGTGCACCGCATCGGTTGTCAGTTTCCAGCCGTGCACATGCGCATCATTAAACAAACCCGGAATGCGCGGATAGCC
>JANMQR010000337.1:0-2769 GCA_031370625.1 Burkholderiales bacterium | reverse complement strand
TCGTGGGTGTATCAATGGCTGTCGATTCCGCTTTCCGGCTTTACCCCAGGCGGTAAAGAACAAGCACCCACGCGGCTTTCCAACCATTTAGTTGCGATCAATATTTGTTATGAAGATGCGTTCGGCAGCGAGGTCGCACGACCGCTGCCGGAAGCAGAATTGCTGGTAAATATGTCGAACATGGCGTGGTACGGCCACTCGCTCGCGGCTGACCAGCACGCCCAGTTTTCGCAAATGCGGGCGATGGAAACGTCACGCTGGATGTTGCGCTCAACCAATACCGGCGTGACCGCAGCGGTGAATGAGCGCGGCGAAATCGTGAAAGTGCTGCCACAATTTACGCGCGGCGTACTCGATGTAGATGCCATCCCGCGTCAGGGCGCGACGCCGTATGTGCGCTGGCGCGATGCGCCGGTGTTGATTTTGTTGGCGGTGATATTGCTTGGTGCGGCTGTTATAAAAATCAGAACGTAGGATGGGTGGAGCGACCGGAATGGCAAATGCGCGACACCCATCAATCATTTGGGCACCGATGATGGGTATCGCTACGCTCCACCCATCCTACCTACCAAACCGGCCGCGCGCGCATAAAAAACTGCCACGTGCAAAGCTCGGTCAAATCCTGTGAGGTAATACCTTCCAGCGACATCCGACCCACGCGAATATTGATCTCCGGTTTATTCTTCGCGGCTTCATAAAATTCCTGAAATGATGGATCCAGAAAATGGCTCACCAGCTCCAGCTTGTAGCCAGTCTGCTGCAGCATCGCCGCCATCTCTTTCAAGGTAAAAAAGCGAATGTGCGTGATATCAAGCAGGCCACGCTCCGCGTAAGTCCACATGCCACCATCAGCCAGTTGCGCGATCAAGTTGATATGCCGCGAATTTGGAATGCTGATGATGAGTTGCGCGTCTTTACTCAGATACGGTTTTAAATTCACCAGCGTGTGCCACGGATCATACATGTGCTCAAGCACATCGGCTGCCACCACGGTATCGATTGAGCCGTGCGGAATGCCTTCCTTCACCAAATCAAAATCTTCAAATTTTCCGCACAGTGCCACATCGATATTCGCCTTCGCCGCATTCGCCGCCGCCTGATTGGGCTCAATGCCCGTCACGTGCGCGCCGGGTGTGGTGTCTTTCACGTATTTGCCCAATATGCCGCTCGCGCAGCCAATATCCAGCAAGCGGCGCGGCGGGTGCGCCAGCACGTCCAATAGCTGCGGATTGAAGTAGGCGTGGTAATTGCCCTCGCTCGCGCTTTTAATGTCGAGACAGCGCTCCCAAACGTGCCGGGATTGAGGTGCATCGACTGCTGACTCTGAAACTTGTGGATTTGTCATGGGGTTTTTTTATCGTGAGTTTTGTTCGGTTCGAGAAACTCATGCCCAAGGCAGGCATTACCACGTAAAATTATAGCCTCGCAATCCGCTCCTCCGCTCAGCCTAACCCCATCAACAATTCATGATTACTTTTCAGCAAATTATTCTTAAGCTGCAGCAATATTGGAGCAACCAAGGCTGTGCACTATTGCAGCCTTACGATATGGAAGTCGGCGCGGGTACATCGCACACCGCCACCTTCCTGCGCTCGCTCGGGCCTGAGCCCTGGCGCGCCGCGTATGTGCAACCTTCGCGCCGCCCCAAGGATGGCCGCTACGGCGAAAACCCGAATCGCTTGCAGCACTACTATCAATATCAGGTCGTACTGAAGCCATCGCCGCCAAATATTCTGGAACTGTATTTGGGCTCGCTCGAAGCGCTCGGCCTCGACCTCAAACAAAACGATGTGCGGTTTGTGGAAGACGACTGGGAAAACCCCACCCTCGGCGCATGGGGACTTGGCTGGGAGGTTTGGCTGAATGGTATGGAAGTCACGCAGTTCACGTATTTTCAGCAAGTAGGCGGCATTGAATGCAAGCCGATCACCGGCGAGATCACCTATGGCATCGAGCGGCTCGCGATGTATTTGCAGAACAAAGAAAATGTTTACGACCTGGTCTGGACGACAAGCAAAGAGCAAGGCGCGGAGCGTGTAGAGCGCATCCTGACCTATGGCGATGTTTATCATCAAAACGAAGTTGAGCAATCGAAATACAACTTTGAACATTCGGATGCCGAAACTTTGCTGCGTCACTTTGGCGATTACGAAGCAGCAGCAAAGCGCTTGATGGAAGCACAGCTCGCGTTGCCCGCGTATGAGCAAGTGCTAAAAGCCGCACACACTTTTAATCTGCTGGATGCGCGCGGCGCGATTTCGGTAACTGAGCGTGCCGCCTACATCGGGCGCATTCGTAATCTGGCGCGTGCCGTTGCTGCCAGCTATTACGAATCGCGCGAACGTCTGGGCTTTCCGATGTTGAACTTGCCGAAAGATAAAGCGGCATGATTCTGGAAGTTGCGCATTTGCATATCAAGCGTGGCGAATGCGCGGCGTTTGAGGTTGCGTTTGCACAAGCAGCGCCGATTATCGCCAGCATGCACGGCTATGCGTCGCATCAGATTCAGCGCTGCATTGAGGACGATCATCATTACGTTTTGCTGGTGAATTGGCAAACGCTGGAAGATCACACCGTTGGCTTTCGCCAATCAGCGGAGTATCAGCAATGGCGCGCGCTGCTGCATCATTTTTATGAACCCGCGCCGACGGTGCTGCATTTTGCGGCGCTGGTGGAGTAGAGAAATTGGCAAGCGTGAATCAATTACGATATCTGCTATTTGCGCGATCCACTCCTTCCCCCGCTCGCGGGGGAAGGCCGGGATGGGGG
>JANMQR010000217.1:0-2479 GCA_031370625.1 Burkholderiales bacterium | reverse complement strand
GCGATTGCGCCTGCCGCCGCAACCATGCCTATGCCTGCGGGTTTGGATTACAAAATCGCCGCAACGTTTATGCTCGCATACGGCACATCGTGGCACGCGGTGCGTGATCGCGCCGCGCTGAAAGCGGGCGAGACCATGTTGGTGCTCGGCGCGGCTGGTGGCGTGGGGCTGGCTGCGGTTGAAATTGGTAAGGCCATTGGCGCGCGTGTGATTGCGGCCGCATCGACGGCGGAAAAACTTGAGCTTTGTAAACAGCACGGCGCGGATGTATTGATCAATTATGAAACCGAAGATTTGCGCGAGGCGCTGAAGCGTGAGACCGGCGGTAAAGGCGTCGACGTCGTATTTGATCCAGTTGGCGGAAAATTTGCCGAGCCTGCATTTCGCTCGATTGCATGGCGTGGGCGTTATCTCGTGATTGGTTTTGCGAACGGCGAGATTCCGGCGCTGCCGTGGAATTTGGCGCTGCTAAAAGGTGCATCGATTGCGGGTGTGTTCTGGGGCGAATTTGTGAAGCGCGAACCAAAAGCGAATATGGTGGGCATTGCCGAGATGATGGGCTGGATGCGCGAGGGAAAAATTCGTCCGCATATTTCGCGCGTTTATTCGCTTGACGAGGCCGCGCACGCGCTGAATGATTTGCTTGCGCGTAAAGCGACCGGCAAGCTGGTGATCGTTCCCTAGTTCCAGATTCGCGCGGACAGGTAGGCATATGTCTAGCAAAACCGTCATCATCGTCATATCTGTGGCAGCCGTTGTGATCGCGCTTGCTGGCGCGGTGACGGTGAGTATTCGCAACACCGACTACGCGCCGAAGTGGTTGCGGCCCGCATTAAAGCCGCATCGACAAACCGGCGAGATTGTTTTTTTGACCATGCGCGGTCCGACCACCACGCAGAATATTCCGGTCGCCGGTAAACGACCCGATGAAACACAAACCGGATTTGAGCACGATCTGGCCACGCTGTTTGCGCAAGAAATTGGTGCGCGTGCAAAATTTTTGGTGGCCCCGAGCTATAACGCATTAGCGCTTTCGCTCAGCGAGGGACGTGGTCACATTGCGGCAGCCGGCATGATGCCAACGCCAGAACTTCGCCAACAATTTGCATTTGGGCCGAGCTATAAATCGGTGCAGTATCAATTGATCTATCGCGCTGGCGATCCCAAACCGAAAACAATGCGCGACGTGATTGGCAAGCGCATTGCCGTGATCGCTGAAACGCCCGCGCACGATTTGCTTCGCGATCTCACCGGAGACTTTCCGGGCTTTAGTATCGAGGCGCTACCGCAGAATACCGACCCAGATGAATTACTGAAGCAGCTTGATTCGGCGGCACCGGGGGCAATTGATTTCGCGGTTGTTGACACCTCGGCGTTCGCGGTGGGGAAGCGGCTGCATCCGGACCTCGCCGCAGCATTCAACATTGGTCGCGAACGCAAAATCGCGTGGGCATTTTCGAACGTGGCCGATTATGATTTGCAGCAGTCAGTGGTGGCGTTTTTCGAAAAAATTCGCAACAACGGGACACTCGCACGGTTGCTGGATCGCTACTACGGCCACGTGAATCGTATTCAATCGGTGGACGCCGAAGCGGTGATTGAAAAAATCGACACGATACTGCCGAAGCTGAAGCCGCATTTTCATGAGGCGCAACGGCTTACCGGGATCGATTGGCGATTACTGGCCGCGGTCGGCTATCAGGAATCGCATTGGGATCAATTTGCGACCTCGCCAACGGGTGTGCGGGGCCTGATGATGCTGACCGATGACACCGCAGATCGCATGAATGTCAAGAACCGCCTGGACGCACGCGAATCGATTATTGGCGGCTCAAAGTATTTACTGAAGCTGCGCGAAACAGTGCCTGATCGCATCCCCGAGCCTGATCGGACGTGGCTGGCACTCGCGGCCTACAATCAGGGCTACGGTCATCTGGAGGATGCGCGCATCCTCGCGGCACGACTAAAAATGAATGCCGACTCATGGCTGGATGTGCGAAAAGCTTATCCAAAACTACGCGATCCAGTATTTTATGAATCCCTGAAACATGGTTACGCGCGAGGGGAAGAGGCGGTGCAGTTCGTCGAAAACATTCGCAACTATGCCGATATTTTGACCAAGCTTGAGAAGCCGCTTGACGTTGATGAAAGCTTGATCGAGCTGCAAGAAGATGCCGAGCTTACGAGTGCCTCGAAGCGGCGGCTGAATGCGCAGACGAGGGTTCAAGCGAAACTGCCGGCGGGGGCTAAAGGTGGACAGTCAGTTTCTAATGTTGCCGAATCAAAATGAATATCGTGGTCGATTCGTCATCCCGGCGCTTCGTCATCCCGGTCGATGGAGACGCCATTCGGTGCGAAGGCCGGGACCCAGTCCCGTCGTAATTAGTGACAGGAGGGCACAAGCTAAGTTTGTTACAACCTACATTGATTCCATCGCAATACTATTACTAAGGGACTGGGGGACGGGGTAAGCCGGGTT
>JANMQR010000211.1:0-12249 GCA_031370625.1 Burkholderiales bacterium | reverse complement strand
ATAACCGCTGGCAGGAAACCAAATACAAACGTCGCGCTGAGCGAGCATTTGGTATTGACCATCCGGACGTGTTGATTGATGGTGCGGGCGCGAACGTAAATAGCGCAAATGGCGCGAATGATCGCACGGCGGATAGCCGAGTAGAGCCCGCGTTTGCGTCGGCACCGATAAAACGCGATGTCGCGACCGATCGGGTGGAGCCGCATATCGGTGGCGGGTTGCCGCGCGCTGAGGCTGTCGCGCCACCTCTCGCGCCACCTTCAGCGCCCATGAGTGTGCCTGCGCCCGTGAGTCCGCGCACCACAAATTATCAGGCTGCTCCGGTGTCGATTGCTGACGACGATTTTGACGACCTCACGCCAATTGGGGCCATCGGTGAACCTCCACTCGGGATGACGATCGACATTGCGCACAAGGTTCCCCCGCCTGCGCTGCATCCAGAGATTGATTCGATGGCACTAATATTGGCGGATGAAACGCTGTCTCCCAATCAATATCAGCCGATGGTGGCTCATACCGAAAAGCTCGGCAAAGGTGTGCGTTGGGAAGGCTTGATCGGCGGTTTATGGCAAGGCATTTTGCGTGACACGCACGAGAATTTTCGCGAGCTGCGCGCGGGTATGCAGCTGGCTGATCGCCAGGGCGCGATTGATCAAGCGGCGCTGGCGGCATTCAATGATTTGATTGTGAAGTTTTCAGCGAGTGTTAATGCTGTTTCGCAGCGCGAAGAAGTCAGTGTGGCCGTGCGCCGTGCGCAAGCCATCGATGCGTTTTGTGCGGACACTGATATTGAAATCGCGGTTAATGTGATCGGTAAAAATGGCGGCACCTTCGCGGTGACCAAGCTGCGCGGCTTGGCAGAATCAAAAGGCATGCTGGCGATCGATTCGGGCGAATATGTGATGCGTGATGATCGGGGCCATTTGCTGTTCACGCTGCGTAATTTTGATCCGGCCGAGCCGCCCGGCATCAAGCGCAGCACGGGCTATATCGCCGGGATCACGTTTGCACTTGATGTTCCCCGCACGCCGAATGCACATCGTATCTTCGAGCAAATGTTCAATCTCGCAAACCAATTTGCCGATGTAATGCAAGGCGAAGTGGTTGATGACAATCGCCGCACGCTCACCGCCAATGGCCGCAAGGTGATTGCGGATACCATCGTGCATATCTCGACGGAAATGGAAGCCAAAGGGATCGAGCCAGGAAGTGCCACGGCGCTTCGGTTGTACGTTTAGTGCTGGCATAGGCGTAGATGAATTCTGATTCGACTTTAGCCGCATCGAAGGAGCGTGCGGCCCAACTTCGCCAATCGTTAGAAGAGCATTTATACCGCTATCACGTGCTCGATCAGCCCACAATCGCGGATGCGGAATACGATGCCTTGTTTAACGAGCTGGCTGCGCTGGAAGCGGCGCATCCCGAACTCGTCACCGCCGATTCCCCAACCCAACGCGTCGGCAGCAAGGTGCTGGATGCATTTGCACCAGTCACACATCGCGTGCCCATGCTTAGCCTCGCCAATGCGTTTACTGCAGAAGATGCGCAGAATTTTGATCGTCGCTGTCGCGAGGGTTTGGGCATTGTCGGCGAAGAGATTGAATATGCGTGCGAACCAAAATTTGACGGACTCGCGATTACGCTCGCCTATGTTGACGGCGTGTTTGTGCAAGGAGCTACGCGCGGCGACGGCGCGGTCGGTGAAGATGTGACTGAGAATTTGCGCACGGTTCGCTCAATTCCGCTGTCGTTATCAGCTAAGAATGGCACAGTACCCAAACTTATCGAAGTGCGCGGTGAAGTGTTGATGTTAAAAAAAGATTTTCAAAGCCTGAATGAGCGGCAGGCCAAGAAAGGCGAAAAGCTTTTTGTAAATCCGCGCAATGCTGCCGCAGGTACACTGCGCCAGTTGGATTCAAAACTTACTGCATCGCGACCACTGGCATTTTTTGCGTATGGAATTGGCGCGACAGATGGTGTGGATTTGCCAGAATCTCATGCGGCGATGATGGATTGGCTAGAGAGTTTGCGCTTTCCGGTCACGCGCGAACGACGCGTCGTTCGCGGGCTCGCAGGCTTGCTGGATTTCTATCAAGACATCGGCTCTCGCCGCCCGCAATTGCCGTTTGAGATTGATGGTGTCGTCTACAAAGTAAACAGTTTCGCGGCGCAGGAGAAACTCGGTTTTGTTTCACGCGCCCCACGCTTTGCCACCGCGCATAAATTCCCCGCTGAAGAAGCGACCACGGTGCTGCTCGGCATTGATGTGCAGGTCGGTCGCACCGGCGCGATCACGCCGGTGGCGCGCTTGCAGCCGGTGTTTGTCGGCGGCACCACGGTGTCGAATGCGACCCTGCACAACGAAGACGAAATTCGCCGCAAAGATTTGAAAATTGGTGACACCGTGATCGTGCGTCGTGCGGGTGATGTGATCCCGGAAGTAGCGGCGGTAATTTATGCGAAGCGCCCGGCTGACGCGCAAAATTTTGTTATGCCCACCCATTGTCCGCAATGTAATTCACTGATCGAAAAGCTGGAAGGCGAAGCCATTGCTCGTTGCACTGGTGGCCTGTTTTGCCCTGCACAACGTAAACAGGCGCTGTTGCATTTTGCGGGGCGCCGAGCCGTCGATATCGAAGGCTTGGGCGATAAATTAGTCGAGCAAATTGTCGATGCGAATTTGGTGCGCACACCAGCTGATGTGTATCGATTAGGCTTAACAGCGCTGTCGAATCTTGAGCGTATGGCCGAAAAATCCGCGAACAATTTATTGGCCGCAATTGAAAAAAGTAAAAAAACCACGCTGGCCAAATTTTTGTTTGGCCTTGGTATTCGTCATGTTGGTGAATCAACCGCAAAAGATTTGGCGAAACACTTTGGCAATCTTGATGCGATCATGGACGCAAGCGTGGAAGCGCTGCTTGACGTAAATGACGTGGGCCCGGTGGTGGCGCAAAGTCTGCGCAATTTTTTTGATCAGCCGCATAACCGTGAAGTGGCCGAACAGCTGCGCGCATGCGGCGTGACATGGCCTGAGAACGAGTATGTTGAGGCGTCGTCTGCGGGTGAAGCATCCACCGGTGGCGCGTTCGCAGGTAAAACAGCGGTGCTCACTGGCACCCTACCCACACTTTCGCGTGACGAAGCGAAGGAAAAACTGGAGGCGGCGGGTGCCAAAGTGGCGGGGAGCGTATCGAAAAAAACCGACTTTGTCATAGCAGGCGCTGAAGCCGGTAGTAAACTTGAAAAAGCAATTGAGCTGGGCGTGACCGTACTGGACGAAGCACAGTTTTTGGAAATGCTCCAACCCTAACAGTGAGATGACCGTGACCAAGACCGCAAAAATTACCAAAGCCATTTTCCCGGTTGCAGGTTTGGGCACGCGCTTTTTACCCGCAACCAAAGCATCGCCAAAAGAAATGTTGCCGGTGGTCGATAAGCCGCTGATTCAGTACGCCGTGGAAGAAGCGGCTGCCGCCGGAATAACCGAGATGATTTTTATCACCGGCCGCGGCAAGCGCACGATTGAAGATCACTTCGATAAAGCCTACGAGCTCGAAGCGGAATTGCAGTTAAAGGGCAAGCTAAAAGTGTTGAGCGAGGTGCGCAACATGCTGCCCGCCAATGTGCGCTATGTGTATGTTCGCCAGCCCGAGGCGCTGGGCTTGGGGCATGCTGTGTTGTGTGCGCGGCATCTGGTGGGTGACGAGCCGTTCGCGGTGATTTTGGCGGACGATTTGATTGATGCCGCCACACCCGTGATGAAGCAGATGGTCGATTTATACGCCAAGAAAAAAAGCTCAATTTTGGGCGTGATGAATGTGGCGCGTCAGGATACGTCGCAGTACGGCATTGTTGATGCCAAGCGCGTGGACAAGATGGTGTCGAAGCTGAGCGGAATTGTGGAGAAGCCAAAACCTGAAGACGCGCCATCGACGTTAAGCGTGGTGGGTCGTTATATTTTGACGCCACGTATTTTTGATCAGCTGGAAAAAATTCAGGCTGGCGCGGGCAAAGAGATTCAGCTTACCGATGGCATTGCGTCGCTGCTAAAACATGAAAGTGTTTTCGCCTATGAATTTGAAGGTACACGCTATGACTGCGGATCAAAGCTCGGTTATTTGAAAGCAACCGTCGCGCTCGGCATGAAACATGCGGAAGTGGGTAAAGCTTTTTCAGAGCACCTCGCCGAGCAAAATTTTTCTGCTGCAAGATCAAAACCCGCCCTAAAATTAATATCCAAATCGGCATTGAAAATTGCCAAAAAACTACGGAAATAATGATGCCTACCCTCGCTGAAGCGAATGCAATTCTTGATGACGGTGATTTGCTTTTCTCGGCTGCTGAAGTGGCCGCGGCCACATCGCGCGTTGCTGCGGAATTAAATCGTGATTATCACGACAAATATCCGTTGATCCTGTCGGTGATGGGTGGCGCGGTGGTGTTCACCGGGCATCTGCTAAGCCAGCTAGATTTCCCGCTTGATTTCGACATCGTGCAGGCATCACGCTACGGCAATGCCAAAGTCGGCAGCGAGCTCACCTGGCGGGTCGCGCCGCGCGATAATATTCAAGGCCGTCACATTATTATTTTGGATGACATTCTCGACGAAGGCGTTACGCTTGCCGCGATTGTGGACTTGGTGAAAAAGCAGGGCGCGATTAGCGTGACTTGTGCGGTGTTTTGTGTCAAAGACTACGGCACAGAAATCAACGCAAAAAAACCGCTGGTAGCCGAGTACGTTGGCATCACGGTGCCGAATCGTTTTGTGTTTGGTTATGGCATGGATGTGTCGGGCGCGTGGCGAAATTTGCCGGCGATTTATGCAATGAAGGGGAAGTAGCTCCTACGTTTTATAACGCTAAACACAAGCAATGGCGCGCTGTTTGAAGCAAAAATGCTTCAAACTGCCCGCTGATATTAGACTTTCAATTTTAACAATTTAAATTTACTGGTTCAAACATGCTCGCAATTATTGGTGGTACCGGTCTCACAAATTTAGCCAATCTTGAAATCACCCGCCGTGAAGTCGTGCGCACGCCGTATGGTGATCCTTCAGGTCATCTCACGTTTGGTGAGATTGCCGCGCCAACTTCAGCGCACACCAAAGCCGAAGTTATTTTCCTCGCGCGTCACGGCTACGGGCACACGATTCCACCGCATGAAGTGAATTACCGCGCCAATATTTGGGCGCTGCAATCGCTCGGCGTCACGCGCATCCTGGCCGTGAATTCAGTCGGTGGCGTGGCCGCAAATTTAGGCCCCGGTGAGATCGGTGTGCCCGATCAAATTATCGATTACACCTCGGGTCGCAAGCACACTTTTTTTGAAGGCGATAAACCCGTTACGCATATCGATTTCACCTTTCCTTACTGCAATTTGGCGCGTCTGCTTTATCTTGCCGCGGCGAAAGCAGTGAACATCAACGTGGTTGAAAATGGCGTGCTCGGCGTCACGCAAGGCCCGCGTCTTGAAACACTTGCCGAAGTGAACCGCATGGAGCGCGATGGCTGTACGATGGTCGGCATGACCTCGATGCCGGAAGCATCACTCTCACGCGAGCTGGGCATGTCGTACGCCACCCTCGCGCTGTCGATGAATCATGCTGCTGGACGCGGATCATCCTCGCAAGGCATCAAGCTGGAAGACGCTGACGCCGTGCTGAAAGTCGGCATGGAAAAAATTCGCACCATTCTCGCCAAGGCGGTTGAGCTGCATGCGGCGATGCCTGCGGATGTTCGTGGACTGGCTACACCAAAATGATTCGCCCGATTTTAAAGATGGGTACGCCGAGTTTGATAGAGCCTTCTTCGCCACTACCAAAGAAATTATTTGGCTCCCCCGAACTTCAGCAACTGCTCGCGGATATGAAAGAAACCATGATCGCCGCCAGTGGCGCGGGTCTTGCCGCACCGCAGATCGGCGAGAACGTGCGCGTGGTGATGTTCGAGTTACAAAACAATACGCGCTACCCGGATGAAGAATCGATTCCGTTCACGATCTTGATAAATCCCAAACTGACGCCATTTGATGATGAAGTGGAAGACGGCTGGGAAGGTTGCTTGTCAGTCCCCGGCATGCGTGGCGTGGTGCCGCGAGCGACCAAGCTGCGCTATACCGGCTTTGATGAAAATGGCGGCAAAATTGATCGCACTGTGTCAGGTTTTCACGCTCGCGTGGTGCAACATGAATGCGATCATCTAGACGGCGTGCTGTACCCGATGCGCATGACCGATATGTCGCAGTTTGGATTTACGGAGGTCTTGTTTCCCGAATTGGCGGGTAGAGATGATGATTGAAGTTCGGCGTTTTTTTACTAACGGTAGCCAGATATTTTCAATGTAGCTCAAATAAGCAACACCCTCTCTCCAACCTCTCTCCCGTCAAGGGAGAGAGGCTTTACCTCCCTCTCCCCTTGCGGGAGAGGGATCGAGGGAGAGGGGACTGCTGGCGTATCGCCGTAGCTAATTATGATCAACAAGGAGAATCAACATGCCTGAAACCATCGACGCAGTGAGTCCCAATCCCTACGGATCAAACAGCACATCTGAAAAAGACGTGTCCTCATCAATGACCGTCACGCACATCATGTATGCCCTGCATGCATTAGCCCCATTTACGATGTGGACGCTCGCGATCATCGCCATGATCATCGGCCTCGTCAAACGCGACGACGTGCGCGGAACCTGGCTCGATTCGCACTACGAATACATGTCCCGCACGTTCTGGTGGGGCATCTTGTGGGCGGTGCTGGCTTGGGCGACGTTCTGGATACTGGGCTTGCTGACGCTCGGCATCGGCATGGCCGTGCTCTGGATTTTGCCGCTGATCGTGCTGGTTTGGTATTTGTATCGGGTGATTAAGGGGTGGTTGCGCTTGAATGAGAAGAGGGCGGTTGTTTGAGTTCAGACTTTAAATTCTAACAACGCCAGCGCTAGCCTCACAAATGCTTTTTATTGCTGTAAGCATACGTTCACCGAGATCAATAAGATCCTCGGGCGGTGGCAGGTGATATAGACCTGTTACACGATACTCAAATTTTTTGGTTTGGTAATCACCATTAAATGCGCTGATCATCTTTTTATCTTGAATGGTTAGAGGACATAGCTCCTCGAATCCATTTGAGATCGCTACATTTAAAGCGCAATCCAAGTTGTGACCGATCTTTTTGAGATCGTCAAGCGATTTTCCGTCACATCGAAGAAATGCTTTGAACGCTTCCTCTATGCCATGTCCAGCCAGATAAAACACTGGACTGCTGCGAGACATGCTTTCATCGGCCAAGACTAGCCTTGCTGCTTTCAGCATATCTTTAGCGTCAGTCCATAGCCCCATACCGTTTGTACGCTGATCTTGAGAGATAGCCTCGTTATCGCTCATGATTTGCCTTCATAGCTATTTTTAATTGCGTTTATATTTAGCTCGGGCTATATCTCCAAGCGCTTTTTTAATGAATGTTGGGTCACCGTTTGCCTCTTCCACGCAGGCTTCTAGATAAGCCGCCATTTCTTCAGGTATGCGCAAATGTTCTGAAACATCGTAAGGTGTAGTTATCGTTTTTTCCATTATTCTCTCCAAATCAACTCGGCCGAATCTCCATCTCCAACTTCGCCTGCAACTCCCCCGCAAACTCAGCCTCTGCCAACTTCGCGTTCTCAATCACAAACACGTCCTCCGCCCGCTGCCCCAGCGTGCTGATGCGGGCATCTTGCAGGCGTACATCGTGTGCGAGTAGCACGCGGGCGATGGTGGAGAGTAGGCCGGGGCGGTCGGCGCAGCTGATGGATAAATCGTAGAACGGTTTGCGTCGCGAGGGGCTTAATGTGATTACCGGGCTGATCGGGAAGTGTTTTACCTGACGCGATATGCGGCCGGTGTTACCGATGCTGATCGGCATTTGCGCATCTAGCGATTTGGCCAGTTCATTTTCAATGGTCGCGGCAACGTCAGCCGTGCTTTCGGCCTTGCCGCGTTTGGGCATGACCTGAAACATATCGAGCGCGTAGCCGTGTTGCGTGGTGAAAATTTTTGCGGTGGCGATATCGAAGGTGAGGCGTTCAAAAAAGCCGGTGATGCGTGCGAATAATCCGGGCTGATCTTGCGTCATTACCATGACTGAAAAGCCGCCGTCGATGCCCAAAATTTCGGAGGCGCGTACATGCACTACCGCGCGTTTGGGTGATGGGTCAGCCTCGAGCTCATTGGCGTGCCATGCAATTTCTGCGGCATCGAAGCGTTGGAAATAGCTGATGTCGGTGTGTGCCCAAAGTGCGGGCGCAGCGCCTGGTTCACCTGCCGTAAATTCGGCAAGCGCCTCGGCTTTTTTGGTGTCAATCCAGATTTCATTCGGCACCGCATCGCCGCGCAATAACCGTCGCGTGGCGCGGAATAAATCTTCCAATAATTTTGCTTTCCAGCTGTTCCACACATGCGGGCTGGTGCCGCGAATATCGGCGACGGTGAGTAAATATAGTGCTGTTAAACGCCGCTCGTTTTTTACTTTCGCGGCGAATTGCGCGATTACTTCGAAGTCACTTAGATCCTGCTTCTGCGCGACGGCGGACATTTGCAGATGCGATTCCACTAACCACGCCACGAAGTCGCCATCCGCCTTGCTTAAGCCCACTTTTTTGCAAAATGCTTTCGCATCTTTTTTGCCTAATTCGGAATGATCGCCGCCACGACCTTTGCCGATGTCGTGAAACAGCGCGCCCAAATATAAAATTTCCGGCCGCGCAAAATCGCGCGCAAGCTCGTGACAAAACGGGAATTCTTTTTCAAAGCGCGGCAACACCAGACGGCGCATATTACGAATCACCATCAGGATATGTTCGTCAACGGTGTAGACGTGAAAAAGATCATGCTGCATCTGCCCAACGATGCGGCCAAACGCAGGCAGATAGCGGCCCAGCACACCATAACGGCTCATGCGGCGCAACGTGAAGCTCAGTTTTTCGTGGCGGATAATTTCCAGAAATAATCGATTCGCTTCGGCGTCAGCGCGAAATTCGCGATCAATTTTTGGCACCGCGCGCCATAGTGCGCGCAAGGTTTCGGGCGCGAAAAATTCGGCTTCGCGATCACGTTGCAATGCCAGAAATGCACGAAAAATTGCGCGCGGATCAGCATCAAAAATCGTCACATCACGCGCACTGATGTTGCCATTCACCAGCTCGAATTCATCATCAATCGGCTTCACCACATCTTCACGGCGCTTCGAAATCCGCGCCAGCAAGTTCGGCAGCAAAATCGAATTCATTTGCCAGATCGCTTTTGCGGTCAGGTAGTAACGCTGCATCAATTCTTCAGACGGCGATTTATTTTTGCTGCCTTCGAGATTCAGTTCTTTCGCGAGCGTGGTTTGATGATCAAACACCAGCCGATCCTCGCGCCGCCCGGCCAAGTAGTGAAGCCGGATGCGCAAATCGATCAGAATTTTGCGATGACGAATGATGTGCCGCGCCTCATCTTTAGTGATGATGCCTTCGCGAGCGAGTGCGTTCCAGTCGTCGCCGATTGACGCTGCGCGCGACAGCCACATCACCATTTGTAAATCACGCAGTCCGCCGGGACTTTCCTTGATATTCGGCTCAAGATTCAGCGCGACATCGTGATGCCGACCGTGACGTTTCTTTTGCTCATCAATTTTTGCGTCAAAAAACGCGTTGATGTCGCGCGCTTTTCGCAATCGTTTATCGAGCGTCGCAACCAGTTTCGCATCGCCCCACACCGCGCGGCCTTCGAGCAAACTGGTATCGACCGTCACATCTTTCGCGGCCTCTTCCACGCATTCGCTTAACGTGCGAACCGAGATGCCGGGCTCAACGCCCACGTCCCATAACAGCCCAACAAATTTTTCCACGGACGAATCAACTTCTATCAATTCATCCGGTCGCAAAATCACGATATCCACATCGGATGACGGAAACAAATAGGCGCGCCCATAGCCGCCGACGGCCATCAACGCATATTTTTTCGGCAGACCAATATCGTCAGCGAGATTACACAGCAGGCTGTCGGTTAACAGCGAAATTTCACGCAAATGACTGATGGGATCAGGCTTGGCGAGATATTGATTTTTCAGCGTCGCGCGCGCGTCTGCCATGCATAAGCGCCATGCTTTGGCGTAGGGTTCGCTAGCATTTTGTAAAGGCTTCGCTAGGCGGGGCGCGGGTTTTGGGGCTTTTTTGCCTTGTGAGCCGCTTCTGGCAAGGAGTTCGGGAATGGCGGCCATTTTTAAATGTTGCCAGCGCGATTAATGCGCTGCCGCCAAATTTGCCACCAACTCCGGCGGCGCAGGTGTCCCAGCCGAAACAGTCAACACTTCAAACCCCGTCTCCGTCACCAGCACCGTATGTTCCCACTGCGCGGACAAACTATGATCAGCCGTCACCACACCCCAGCCATCGCCCAGCATGCGAATTTCTTTGCGACCGGCGTTTATCATCGGCTCCACCGTAAAAATCATGCCAGGCTTCATCGCCATACCGGAATTCGCTTTGCCGTAATGCAATATCTGCGGCTCTTCGTGAAATTTTTTGCCCACGCCATGGCCGCAAAATTCGCGCACCACGCTAAAGCCCTGTTTCTCGGCATACGACTGAATCGCATGCCCGATTTCGCCGAGCAAGCCGCCGGGACGCACCTGTCGAATGCCGCGCCACATCGCCTCATAGGTGCTTTCGCACAAACGTTTGGCCTGAATTGAAGGCTCGCCGATATAAAACATGCGGCTGTTATCGCCGTGATAACCATCGGCAATTACGGTCACGTCGATATTAATAATGTCGCCGTTTTTCAATAATTTATCGCCCGGAATGCCGTGACAGACCTGATGATTGACCGACGTGCAGCAGGACGCAGGATAAGGCTTGTGGCCCGGTGGTGCGTAGTTCAGCGTGGCTGGAATGGTGCCTTGCACATCCACCATGTAATCGTGGCACAGCTTATCGAGCTGGCCGGTGGTGACGCCCGCCTTGACGAATGGCGTGATGTAGTCGAGCACCTCCGCGCCCAGGCGGCCAGCGATGCGCATTTTTTCGATTTGCTCGGGGGTTTTAATAACGACGTTCATGTGAAGCCTCAATCAAATATATATTTTGATTATACCAAGGGACATGATAAAAACCTGTGGTTTTACGCCTGCCAAGATGATTGCCGCAGGGGGAAACGCTTGATTTGCTTTGATATTTTTGTGTTTTAAGGTTATAATTTCGGGCTTGCTTGGGGCTACCAGATTTTTGCCAAGTCAAGAAATTCAAGTTTCAAAAATACGCACACTCGCTACACGTTAAGGTCTTGCATGCCAAGCGAATTTAATTATTCTGGCAAATAAGCTTACAGCGAGTGGAGGCTAACCTTAACTTCGGAGTATTGTCAATGTCAGTAACGATGCGTCAAATGCTGGAAGCCGGTGTCCACTTCGGTCACCAAACCCGCTTCTGGAACCCAAAAATGGCACCGTATATTTTCGGTGCCCGTAACAAAATTCACATTATCAATCTTGAGAAATCGCTCCCGATGTATCAGGATGCGCTCAAGTTTGTGCGCAATTTGGCGTCCAACAAAGGCACCATTTTGTTCGTCGGCACCAAGCGCCAGGCCCGTGAAATCGTCATGGAAGAGGCGCAGCGTTGCAATATGCCTTATGTCGATTCGCGCTGGTTGGGCGGCATGCTCACCAATTACAAAACCGTCAAGGTTTCGTTGAAGCGCTTGAAAGAGCTGGAGCAAATGGTTGAAGACGGCTCACTCGAAAAATTGAGCAAAAAAGAAGGCCTGATGTTCTCGCGCGAGTTGGCAAAGTTGCAAGGCTCAATCGGCGGTATCAAGGACATGACTGGTGTACCGGATGCGATTTTTGTAATCGACGTCGGCTTCCACAAAATCGCGGTGACCGAAGCTAAAAAACTCGGTGTGCCAATTATCGGCATCGTCGATACCAACAACTCGATGGACGGTGTGGATTACATCATCCCGGGCAATGACGACTCAACCCGCGCAATTCGTTTATACGCTCGCGGCGTCGCGGATGCGATTCTGGAAGGCAAGAATGCTGTGATCACCGAAATGGTGGCGCAGGTCGGCGAAGAGTTGGTCGAAGTGACCGAAGACGAAGCTAAAGACGACGCCAAGTAAAAATTAGGCTCAAAAAAAGGGGCTTATGCCCCTTTTTTTTGACTACGAATTTGAAGGGCGGCAGACGCAATTGAGCGCACAGCCACCCGAACTCAGCAACACGATAACGTT
>JANMQR010000208.1:0-16562 GCA_031370625.1 Burkholderiales bacterium | reverse complement strand
ATGTTGTAGGTGAAGAAAAACGGTTTATCAAATTGTTCAGGCTTGATCGCGATCCAGACTTTTTCATCCTTTTGGTAAAGCGTAAAGAAGCCCGGAATTTCTTTGGCATCTTTGATAATTTCTTTGAACGGTTTCGGTGCGCCGACCGCAGCAGGCGGAAGTGCAGCGGGTGCCCCGAGACCTGATGCAGCGGCAGGTGGCGCACCATTGCCGGGCGCGGGTGCTGGGCCAGGAACAGGCGTTTGCGCTGAAGTGGCGGCTGATAACGCCAACAAGATACTGGCAGTGAGTATTTTTGTTCTGGTGACGCGAGCAAATGAATGTGACATTCGGGCGAATCCTTCCTGATGGGAGAGTGAGCATGAGAGTGAGCATAATGCGCCGAAGTGGTAACAGTTAGCGCTGTGATCAGACTCTGCCGTTGGTTTTTGGGTTTTTCAGATAATAGTTGTGCAGCATAAATATAGTTTGCCACTCCCGTCAATCAAAGTGATTTGCGACGAAGTGCAGGACTGGAGGTTGAGACGCGATTATTTGGCGATGAGGCTATTACCATTGACTCCTGAACACCGTTTTGCGCCAGCAATAATTGCGTGGCCGGCCAACAAAAAACGGAGGCCGAAGCCTCCGTTTTTAAATTGCACTAAACGAATCTGGATTGGGTTAAACCGAGAAAGACGATCCGCAGCCGCAGGTGCTGCTGGCATTCGGGTTTTTAATTACAAACTGCGCGCCTTCAAGCCCTTCGCTGTAATCGATCTCTGCACCAATCAAATATTGGTAGCTCATCGGATCAATCAGCAGGCTTACACCATTTTTCTGCATGATGGTGTCGTCTTCATTGGTGATTTCGTCAAACGTAAAGCCATATTGCAGGCCTGAACATCCGCCACCGGTAACGAATACACGCAGTTTGAGATCGTCATTGCCTTCTTCAACAATAAGAGCTTTTACTTTATCGGCCGCGCTATCGGTGAAAACTAGGGCGGGTGGGATCATCGACATATCGTTCATGGTGTTCTCCAGTGTAATACTTGATATTTGCGGGTGTTGGCGTGGAAATCAAGCTACAACAGCTCCGTTGCTACAATTTTGGAATGCTAGTTGCCGACAGCCGGTTTGAATTCAATTACTTTGTCAGACTGCCTTGGCTCGCCTTCATGAATCATACGCCCCATGATGACGGCGCCGACATGTATTTCAATTGTTTTGTAACTGACATCGCCTGTAACGCGTGCTTTGGGCAAGAGTTCAAGGTAGTCGCTGGCGCGTACCGGCCCTGCAACCGTGCCGTTAATTACAACGTGGCCGACATCTATTTCGCCCTCGATTTTGGCCATTTCGGACAATACCAACGTGCCCGGTTTATCGCCGACCGCTTTGATGTTGCCGATCACGCAGCCATCAATTCTGAGGCCACCCGTAAATTGAATGTTTCCCGTAATAGTTGAACCGACCCCGATTAAACTATCGATTGGGCTGGGCTTGTTGGATTTTCCCCAAGACATGACGACTCCTTAAAGATTAATGCTGCGTTGACTCTTGACATCAAAAGCCGGAAGACCGAGTACGCGCACCTGGATGTTTTTTAATTGTGTCCCTTCCGGAATCTTAAACCTACCGTCGACTTTTTGGTAGTAGCGAAAATCAAGCTCGCCACCGGGCGCTCGTAACTCAGCATCGCTTGGAAAGCTCAGTGTGGCCTGTGTACCGCCTTGCTGCACCCGGGCGATGATCTGCACCTTGCCCTTGAAGTCTAGCTTGCGTTGTCCGCCTTGTGTGACCAAAAGGCGGTAGCGGTATTCATTTGGGAGGGCGTCGGGTTCAACTTTTAGGTTGCTAATGGTCAAGCCTTCGGTTGCCTTCGCTGACGACATAATGTTGCGCAGAAAGCTCAGATCTTCCTTCAAACTCGAATTCTCGTCCTGCAGCTGGGTCATATTTTTCGCCAATTCTGCCTGCGACGCTTTCTCGACTTTTAGCTGGCTTTCATGCTCGTTGAGTTGAGTTTTCAAGATGTCAAAGTTTGCTTGAAGCTTAACTTTTTCAACCGTCAGCGTCTCAATCTGCTGTTTCGCTTCCTCACGATTAAAGCCGGTAATCCGATAGCTGTTATCGATAAACCACCAGGCTGCCGCTGCCGCAACCCCCATCATCAGGCCAATACTGCCGAATTTTATGTACCAGGGCACATGTTGGCGAATCGCTACTCGCTGCGAACGAATACCAACGCGCGAGCGAATTTTTCGCCATGATCCTCGAAATTTAAGGCGGCTCAGCATAAGCTATTTACAGCGTGCGTATTTGGAGCTTAAGCGCTCGCAGTTTGTCGAGGTTTTTGACAAGCGCGAAGCTTCAAAAACGACCCGAATTGCTTGTTGCGACGTCGCGAGTTGCATCTTTTCCAGGCTCCTTGGGAACAAAATGATAACTCCAAACAGGGAAAAAGCCGCACTTGGCGGCTTTTTCCATAAACGTGTTGCGTGCCTGTGTTAGCGCTTCGAGAACTGCTTACGGCGACGGGCTTTGCGGAAGCCCACTTTTTTGCGCTCGACTTCACGTGCATCACGCGTAACCAAACCGGCTTTTGATAGCTGCGGCTTCAGCGTTGCATCGTAGTCAATCAGCGCACGTGTAATGCCGTGGCGTACCGCGCCAGCCTGACCGGACTCACCACCGCCAAGTACGGTCACCATAATGTCGAATTTATCAACACTGCCGACCAGCTCAAGCGGTTGGCGCACGATCATGCGGCCTGTTTCGCGAGAGAAATAAATATCAAGTGGCTTGTCGTTCACCACAATTTTGCCACTACCTGACTTCATGAACACGCGCGCGACTGAACTTTTGCGACGACCTGTTCCGTAATTGTACTTACCGACCATGATACGGTTCCTTAATCTTTAAACTTAAATGGAAAGTTCTTTGGGCTGCTGCGCGGTGTGCGGGTGTGTGGCACCTGCATAAACCTTCAGCTTCTTGATCATCGCGTAACCCAATGGGCCTTTGGGCAACATACCCTTTACCGCTTTTTCCAACACGCGTTCAGGATGCTTTTCCTGGAGTTTGTTGAAGTTGGTTTCATAAATGCCGCCAGGATAGCCGGTATGACGGAAATATTTTTTGTCTTCGCCTTTATTGCCGGTTACACGTAATTTTTCAACGTTGGTAACAACAATAAAATCACCCGTGTCAACGTGGGGCGTGAATTCAGGTTTGTGTTTGCCGCGTAGCCGACGTGCCAGCTCTGAAGCCATACGACCCAAGACTTTGTCAGTCGCGTCTACAACGTACCAGTCATGCACAACTTCATGCGATTTGGCGGAGAAGGTTTTCATGTTTAAAGCTCACTCAAATAAAGTTGGCCGGTATTGCTGACGCGGCGCGGAAGCATGATGCAAATCACGACAAGCAACACCTGAAATGCCTAAGAAACGTCGAGTGATGGGTGGGAAAGGGGAACCCATCAGAGGAACCCGAAAGTTTAATGAATTCACACCCCGTTTGTCAATTGATTTCACGCAGTATGCGCCCTCGAGGCAGGCGCTTGAGCGCCCGCAGTTGGCGTTGGTTTGGCTCCAAATTTAGTTTTATGGGATTTATGTGAATAAACCGCGCAGGGTTGTTCCTTTATACTTTATTGTTCAACGATAAAGGACGGGCATGAAAGCGCGGATTAAGTGGATTGAAAACGTGGCGTTTGTGGGCGAGACCGAAAGCGGGCATGCGGTGGTGATGGATGGCTCTCCCGATGCTGGCGGACGAAATTTAGGCCCTCGACCGATGGAAACAGTGCTGATTGGCACTGGCGCTTGCAGTGCTTTCGACGTCATCCATATTCTGAAAAAAGGGCGCGAACCCGTTACCGATTGCGTCGTAGAACTATCTGCTGATCGCGCCGATGTCGATCCAAAAGTGTTCACGCGTATTCACTTTCATTACGTGGTCACAGGTAAATCGCTTGATCATGCGAAAGTCGCCAGAGCAATCCAACTCTCAGCCGACAAGTATTGTTCCGCGACCGCAATGCTTGCTGCCACAGTAAACGTAACCCATGATTTCGAGCTGGTTAATGCGTCGTAGGCCGCACGTTACTTTGAAACCAAGCGGCCCAGCTTTACATCCAATAAGACGTGCGTGTCATCAGCGTTGAAACTGCCTTCATCGCTGTTTGAATGGGTGCGGGCAGGCTGGCGGCACCGTGTGCAATGCCAGTCTGACCGTGATGAATCTCGTCTTCGCGCATGGCCTCAAGAATTCGTCGGCTCCTGCTGTCGGCTTCGGGCAGAAGCCCCAAATGATCGCTAAGATGCGCCTCGACTTGGCGTTCTGTCTCTACCAAAAAGCCCATACTCCATTTGTCGCCCAGCACGCCCGACGCCACGCCCAGCGCAAATGAACCAGCATAAAACAATGGGTTAAGGCGGCTCGTACTACCGCCAAGCTCGTCTAGCCGACTTCCACACCATGCCAGATGATCGCGTTCCTCGCGAGCCGCATGCTCAAGCACAGCGCGCGTTTCACGGGTTTTGGCAACCAGCGCTTGCGCTTGATAAAGCGCCTGTGCCGATACTTCACCAGCGTGGTTCACACGCATCAACCGGATCGATTTTTCGCGTGAAACAGAATCTAAAGCGGCGTATGCAGAGGAGCCCGCTAAAGTTTCTATCGATCCGGTGTCTACTGTGGATTTTTCGCCATCCGCGGGTAAGGGGCGCTCCGCATAGGCAGGCGCGAATGCGGTACGCAACCCGGCATCAACTTCGCAAATCAACTTGTCAATAAAATTCATTTTGCAATTATAGGCCATGAAAACAAAACGGGCACCCGAAGGTGCCCGCTGTTAATGAGTTACGTGTTGCTTTTTTGGTTTTGTTTCTAAACCTTAGAACAAGTGACGGATACCAAACGAGAAGCCTTTTGGATCTTGATCAGCACCGATAGGGAGAGTGTCTGCCCCGAAGTTGCCTCTACCTTGCGCATTGTTCTTAACTTGCGTGTACTGGGCAAGTGCGAATGTGCGGCGGGTGAAGTTGTATTGATAGCCAAAATTATTCGATTGCGATTTAGCATCGGCTGGGCGAGCGGCTGTACCAACCGTCAGGAAAGTTCCATCTTCTGCGCGCTGATGTGAGAACAGTAGCTGGCTCTTGCCAAACGTGTAAACGATCGAATACAACTGTGCGGTGCTGCCGTTTTTGCGCGTTGCGTTACCCGCCAAAGGATTGTCCTTGATAAAGAACTGGGTCATTGCGCCCAATTTTACCGGCCCGATTGTGAATGAACCAAACACGGCCTGGCCTTTTTCACGTGCGCCTGCTACGTTGGCAACTGCGCCGTCGTATGCTTTAAATTGGTCTTTATGACGTTCCCATGTGTAACCTACATAGAATGGGCCTTGGGTGTAAGTGGCGCTGAACGACAAATCAGAAGGGTTAACGGTAGCAGTCTTGCCTTCGTTGGTCGCGTAAGCTGCGCGGGCTTGGAAACCACTCAAATTAGGTGACCAATATTGCACGACGTTTTGTTCACGGCGATCAAAGTTACCGCGATCGTTGGCCACGCCAGTAATACCGCCAAGCGTCAAGTCGCCGAATGGGTCGATAGCGATTGTTGACACTTTAAATGGCGAATCCCAGCGGCCTAGCAATACGCTACCAAAGTCACCTTGCAAGCCGACACCGCTATTGCGGTTGGCAAAAGTGGATGTGTTCGAATCCAAACGGAAAACGGACTCTAATTGGAAAAATGCTTTTAAGCCGCCACCCAGATCTTCAGTTCCGCGGATACCAAAGAACGACGATTGATCGGTAACGCGTGAACGTGAACCAAGTGGAGCAGCGGGGCCGCCGTCAGCTTTGACGGATTCGAAAGTTGCATACGCGCGACCGTAAAGCGTTACGGGGTTGGACGTCTGCGCCATGGCAGCGAGCGGTGCCAGCGTAGCGCCAGCGACTGCAAGGGCGATTAATTTCTTCTTCATCGAAAATCTCCTTTGGGGGTTAAGTTGAGGCTTTCTAATTCTCGGGACTGCATAAACCTCTTGAGGCAGAAACCACTACTGATTGTAAAGATCACTTCGATCAGCCTCTCTGTAGCTACGCTGCACTGCCAGTGAATCTGCTCAATATTGTGCAAAATCCTTTAGCAACACTGCTTATATTGCCAAAAATGGCGCGTTAGCTCAAGTAAGGATGGGTAATTTTACCTTCTAAGGTAAATGCTGTTGCTTTTGTACAACATCGATTCACGATCCACCGGGCTAAAGATTACCGTCAAAAAGTGACAAAAGCGCGGCACCCGGATCCGCTTTTTCCATTAGCGAGCCACCAATAAGGTAAGTGTTTACTCCTGCTAAAGCCATTGTCTTCACTGAGTCTGGTGAGTTAATTCCACTCTCAGTAACGAGAATGCGGTCACTTGGGACGTTTCGCTTTAGGGTGAGGGTCGTATTTAAATCGGTTTCAAAGCGAGTCAAATCCCGGTTATTGACCCCAATTAGCGGAGTCTTGAGCGTTAACGCTTGGTCAAGCTCAGCGCGCGAGTGTGACTCAGCCAGTACGGCCAAGCCGAGTGATTGGGCGAGCGCCTCAAACTCTTGGAACAAGCCAATATCGACCGCGCCCATAATAAACAGCACGGCATCCGCACCCATCGCGCGCGCTTCAGTGATTTGGTAAGCATCCACGATGAAATCTTTGCGGATGACTGGTAACGCGCAGGCGGCGCGCGCCGCGATCAAATCGTCAGTGCAGCCTTGAAAGTAGTCGCGGTCGGTAAGCACTGATAAGCACGCTGCGCCATGCTTTTCGTAACTTTGGGCGAATCGTGCCGGATCAAAAATTTTGCCGTCGCTATCAAGTCCGGCGCGAAAAACGCCCGCGCTGGGGCTGGCTTTCTTTATTTCCGCGATAACGGCGGGCAGCCCCGCCGCATGTTTCGCGCGAATCGCGCCGACGAAATCGCGCACGGCTGGCGCATCTGCTACGCGAGAGTTTAGCTCTGCCAGCGGTAAACGCGCTTTTGCAGCCGCCACTTCGACATATTTCGTGGCGAGTATTTTTTTAAGGATATCTGACACGGTTCGGATCTAGTTCTTGATTGCTGCGCTAAATTTCACCAACGCATCCAGCTTAGCGCGTGCTTTGCCAGTTTCGATCATTTCACGCGCTTTAGTCACGCCGCCCCATAAATCATTGGCAAGCCCTGCCACGTAGATGGCCGCACCGGCGTTGAGGGCAACAATATCCTTGGCCGGGCCGGGCTGATTGTCCAGCACGGCTTTTAACATCGCCATCGATGCTTCCTTGTCAGCTGCCTTCAAAGCTTCAACCGGTGCCAAGTCCAAACCAAACTGCTTCGGCTCGATTTTGAATTCGGTCACAAAGCCATGCTTTAGCTCGGCGACAAAGGTCGGCCCGGAAAGTGAGATCTCGTCCAGCCCGTTTTCGCCGTGCACAATCATCACGTGCTTCGAGCCCAATTGCTTCAATACGCGTGCCTGAATGCCGACCAAATCAGGATGGAACACGCCCATGACTTGATTCGGCGCGCCAGCAGGGTTCGTTAAAGGCCCCAAAATATTCAGAATGGTGCGCATGCCCAACTCCTTGCGCACCGGCGCTGCATATTTCATCGCCGGATGATGATTCGGCGCGAACATAAAACCTAAGCCGACTTGCTTGATCGATTCCGCCACCTGTGCCGACGTGAGATTCAAATTCACCCCCAACGCTTCCAGCACATCCGCGCTGCCCGAAAGTGAGGACACCGAACGGCCACCATGCTTGGCGACTTTCGCACCCGCCGCTGCGGCCACAAACGCGGCCGTGGTCGAGATATTAAACGTGTGTGATTTGTCACCACCGGTGCCGCAGGTGTCGACCAAATGTGCCGTATCTTCCACCAATACCTTGGTCGCGAATTCGCGCATCACTTGCGCCGCCGCCGCAATCTCCGAGACGCTTTCGGTTTTAACGTGCAGGCCCATCAAGATCGCGGATAGCTGAACCGGCGTGACTTTGCCCTCCATCACCTGCCGAAATAAATCGACCATTTCGTCGAAGAAAATTTCGCGTTTATCGGACAGGCGGTTGATCGCTTCTTGTGGGCTGAACATGATTTTTCTCGAAAAAATTTATTGTGTTGTTTACTGTGTATTGATCAGGAAATTCTTCAGCAGCGCGTGACCGTGCTCGGTCATGATTGATTCCGGATGAAACTGCACGCCCTCAATCGGTAGCGTTTTGTGGCGCACGCCCATGATCTCGCCGTCGTCCGTCCACGCCGTGATTTCCAGACAGTCCGGACACGATTCGCGCTCGATCACCAGCGAGTGATAGCGCGTCGCGCGGTAGGGCGAGGGCAAGCCAGCGAATACACCGGTGTTCGTGTGCGTGACCTGCGAAGTCTTGCCATGCATTAATGTTTTCGCGTGCACGATTTTTCCGCCGAATGCCTGACCAATACTTTGATGGCCCAAACACACGCCGAGTAAGGGAATTTTTCCAGCAAATTTTTCAATCGTCGCCACCGATACTCCCGCCTCGCTCGGCGTACACGGGCCGGGCGAAATCACAATACGTTGCGGCGCCAGCTTTTCAATCTCGGCCACCGTTATTTCATCGTTACGCTTTACTAAAACATCTTCACCCAGCTCGCCCAAATATTGCACGAGGTTATAGGTGAAGCTGTCGTAGTTGTCGATCA
The DNA here is from genome assembly GCA_031370625.1 of Burkholderiales bacterium. Lineage (GTDB taxonomy): Bacteria > Pseudomonadota > Gammaproteobacteria > Burkholderiales > Usitatibacteraceae > UKL13-2. The sequence goes on along the minus strand of JANMQR010000208.1, from coordinate 7,853 downwards.
TAAGTAGCATGGTTTTTCCTAAGCCGCTTGTTGCTGGCGTGCCGAATAAAACGACCGAAATGCCGCAATCGCCGTATCAATTTGCGCACGTGACACATCCAAGTGCGTCACCAGTCGCGTGCGCGGGCTGATGAACGCCAGCACGCCTGCATCGCGCACGTGAGCGCCCAGCGCGGCGCAATCTTCCGCCGGTACTTCGACAAATAAAATATTGGTTTGCGGCATCGCCACTTTCAACGGCGCGATGGCATTTAGCGACTGCGCTAAATGAGTTGCGTTATCGTGATCCCCAGCAAGTCGTTCAACGTTATTTTCGAGCGCATACAAACCCGCCGCCGCCAGAATGCCCGCCTGCCGCATTCCACCGCCCAACATCTTGCGCCAGCGATGTCCGGCCTTGATGAAATCACGCGACCCGCACAGCACTGAGCCCGCCGGAGCGCCCAGACCTTTAGACAGGCAGATCGATACCGAATCAAAATATGCGCAAATTTGCTTCACACTGCGCTGCGTTTTTATCGCTGCATTAAACACTCTTGCGCCGTCCAGATGTGTGCTCAAACCGGCGCTCAATGCGAACGCGCGTACCTCAGCCAGATACGATTCCGGAATCACTTTGCCGCCAATCGTATTTTCAATCGCAATCAATCGCGTTCGCGCGAAATGCGCGTCATCAGGCTTTACCGCTGCGCGAATTTTTTCTAGCGGGATCGTGCCATCCGGCGCGTTCTCAATTGGCTGCGGTTGAATGCTGCCGAGGACCGCCGCGCCGCCACCTTCGTATTTGTAGGTGTGCGCGTCCTGGCCGACAATGTATTCTTCGCCGCGCTGGCAGTGCGCCATCAGGCCAACCAAATTGCTTTGCGTTCCCGTCGGCAAAAATAATGCGGCGTCCATGCCGATTAATTCCGCGACACGTTCTTGTAAACGATTAACAGTTGGGTCATCGCCAAAAACGTCATCTCCGACCTCGGCTGCGTTCATGGCGGCGCGCATGCCGGGCGTTGGCTTAGGAACCGTATCAGAACGTAAATCAATTTCAGTATTCATCGCGCGTCCTTAACCATTCGTATCAATACCAGCCGAGACCAATTCCGCCGCACGCAATAGCGCTCGCGCTTTATTTTCCGTTTCCTGCCACTCCAGCTCCGCGACCGAATCCGCCACAATCCCCGCGGCTGCCTGCACATATAGCGTGCCATCTTTCACCACGCCGGTGCGAATCGTGATCGCCAAGTCCATATTGCCGTTAAAGCCAATATAGCCCGCCGCGCCAGCATAGACGCCACGTTTCGATGGCTCGAGCTCGTCAATGATTTCCATTGCGCGTACTTTGGTGGAACCGGTAACCGTGCCCGCCGGAAATGTCGCGCGTAACAAATCAATCGGGCCAGTGCCATCCACGATTTCACCATCAACATGCGACACCAAATGCATCACATGTGAATAGCGCTCGACCACAAATTGCTCCGTCACTTTCACGCTACCGAATTTCGCGATGCGGCCGATATCGTTGCGGCCCAAATCGATCAACATTAAATGCTCGGCCAATTCTTTCGGATCATTACGCAATTCGGTTTCCAACTCGCGATCCTGCTCGGGTGTCGCGCCGCGTTTGCGCGTGCCCGCGATGGGTCGTACGGTGACTTTGCTGCCTTCTTGACGCACCAAAATTTCCGGCGAGGCGCCGACAATATGGAAGTCGCCCATGTCGAAATAAAACATATACGGCGAAGGATTGATGGAACGTAGCGCGCGATACAAATTGATTGGCGGCGCGTCGTAGGCAAGTGAGATACGTTGCGAAATCTGTACCTGCATGATGTCGCCATCGACAATATATTGTTTCGATTTCGCGACCGCTTTTAAAAACGCTTCTTTGCCGATTTCTGATTTTGGCTCTGGCTTCAGTCCACCGGGCACGTAAACCGGCAACGCAGCCTGACTGCGCAGCCCAAGGCGTAATTCAGTCAGCCGTCGTTGCGCATTCAGCAGCGCATTCGGTTGCGAGGGGTCGGCGTAAACAATCAAATACAACTTGCCCGATAAGTTATCGACCACCGCCAGTTCATCTGACAGCATCAGCACAATATCGGGTACGCCCAGTGGATCGTGTTTGCTGGTGAATTTATCGTCCAAATGCTTCGCCAGCTTTGGCTCGATATAGCGCACGGTGTCATAGGCAAAATAACCCGCCAGGCCGCCCGCAAAACGCAGCGCGCCTTCAATCGGTGCCGCATTAAAACGTGCCCGATATTTTTCAACAAATGCTAATGGGTCTTCGACGAATTTGTGTTCGACTTTTTCCGTAGCGCCGCCAGTCTTGGCGCGTACCACCGCGCATTCGCGGCCGCGCACTTCCAGCCATTCGCGTGCGGGTAAGCCAATAATCGAATAGCGGCCAAAACGCTCGCCACCGATCACGGATTCGAGCAAATAGGAATGTGGTTTGTTCGCGAGTTTGAGATAAATCGACAGCGGCGTGTCGAGATCAGCGAAGGTGTCGAGCGTAACCGGGATTCGGTTATAGCCAAGCCCTGCGAGGCGTTGGAATTCAGTGTCAGTCATGATGTTTTCAGCAGTGTGGAAAGGAAAAACGATGAAACACGGGCATTACGAATTCAATGAGAATTCAACGCCAGATTTGCCATCGCCACCAAGAACCCACTTTTTTGAAAACACTCATTTTTGACAGTTTGGAAAAGTTATTCAGTCGCTATTCTAACCAACTTTAGCGAAGATGGGATATCGTCAATAAACGCATCGCAATCGAGCCCGCGCAATTCTTGGCCCTCGTTGTAGCCGTAGGGCACGATAAACGCAGCGCACCCGGCGGCACGCGCAGCTTGCGCGTCATTCACGGAATCGCCGATCAGCAACATCTCAATTGGCTTGCATTCAAAAAATTCTGCGGCATGTTTTAGCTGCATCGGATGCGGTTTTTTCTCGGCCACTGTGTCGCCGGAAACAACGATTTCAAAATAATCACGCAGCCCCGTTTTCTCGAGCAATGGCAGGGTGAATTTTTCCGCCTTGTTGGTCACGCAACCTAGGCGAAACCCCGCTCCTTTCAAGGCGTTCAGGCCATCGATTACGCCTGGGTAAGGCTTGCTGGTGTCGGCAAAACAGGTTTCATATTGACGTTCAAAATTCGCCACCGCGACTTTTAGCGCCGTCGGACCAACTTCGCCCACCGCATCTTTCAATGTTTTTGCCACCAAGTTGGTGATGCCTTTGCCGACAAAATTACGAATCACTGTGGCCTCGAGTGGCGGAAAGCCCAACGTGCCGCGCATCAAATTCGCCGCTTGAATAATATCGCCGACGGTATCGAGCAGCGTGCCGTCGAGATCAATCAATACCACTCTTACCGGAATCGGAAACGTAAATTTCGGTTTTGCGCGATAGCGGATTTTCTTTGCTTCTGCAATAGGCTGCTGTTCAGACACCAAGGTGGGCTGAGCGTCTTCAGGAATATCTGCTTCAAAATCCGCGCCAGCGCTAGGGTTCGGCATAGGCATATTCATGATTTTACTTTTGCCAATTCAGCACGCATCGCAGCAACTGTAGCGTTGTAATCGCTTGCCCCAAAAATTGCTGAGCCCGCCACGAAGGTATCCGCACCGGCGCGCGCAATTTCAGCAATGTTGTCCGCCTTCACGCCGCCATCGACTTCCAGCCAGATATCGCGTCCTGATTTTTCGATTCGCGCACGTGCTTCGCGTAATTTGGTAAGTGCGGAAGGAATAAATTTTTGTCCGCCAAAACCGGGATTCACACTCATGATCAAAATGAGATCGACTTTACCCATCACGTAATCGAGATAACTTAAAGGCGTCGCCGGATTGAACACCAGCCCCGCTTTGCAACCATGTTCGCGAATGAGGCCGAGCGTGCGGTCAATGTGCTCGGAGGCTTCAGGATGAAACGAAATAATATCGGCACCGGCTTTGGCAAAATCCGGCACGATGCGATCCACTGGCTTCACCATCAGATGTACATCAATCGGCACTTTACTGCCATCAGCGCGTTTTGCATGTGGGCGCACGGCCTCACACACGAGTGGGCCAATGGTCAGATTTGGCACGTAATGATTGTCCATCACGTCGAAATGAATCACGTCGCAGCCTGCGTTGATCACGGCGCGAACTTCCTCGCCGAGACAGGCGAAATCAGCAGAAAGAATGGAGGGGGCGATGCGGTATTGAGTTGGAGAATTCATTTCTATATTTTACGTGATTGGCTTCACGATTCTATTCTGTGATCATTTCTGCATCTTCAAACAGCGAACGAATCTGCACTGTTTTCACGTCACTTCTATCGGGCAGCATAAACAACACTGGCGCGATCATTTCCTCAAAAATACCGCGCAAGCTACGCGCACCAACTTTATATTCCACCGCGAGCGCAGCGATTTCGTCAAACACGCGCGCCTCAATTTTCAGATCACAACCTTCGCGTTTAAATACTTCGCGGAACTGGTTATAAAGACAATTTTTCGGCACCGTCATGATCGACACCAACATCGCCTGCGTGAGCGGCTGCAAACTCGCCACCACCGGCAGGCGGCCGGTGAATTCGGGAATCAATCCGAACGACATCAAATCGGTCGGCTTAATGCGTGAATTCAGTCGATCCAGAATTTTCTGATTATTGTTGTCCGTGACCGAGATAAAACCGTAAGCCTTGCTGTGCTTCACGATTTGATCCAAACCCACAAACGCGCCGCCGCAAATGAACATGATATTGGTCGTGTCAATCGCTACTCCGTTCGCCAGTTTGACAAGCGAGCCTTCCATAATTTTTAACAAGGCATGTTGCACACTCTCGCCCGAAGTGCTGCGCGCTTCGGTGCCCGCAGCTTTAAGTTTGTCGATTTCATCGATAAACACAATGCCCCGCTCCGCGCGCGCCAGATCGCCATCGGCTTTATTCACCAGGCGTTGCAGGATCGATTCAATCTCCTCGTTCATGAATTTTGTTTGCGCGAGCGAGGTCGCATCGGCCGTTACAAACGGCACATTGATTGCGCGAGAAAGCGTATCGCACAGCAGCGTTTTTCCTGTGCCCGTTGGCCCGACGAGAAGAACGTTGCTCTTGCCGAGTTGAACACCATCAACGCGATTTTCATCGCTTGAGATTTTCTGATAATGCGCATTTTTAAAATGCGTGTAAACCACCACCGACAACACGCGCTTCGCCTCGTCCTGCCCGACCACATATTGATCAAGATAGCGGTGAATCGCTGAGGGTGTGAGTTTAGTTTTGGCGGGGTTCGGTGTGAGTGAGATGTCGTTCATTGGTGTTTTATAAAAAAGATATACATCATGCTACTTGAAAGCGCAGGGTTTCAAATTTCAAGAGAGAACTCAAGTATCAGCGTGCCGTTTTCGAAGCAGACACCGAACCGGTGAAGCCATTTATATCCTGTAATGCCCGCTAAGTATTACTCTCCCAACCTGTCATCCCGAACAGCTTCACGTGAGGGATCTGCTGTTCGTGGTGCCGCCAAAAAGCAGATCCCTCACCCGATAAAGCTGGGTTCGGGATGACAAATTTGAGGGTGGCAAAATATACAAACACCAGCACCAATAAAGAGTTCAAGCCATTTATGTCTCGCAACGCCCGCCAATAAACACTCTTTCAAACTGTCATCCCGAACGGCTTCATGTGAGGGATCTGCTTTTAGCTGCTAACTTCGCGCAAATCCGCATTAAATTGTCGAATCAATCCCGCCATCGGCAATTCATTTTGATTCGCGTCATACAAGCCGCCCGCTTGCTCATATGCATACAACACGAGGTCGCTGATTTTCAGTGTCGCTGAGGATGCATTGCGAATGGAGACCGTAAAAAATCCATTACTCAATGTAGTGGAGAGCACGGCAAAACGGAGTCGTCCTGCGTCATGTCCGCTGGCAATCAATTCTTCATCAGCAACTTTTATCACCAGCGCATCGTGCGTGATTGCGGTTGCGCCATCGTTTTTAACGCGGACAAGAATGTGGAATGGTGGATAGCTGGCGATGGGTGATTGCAGGCGCAGCACGCCGTGTATGTCCTGCGCGACGGCCGCGCCACTCGGCATGACGAGCCAATGTGTTGCATCAGCGTTGTCGCAAATGATCTCCAGCTTTCCTTCAGCCTTCCAGCCGTGAAGGCCACGTTGAAATGCACTGTTGGAAAGCCAGTTTTCGCGATAGTTGCGGTAGGTCCACAGGCCGTATCCCGAGGTGCGCTTGGCAATGACCGGTGCCGCCGCTTTCAGAAAATCAGGCAGACTTTTGGGCGCAATGCGCGCGTTGTAGCCAACAAAATCCAGCGTGTTGTCGATGACATTAAACTGCTCAAGCACGATGTCGGCGCTCAAGCCCTCACCGTTTATTACGTCGAGATAATATTCAAGTCCGCCTAGCGCCTGCTGTTCCGAAAGCATTTCGCCGCTATTTGCCGCGCCATAAAAAGCGCCCCAATATCCATAGCGACGGCCTTTGCTGCCGCGCTGTAGTTCAAACGTGGCCCACATATTTTGCCCATCAATGTTGATCGGATAGGCATCAGAACGAATCTCGAACGCGATATCGGGCAGATGTGCTTTGGCACAGCCACCGACAAATTCAAACACGAAATAATCGAACCATTTCATCCAGAGTGCAGATGCAGGCGTGTTCGGTGTGGGCACTATTGCGCTGGCCCATTTGCTGGAATCCGCACCCATGATGGTTCGTAGTTGTGGGTCATTCGCCCACGTTTCGGCGTGATGCATCAAGTCCACTTGCTCAGCGATTTTGATGCGATCTTCTTCCGGCAAATTCGGTGGATGCTCAAAGATCAACCAGAAATCTTCCCACGCCAAAAATGAGCCCGCATAGGCTTTGGATGCTTTGACCACCTCGGCCACTTTTTTAAAATACGCTAATAACCATATTTGCGCGGACGCCTGATCCAACAACCGCATTTGCCGCTTCACCACCCATGTCTGGTTATCGGGCGATGTCGAATTCAGATAGGCCAATCGTAAAAATACTTTTAGCTCAGCAACTGAGGCCATGTGCAAAACCGAACTTAACCGTGTCCAGTACCATTCGTTAAATCCCGTATTGGGCTGCGCTTCAATAAATGGCTCCAACGGCACCACAAGAATGATTGTATTAAAACCGTCATTTTTTATCGTGCGCAAAAGTTCGGGAACGCGATCAAGTTGCTGGTCATCCCAAAATCCGAGCGAATTATGATCACCAAAAAAATGACATGCGATGACGGGTGCATTTCGCGCGGCGATAGAATTGTTTTTGGTTGGTGGACTGATGAACTGTCGGAGCTTGTCGAGGATCGAGTTAATTTTCATCGGGGATTATTAGATTTCGTCTGCCACCGCGAAACACAAAGACTGAGAGCTTACCGTTAATCGACGCTTCATTGCGGCCATCGAACGTGATAGCATTTCAAGATGAGTGAAACAAAAAAGTACGACATCAAAGTCACTGCACAATCTTTTTTTCTGCCCGATCAATCGGACGAGGAAAACGACCAATATGTGTTCGCCTATACGATTCGTATCGAGAACACGGGCCAAGTGCCCGCACAGGTGATCAGCCGACACTGGATCATTACCGACGCCGATAATCAGGTGCAGGAAGTACGTGGCATGGGCGTGGTGGGCGAGCAGCCGATCCTAAAACCGGGTCAGCATTTTGAATACACTTCGGGCTCGTCAATCAACACCATTGTTGGCACGATGCGCGGCACCTATCAGATGGTCGCTGAGGACGGCACCAAGTTTGACGCGGTGGTGCCCGAATTTTCGTTATCGGTGCCGCTAGTTGTGGCCGCTCTCTCGTCTTCGTCCGTCAT
>JANMQR010000198.1:0-9028 GCA_031370625.1 Burkholderiales bacterium | reverse complement strand
TGAGTCGGCGGCTGGTGCTGGTAGATGGCGTATTGAGCTGAATCGGAAGGTGAAACGATAGCATTGGCGGGCGTTTTGAGCAGTTTATGCTTGGAAAGCCCCGCCCAATATAGGGTTAGCTACATAACAATGCAAAAATGGAACTGGTCACCTTCGCTATTCGCCGCGCTAACCTTTGCCTCGCAGTCCTCAAGCTCCTCCAATATATCTGCTCTGATATTTTCCTTAATACCCTTTACTTCACCTGCCCTGAGCAATTCGATGATCTTGCGTAGCGCAGGAAGAGCGTCAGCGGGAACAAACCATTTCTCATTTTCTGCGATCCAACTTTCTGGTAATTCATCCTCTGAGATGTTGTACTCGATGTCAGTCGTATCGAAGAAATCCGTGAGTTTTCGAACGTTAAGCGAGACAGACAAACTGTCCAGAGCTTCCGCTTTTTTGCAAAACAAAGAGTGGTCGTAGTCATCGCCCGAATCGTCGGTGCCAACTCGTGATTTTCGTCGAACCCAAATTGTTTCGCTCATGTTTGCCTCGTGCTTGTGTTGTGGGTGAACTTCCAAATTGATTCAATTGATGTGCTCCGGTAGATTGGACTTGCCTCATCAAGCCCAAAAAGTCCTAAGCGCAGACATGCGTTACCATATTTGTTTACGACATTCATGATGAAAGTCTATGTCGCGCTTATGAATTTAACACGGCGAGTTTGACGCGATTCAGACCGTAGTACTAAACGAGTGATATTGATAATGGCAAAAAACGCAGTCCCGAAAACTTGGATACTTCTGCCGGGCGCTGACGGTATGTTGCGTAGCGTAGATCCATATGGCGTGGTTGGCAATGGCCTCTCAGAAGAAGAGCTACGACAGCCAGAGTATCAACTTCTTCAGAATCGAGCTATGGACGAAGCGCAAGAAAATGACTGGACTATGCGAGAGACTCGCGAAATGCTTCTTGCAGAGATCCGATCGCAGAAGAGCCAAACTGTCCAACCATTCGAACTGTTGCTACAAGCACAAATTGTTCTGACGCAATCAAATGTTTCAGATGGAGCAGTCGTCACTGCATCAGCTATTCCCTGGAGAGCGATCTACAAGGAGGTAAAGAAAGACCCTAGATTCTTAGAACATTTCGCAAAGCATCCGCGACAGTTTGAAGAGTTCATTGCTGGAGCCTATGATATTGCTGGTTGGGATGAAGTTGTGTTGACTCCCCGAAGTGGGGACGGTGGGCGTGATGTTATAGCCGTGAAACACGGTTTTGGCTCTGTTCGATTCCTTGAGCAAACGAAAGCATACAGACCCGGCCACTTGGTGACTCATGATGATGTGAGAGCAATGTTGGGTGTCTTGGCGACAGACCCGAATTCTTCGAAAGGTCTGATTACAACAACGTCTGATTTTCAGCCAAACATTCGGCTTGGAGCTGAGTTTCGCCCATTTCTTCCTCACAGATTGGAGCTTAAAAATGGGATAGAGTTGGTCAAATGGCTGGACAGCATTTAAAGATTGCTAGGTTGTATTTGTTCGAGAACGGATACCTGGTCGCACTGCGATCCGAAAAACCCCATCACCAGCTAAGCCATTACATTCGGACTAAGACTTTTTGCCCAGTTTCTGCGGGCGAATTAACTCCATTCGCCCGCGCGGGACTGCGGTAAGAAAAAATACCTCAAGCCGCCCTAGCAACCCCACCGCCCACCGCCACCCGCATCTTCTCCACCGCCACCGCCAACCTTCTAATCCCCTCATACAACTGCTTCGGCGTGGGCGTCGCGAAGCTCAAACGAATCGAGTGATGTAGCGGCGCATCGGCGTAAAAATGTTCGCCGGGGACGAAGATCATTTTTTCGGGGAGCACGAATTTCAGGAGCGCGGCGGAGTTTATGTTTGTGTCGCTCCACTTGGCCCAGAGGAACATGCCGCCGTCGGGTTGCACATACGTCAGCGCGCCGGCGAGGTGACGCTTTAGCGCATCGGCAAGGGCTTCGTTGCGCTCTTTGTAGCTGGCGCGGATGCTGGGCAGGCGCTCGTATAGGCGGCCAGAATCGAGGTAGCGAGCGGCGACGGCTTGCGTGAAAGTGGAGGTGTGCAAATCCATGCCTTGCTTGGCGATTTCGGCGTAGTTGCGCAGCGCGGCGGGCAGGATCATCCAGCCAATGCGAAAGCCGGGCGAGAGAATTTTTGACAGCGTGGAAAGATAGCCGCACCACGCTTCAGCGCCGGGAATTTCTTTCGCAATCGTGATTAACGGCGGCAGCGTTTCGCCGCGTGAACGCAACTCGCCATAGGGGTCATCTTCGACCACAAACACGTGATGCTTCACGGCTAACTGCAATAATTTTTTGCGGCGCGCGAGCGACATCGTGGCACCGGATGGATTCGCGAAGGTGGCGACGGTGTAAATCATTTTTGGTTTGACCGAGCAGGTGTCGAGCATTTTCTCCAGCGCATCAACATCCATGCCGTGATCATCCACTTCCACGCCGACAAATTTTGCTTCTGACAGCGCAAAAGTTTGAATCGCGGCGAGATACGATGGCCGCTCAATGCAAACAATATCGCCTTTATCCAACATCACGCGTGCCATCAAATCGATGCCTTGTTGTGAACCAGTGGTGACGACAATATCGTTCGCGTCCACACTCGCGCCGCGTGTTTTCATCAGCTCCACCAACGCCTTGCGTAAATCCGGCTGCCCGGCAGTAACGCCATATTGCAACGCCGATACCGGTGCATCGCGCATCACGTCCGCACTCGCTTGCGCGAGACCTTCAAAGTCAAACAAATCCGGCGCTGGCAATCCGCCCGCCAGTGAAATCATGCCGGGCTCGGCGGCGTGCTTGAGCAAATCGCGAATCGCGGAGGATGAGACGCTTCGCATACGCGTTGCGACGTTGTAGGCAACTTGATAATTTGGTGTGTTCACAATGTGTCCTTATAATTCGATGCAGAATGCTATCACGTGAGGTCGAAATGGTCTTCTGTGTTTGGTATGCGCGTTGTAAAAGTGCGTTGAAATATCGGCGTTGGCCTACGAGGGCATCCGATATAAAACGCTAATATCTGCGGCTTTCTTGGGGCAATAATGCTTGCTAAGGCGCGCTGGTGCTGGTGGTTTAAATTTAATCATCCGCTTAGTATTTGCAATTTCTATCAAGCGAGCAGCCCCCTCTCCCTCGGTCCCTCCCCCGCGAGGGGTGAGGGAAGCAAAGCCTCTCCCCCTCGATGGGGGAGAGGTTGAAGAGAGGGTGGTTAAATAATCACCGCATTAAAAAATTCCAGATTCATCACTCCAATTCCAACCCACAAAATAATTATGGCCACCTCAAGTTTATTCGCACTCATTGACGACATCGCCACCCTTCTCGACGACGTTGCCGTCATGAGTAAAGTGGCGGTGAAAAAAACTGCCGGTGTATTGGGCGATGATTTGGCGCTCAACGCGCAACAGGTTTCCGGCGTAAACGCGGATCGCGAATTGCCGGTGGTATGGGCAGTCGCAAAAGGCTCGCTGGTGAATAAAGCGATTCTGGTGCCGTTAGCACTTATCATCAGCGCGTTCGCGCCGTGGGCGGTCACGCCGCTGCTGATGCTTGGCGGCGCTTATCTTTGCTATGAGGGATTTGAAAAACTCGCACACAAATTCTTGCATTCGCGCGAAGAGGATCATGCGCGCCGAAGTGAATTGGTTGCAGCGGTTGCCAATCCTGCCGTCGATATGGTCGCGTTCGAAAAAGACAAAATCAAAGGTGCGATTCGTACCGATTTTATTTTGTCGGCCGAAATTATCGTGATCACACTGGGCACGGTGGCAGCGGTTGAAATCACGCAGCGAATCGCGGTGCTGGTGGCGATTGCAATCGTGATGACAATCGGCGTTTACGGATTTGTGGCCGCGATTGTGAAGCTTGATGATGTCGGTTTACACCTCGCGGAAAAGAAAAGTGCCGTCGCGCGAGCGGTCGGCACGGGGCTCGTCAAAGGTGCGCCATATTTGATGAAGCTGTTATCGATTGTCGGCACGGCGGCGATGTTTTTGGTCGGCGGCGGCATTATTTCGCACGGCATTCCCGTGCTGCATCACGCAGTGGAATCGATGACCGCGAGCATCGGCGGAATCTGGGGCACGATTGTTTCAACCTTGGCCGATGGCATAGTCGGCATCGCGGTGGGTGCGGCGGTACTGGCGGTGGTGATATTGGCGAGGCGCATTTTTTCAAATGGTAAAAGCAAACACTAGCACTGGCGGGTAGTTCAGAGCCTTTTTGCTCCGAGACAGCCGCCAATGCTAGACTTTCGGTTCCCATTGATAGCGTTTCAAATCCAGCTTGCCCGTGTCATCAAATTCGACACCTTCGGCTTCCAACAAAATTTTCTGTAAATCATCGCTGCCTTGTTGCCAGTCTTTCAAGCGCATCGACACGCGCCCCTGCGTGTTCACCACCCGATGCCACGGAATTTTTATATTGTCCGGCGTCGCCCGTAACGCGTAACCGACCTGCCGCGCGGCACGCGGCATGCCAGCGAGTGCGGCGATTTGACCATACGTTGCGACACGGCCGTGCGGGATTTTTTTGACGATTTTGTAGATGGCGAGGTAGTTGGGAGAAATCATCGTGTTTGTGAATCAAACAAAAAAAAAGCGCACACCGTGCGCCTTTTTTATTTTAAATTAAGATTAATTACTTCTTCATACACCCACTCATAAACGCCCGCCGCTCAGCACTCGGTTTACCCGTCGCCTTAAAATCCGCGCTGCATGTTTTCATCTTCATGTTCTGTGCCGATGGTGCTTTTTTTGCGGGCGCATTTTTTTCCATGCAATCTTTCATGAATGCTTTGCGCTCAGCACCTTTCATGGAGGCGGAATCTTTTTTGCACATCGCACGTGCTTCAGTTCGCGTGCTGGCGGCAGAGGCGGTGGTGGAAATAAATGCAAGTGACAATGGCAGAGCCACGGCGAGTGTAATAAATATTTTTTTCATATGAACCTCCGGTGAGTATTTTTATTTAGCGAGCGAGTGTGATGCGAAATGATTAAAGCATGGAATGAATCTCTATTGTGATGCCGCCATCACCTCCACCCGCAACCCATTCATCGCTGCATTCCCCGACACCGCATCAATCTCGGCCGTATCGCTAATATCGTTATAGCTCACACCTGCATGTTCGTGCGCAACGCCCAAGCGTGTACCGCTACGATTGTGGCCAAAGCCGTGCGGCAGGCAAACGACGCCAGGCATTACATCTGCCGTGGTGCTCAATGCGATTTGCACGCTGCCCACCGCCGAGCGAATTTCCACACGTTGACCGTCAGCGAGACCACGTGTATGCGCATCGTCAGGATGCATCAGCAATTGATCGCGCGGTTTGCCTTTCACGAGCCGATGCGAATTGTGCATCCACGAGTTATTGGAGCGAACGTGGCGGCGACCAATCAGGGACAATGCGCCAAACGCCTTATCTGGCGCGGCATTTGCTAATGTCATTTTCAAACGTCCAACGTCAGCAACGAGTACCTCTGGCGCGCAATTAATTTTGCCGTCGGGTGTCTCCAGCCGTGTGTATAGCGAAGGTTTTAACGATCCCAGATCGATCCCGTGTTCGGCCGATTTCAACGCGGCAAAGGTGATGCCATGCACGCTTTCATTTTTCGCCAACATGCCTTCAATCATTTTTGCGGTTGACGGCGCGGCGCGAAATTCGCGTTTCATTTTTTCGGCAATGCGTTTGCTTAATTCACCAAAAATTTCCCAGTCATAACGTTCATCATCCGGCTTTGGCCACATCGCACCATTGAATCGTGTGACTTCACGCACCGCAAACGCGTTGAAAATCAAATCATAGTGATCGTGATTCAGGCTTGAGGTCGGCGGCAAAATCAGATCGGCATGTCGCGTGGTTTCGTTGATGTAAATATCAATCGCGAGCATGAAATCGAGTGACGATAAAGCGTCATCAAGCTTGCGGCCATTCGGTGTGGACAGTACCGGATTGCCGCAGATGGTGACCATGCCGCGAATCTGTCCTTCGCCTTGGTTAAGAATTTCTTCCGACAGCGCGGCCACGGGAATTTCACCGCCCGATTCCGGCAGCCCGCTCACGCGCGAGCGCCATTGCGCGTAGTGGCCCGGCTTAGTGCCTGCACCCGTGATGGGAATGAGCGGCTGCGTGGGAAGGGTGCCGCCAACGCGATCCAGATTGCCGGTGACGATATTGAGAAGCTGTACCAGCCATTGATTAAGCGTGCCGAATGCCTGCAAGGTGGTGCCCAGCCGGCCATAGCAAATCGCGCTCGGTGCGGCCGCAAATTCGCGCGCAATACGGCGAATCGAGCCTGCCTCAATGCCCGTTGAAATCGCGGCTACTTCGGGTGTGATGTCAGCGATGGTTGCCAGCGCCAAATCCAAACCATTAAGTTTTTCAGGCTGCGAAATGCGAAAAAGATTGTCGTCTTTTAAGGTGTTGATCATCGCCATCAGCAGCGCGGCGTCGGTGCCGGGCTGGATGAAATGATGCTCGCTTGCGATCTCCGCAGTCTCGGTGCGGCGCGGATCAATCAACACCACTTTGCCGCCGCGTTTGGTTATCTCCGTGAGCCGTTTGGTCACATCCGGTACCGTCATCATGCTGCCGTTTGATGCGACCGGATTGCCACCGAGAATCAAAAAATAATCGGTGTGATCAATATCCGGAATCGGGATCATGAACTGATGGCCGAACATCAACAGTGAAGTGAGTTGCTGCGGAAGTTGATCAACAGACGATGCACTAAATGCAGATTTTGTTTTCAGTACGCGCGCGAGTTGCGGCACATTCAATAACGTGCCGATGTTATGCACTGAAGGATTGCCCGCATAAAATCCCACTGCGTTATTGCCGTGCGTGGTTTGAATTTCGGCGATTTTAGTTGCCGCGAATTCGAATGCTTCATCCCACGAAATTTGCTGCCACTCATTTCCGATGCGCTTCATCGGGTAGCGCAAACGATTTTCATCTTCGTGAATATCCTTCAGCGCCACCGCTTTCGGGCAAATGTGGCCGCGACTGAATGGGTCAGCATGATCGCCGCGAATGCTGATGATTTCTGTGTCGTTGATCTCGATTTCAAGACCGCAAATAGCTTCGCATAGATTACATGCGCGATAGATTTTTCGGGTGCTGGTGCTCATTGGTTAAATTCCGTTCATGAGGTGTTCGATCAAAATTTTGCTGCCAATGCCGATCAATACTACGCCTCCTAAAATTTCTGCGCGCTTTGCGTATAGCTTGCCAAGACGTGCACCGAACCAGACGGCGGGCAGGCAGAGCAGAAACGTGATCGCGCCGATGATGATGACCGTCGCGGCCAAGCCTGTCTCCATCAGCGAAAACGTGACGCCAACCGCGAAGGCATCAAGGCTGGTGGCAATGCCGAGTACGATGAGTTTGTTGGTGCGAAACGGGGAATGTACTTTCTCATCCGCCGCAGTGCGTGCGTCCAGAATCATTTTGATGCCGATGCCACCGAGCAGAATAAATGCGACCCAGTGATCGTAGTCCTTGAGCCATGCAGCACTGGATGCAGTGAACCAGCTTGCCAACAGATAACCGAGCGATGGCATGAGTGCCTGAAACGCGCCGAAGACGGCGGCCATTTTTAACGCGTCGGTGAGTTTTAAATTTTTGACTGACAAGCCGCTGGCGATGGCGACTGCAACGGCATCCATTGCGAGGGCGAGTGCGGTGAGGATTAGGCTGAGGATGATCATGGGTTTACGTCTTTAAAAAGCAACATGCTAGAGCGAAGAGCGTTGGGGGAGTTGCCTTAAAAAAGCAACATGCTAGAGCGAAGAGCGTTGGGGGAGTTGCCTTAATTTGTTCGATTCCGCTCAAGTGACCAGCACCCTCTCTCCAACCTCTCCCCCGTCGAGGGGGAGAGGCTCCGCCTCCCTCCCCCCTCGCGGGGGAGGGATCGAGGGAGAGGGGGTGGTCAGATAGTCACCGAATTTAATTGAGGCTTCAATAGCTCAATGAAAACGATCCCTGCGTAATACTCAACGTCGCTTCCGCCCCAAACGGAATTGTCAATTTCTTCGCCACATGTCCAAACGGCAACCCAGTTAACACCGGGTAGGGCAACAACTCGCGCATCGCCTCCACCACATGCTCCATCGTGTACGCATAACGCCCCGACGTCGGTTCGCAATCTGAAAAATCAGCAAAAATTAGTGCCCGCTGCTTTTGCAAAATACCCGCATGAAAAAGCTGCAACAGCATGCGTTCAATTGCATACGGCTCTTCGGCGATTTCTTCAAAAAACAAAATACCGCCTTCAATATTCGGCATAAATGGCGTGCCGACGAGATGCGAAAAAAGTGAAAGATTGCTGCCAAAAATTGGGCCGGTTATTGTTTGTGGCGCATACAAGTGCGCGCATTCGTACGGCCCCGCATCCACGCGCTCACCCGCGAGCGTAGGCCAGCAATGCGCAACCATGAACGCATGATCTGCTGCGCTTTTGGGCGTTTCACGGTTCCAATCAAAATCCGTCGCCGCACCGGGCCCAGCGTATGTAATGTAGTTTGCTTTTGCCAGCGCCGCGCAATTAAACGCGGTGAAATCACTAAACCCGCAAAACACTTGCTTCGATGCGGCCACCGCCTCCCAGTCAATGCGATGCAGCAATCGCGACAGACCATAACCGCCACGCGACATCATCATTGCGTCAATCGTTGGGTCAGCCACCATGGCATGAAAACTCGCAAGGCGTTCATCATCGGTGCCTGCAAAATAGCGCCACTCATTCGTCGCAGCGGGCGCAATTTTTACGCGATAACCTTGCGCCTCTAACGTGGCAATGCTTGACGAAAGTCGCTCATTATTTGGCTCACCCCTCAACGCACCCGATGGCGAAAAAATGCCAATGGTGCCGCCAGGTTTGAGCGGGCTGGGTTTGAAAAATACGGAAGGCATGAGAGAAGTTTAATATCAGTGGGTTCAATTCCCCGGTGCCTGCGGCGTCGGGATTGTAGGGTGGGGGGGGG
>JANMQR010000166.1:0-5478 GCA_031370625.1 Burkholderiales bacterium | reverse complement strand
CGACAAATATCAGTATTACGAAACTGTTTCGGGTGGCACGGGTGCCGGGCCGACGTTCAATGGCTGCGATACGGTGCAAGCGCACATGACAAACTCGCGCTTGACCGACCCGGAAATTCTGGAGTGGCGTTATCCGGTGCGCGTGGATGAGCATTCGATTCGCAAAGGTTCGGGTGGCAAAGGCAAGTGGCGTGGCGGCGATGGTGCAACGCGCAAAATTCGTTTTATCGAACCGATGACCGCAGCGATTTTAGCGGGGCATCGACGGGTTCCGCCATTTGGGATAGCTGGTGGCGAACCCGGCGGATTGGGTGCTAATTGGGTTGAGCGTGTCGATGGTTCACGCACGCCGCTGGGCTTTTCAGATGAGACCGAAATGAATGCAGGCGATGTATTTGTATTGGAAACACCGGGCGGTGGCGGTTTTGGTGCTGCAGGCTAAGGCATGTATTCGGTGTTGAATTTGAACTCTGCACAATCCACGCCAACAAATATGATGGCAAGCAATCATTTGATATCGATCACTTTGTCAACCACATGAGCGTCATGTAATCAAATATTTGCACACGTTTTCTCGAAAACACAAAAATCATTTTGCCGGATTCTGAATTGCCTATAAAATAGGCGGCCCAGCAATCGGTATGTGATCCTCTGTGCAAATCGGCAACATCATCCTCAAGAACAATTTGATCGTGGCACCAATGGCGGGTGTGACGGATCGCCCGTTCCGCCAGCTTTGCAAAAAGCTGGGGGCGGGTATGGCCGTTTCAGAGATGGTGGCATCGAATGCAAAACTCTGGCACACAGAAAAATCGATTCGTCGCGGCGACCATACCGGCGAAGTTGATCCCATCGTTGTGCAAATTGCCGGTGCCGCACCGGAGATGATGGCGGAGGCAGCGCGCTATAACGTTGAGCGCGGTGCCCAAATTATTGATATCAATATGGGCTGCCCCGCAAAAAAAGTCTGCAATGTCTATGCGGGCTCGGCACTGCTGCAAGATGAGCCACTGGTGGCGCGCATTGTCAGCGCAGTCGTTAATGCTGTCAATGTTCCAGTCACGTTAAAGATTCGCACCGGTTGGGATCGCGAGCATAAAAATGCGTTATCGATTGCCAAAATCGCTGAAGACAATGGTGTGCAGTCATTGGCGGTGCATGGTCGCACGCGCGCTGATTTGTATAACGGAGAAGCCGAATACGAAACCATCACCGCAGTTAAAGCGACGGTGAAAATTCCCGTGGTCGCTAACGGTGATATTGATTCGCCGGAAAAAGCAAAACACGTTTTGCAAGTAACTAACGCCGATGCGGTAATGATCGGCCGCGCGGCGCAAGGTCGCCCGTGGATTTTTCGCGAGATCCAGTTTTATCTGAAGACCGGTACGCATCTGGCACCCCCGACGATTGCTGAAGTGCGTGAAATTACGGCTGAGCATTTACAGAATTTGTACGCGTTTTATGGCGAGGAAAAAGGTTATCGCATTGCGCGTAAACATATCGCCTGGTATATCGAGGGCGCGCCCGGTGCTGCTCGGTTTCGAACCCGCATGAATGCGATTGAGAATACCGAACCCCAGTTCGCGGCCACCATGCGTTACTTCGATGAGCTTGAACTTAATGAACAACGCACGGGGCAATTTTATTTTTTCAACAGAGAGCAGTCTGTCGCGAGCCAACTGCAGCACGCGGCATAAAATATAACAAGGCAGTCGAGAGAGACAAAATGGTTAAGCATGGTTAATAGTCCCCGTCGGGATGAGCGGGATAGTGAGCTGTCCGCTTGCGTTCGCAAAATGTTGAAGCAATACTTCAATGATCTTGATGGCGAGCACGCCACCAATATTTACGACATGGTGGTTGCCAACGTTGAACGTCCGCTATTGGAAGTGGTGATGCACCACGCTGAAGGCAATCAGACTCGCGCGGCGGAGTTGCTGGGGCTGAACCGCAACACACTTCGAAAAAAGTTAACGCAGCATGGGATTGAATAACGCGGTTGATGTCTGGCTTTCAAGTTATTAATGTCAGATTGCGCCCGTCATTACTCGCATGAATCGAAAAATTTAAAACTTGTCATTCCGAACCCGGCTTTATCGGGTGAGGAATCTGCTTTTTGAAGCCCCACCCCGCTATCAAACATGACCACACACCTTGTCCCCATCAAGCGCGCCCTCATCAGCGTTTCTGATAAAACCGGCGTATTAGATTTTGCACGCGCACTCGCCAACCACGGCGTTGAAATTCTCTCCACCGGCGGCACTGCGAGGATGCTCGCTGAACATGGCATCAATGTCATTGAAGTCGGCGACTACACCGGCTTCCCCGAAATGATGGATGGTCGCGTGAAGACACTGCACCCCAAAGTTCACGGCGGCATTTTGGCGCGCCGCGATTTGGCGCATCACACCGATGCGATGACCGCGCACAACATTCCGCCTATCGATATGGTGGTGGTAAATTTGTATCCGTTTGCCGCAACCATCGCGAAGCCAGACGTGATGCTCGATGACGCAATTGAGAATATCGATATTGGTGGGCCGACCATGGTGCGGGCCTCGGCCAAGAATCACGCGTTTGTCACCATCGTCACCGACCCGGCCGACTATCCTTGCCTGATTGAAGAATTACAAATGCGCGACGGTGCCATTGCGCACGCAACCCGCTTTGCCCTCGCCAAGAAGGCGTTCAGTCACACCGCCGAATACGACGGCATGATTGCGAATTATTTAACCTCGCTTGATGGCAATGATCAACCGCAGCCATTCCCGGATCGATTGAACTTGAGCTTCACCAAGGCGCAAACCATGCGCTATGGTGAGAATCCGCATCAGAGCGCCGCGTTTTATCGCGAGGCGAATCCGGCCAAAGGCACGCTCGCCAGCTACGCGCAACTACAAGGCAAACCGCTCTCTTACAATAACGTCGCCGACGCTGACGCCGCATGGGAATGCGCTCGTTCGTTTGATGTGCCCGTCTGCGTGATTGTGAAACACGCCAATCCGTGTGGCGTGGCGGTGGCGGATACAACATTGATCGCGTATCAGCGTGCGCTCGAAACTGATCCTACCTCCGCATTCGGCGGCATCATTGCATTCAATCGTGAAGTCGATGGCGCGACCGCTGAGGCAGTTGCAAAACAATTTGTCGAAGTGATTTTGGCACCATCGTTTAGCGCCGATGCGCTGAATGTTTTCAAAGCAAAACAAAACGTACGCGTATTGCAAATCCCGCTTGCCCGCGATCTAAACAAATTCGACATGAAGCGAGTCGGCGGCGGCCTCTTGGTGCAAACCGCGGATGATTTTGATGTGGCAGAACTTCGCGTTGTCACCAAACGTAAACCATCCGCGGATGAAATGAACGATCTCATTTTTGCTTTTCGGGTCGCGAAATATGTGAAGTCGAACGCGATTGTCTTTTGCCGCTACGGCATGACGCTTGGTGTTGGTGCAGGCCAGATGAGCCGCATCGACTCCACCAAAATCGCGACGATTAAAGCCAAGGGTGCAGGCCTTTCACTCAAAGGTTCCGTTGCCGCCAGCGATGCGTTTTTCCCGTTCCGTGATGGCTTGGATGTGATTGCGGATGCGGGTGCGACAGCCGTGATTCAGCCGGGCGGCTCGATGCGCGATAATGAAGTCATTGCGGCGGCGAACGAAAAAAATATCGCGATGGTGGTCACGGGCATGCGCCATTTCAGACACTGACCTACGAACGAAAACCCCATCAAAACTGAACAAGTAAAAATGAAACTTCTTGTCATCGGCTCAGGTGGCCGCGAACATGCGTTAGCGTGGCGGCTTTCGCAAAACCCGCGTGTATCGCGCGTGTATGTCGCGCCTGGCAACGCAGGCACGGCGCGAGAACCGGGGCTCATGAATATCAACATTCTTGAGATTTCAAATCTTGTGAAATTTGCCCTTCACGAGAATATTTTTATGACCGTGGTCGGGCCAGAAGCAGCGCTGGCCGCAGGTGTGGTGGATGAATTTCAGGCGGCGGGTTTGAAAATTTTCGGGCCAACCAAACAAGCCGCACAGCTCGAATCATCCAAAGATTTCGCCAAGCAATTTATGCAGCGGCATAACATTCCCACTGCAAAATACGCGACCTTTACCAATGCTGGAGATGCACGCGCTTACGTTGAAAGCGAAGGTGCGCCGATTGTCATCAAGGCGGATGGCTTGGCGGCGGGCAAAGGCGTCGTCGTCGCAATGACACTGATCGAGGCGCTTGAAGCCATCGATAAAATGTTTGCCGGTAGTGAAGCTGATTCCGGCCATCGGGTGGTGATCGAAGAATTTATGGAAGGCGAAGAAGCCAGTTTTATTTGTATGTGCGATGGCAAGAACGCATTGCCGTTTGCTTCCACGCAAGATCACAAACGGATTTTTGATGGCGACATCGGCCCCAACACCGGCGGCATGGGCGCGTATTCCCCTGCTCCCGTGGTCACACCCGAAGTGCATGCACGCGTGATGCGCGAGGTGATTTATCCGACACTAAAAGGCATGGCCGCCGAGCGCGCACCGTTCATGGGATTTTTATATGCAGGCCTGATGATTGACGCAGCAGGCAAAATCCGTGTAGTGGAATTCAATGCGCGCATGGGCGACCCGGAAACGCAGCCGATCATGATGCGTTTGAAATCGGACTTTTTATCGCTGGTGGAGCGTGGTGTCAGCGGCCGTTTGGATAGTGCTGAACCCGAATGGGATCGTCGCGCCGCACTCGGCGTGGTGATGGCGGCGGGTGGTTATCCGGATGCGCCAAAAAAAGGTGATGTGATTTCAGGCTTGCCAACAGATGATGAAAATTTTCACGTCTTTCATGCGGGCACGATATTGCAGGATGATAAGGTAGTTACCAATGGCGGGCGGGTGCTGTGCGTGACTGCCTTGGGTGACACCGTGAAAATCGCCCAGCAATTGGCCTACGAAGCGCTACAACCGATTAAATTTGATCAGATGCAGTATCGTAAGGATATTGGGTGGCGGGCGATTGGGCGGCGGTAGATTACGGTACGGTATTTGTAGGATGGGTGGAGCAAAGCGATGCCCATCATCGGTGCGTGCAGATGATGGGTATGGCCCAAGGCCACCTCGTCGCAAAAGTGCTCCACCCATCCTACAAACCCTAATGCCAGCTTGCCGTTCCAGCAATTTTTGCTTCAAACGCCGCCCCCGTACTAGGGTTTAAAAAAATGAGGATCGATTGAATGAACGCCGCCGACGTAAAACAATATCTCCTCGATCTGCAAAACCGCATCGTCACCCGGCTCGAAGCCATCGATGGCAAACCATTTTTGCGCGATGAGTGGCAGCGTGATGAAGGCGGCGGCGGCATTTCGCGCATCATCGAAGGTGGCAACGTGTTCGAGCGCGCGGGCGTGTTGTTCTCGCATGTTTTAGGCAACAAACTGCCGCCGACCGCCGCCGCGAATCGCCCTGAAATTGCCGGCCGCCCATGGGAAGC
>JANMQR010000161.1:0-1739 GCA_031370625.1 Burkholderiales bacterium | reverse complement strand
TGATCGGCGGAATGGGGTCAATCATGGGCTCGATTTTGACGGGGCTGGCACTTGGTTTGATTGAAGGCCTCACCAAAGTTTTTTATCCGGAAGCATCCTCGACTGTTGTTTTTATCATCATGGCCATTGTGTTGCTGATTCGCCCGGCAGGGCTGTTCGGTAGAGAGAAGTGACGATAAAGTGAAGACCCGATGACACCTGCCACCAGCCCAAAACGCGTCAGATCGACACGCATTCTTTATATCGTGTTGTTCCTGCTCGCGTGCGCCGCACCGTTTGTGGTCTATCCGATATTTTTGATGAAAGTATTGTGCTTCGCGCTTTTTGCCTGCGCATTTAATTTGCTGATCGGCTTCACCGGTTTGCTGTCGTTTGGTCACGCCATGTTTTTCGGTTTTGCCGCCTATGTGTGCGGCCATGCTGCGAAAGTTTGGGGGCTGACGCCTGAGGTGGCAATTTTATTGGGCACCGCATCGGGAGCGGTGATCGGCTATGCGGTTGGCTGGCTGGCGGTGCGTCGGCAGGGCATTTATTTCGCGATGATTACGCTCGCCATGTCGCAGATGATTTATTTTATTTGCGTGCAAGCCCCGTTCACCTATGCAGAAGATGGCATTCAAAGCATACCGCGCGGGAAGTTATTGGGGCTCCTTAGTCTGGCTGATGATAGGACCATGTATTTTTTCGTGCTGGGCGTTTTCATTTTCGGCTTTTGGCTGATTTATCGCACCATCCATTCGCCGTTCGGCCAGGTGCTCAAATCGATTCGCGAGAACGAGCCGCGTGCATTGTCGCTGGGCTATGACGTCGATAAATACAAATTGGTGGCGTTCGTTATTTCAGCTGCGCTAGCCGGGCTCGCAGGCGCATTGAAATCGCTTTCGCTGGGGCTGGCCACGCTAACTGACGTAACCTGGCAGATGTCCGGTGAAGTGGTGCTAATGACGCTGCTGGGCGGCATGGGCACCATCCTCGGCCCGGTACTGGGCGCGGCCAGCATTATCGCCATACAGAATTATCTCTCCGGCCTCGGTTCGTGGGTCACCATCATCATGGGCACCACCTTCGTTATTTGCGTGCTGGCATTCCGGCGCGGTATCGTCGGCGAAATTGCGCATCGCCTTAAAAAGTAAACGCACCGCTCATAAAGTAAGCGCACCACGTTGTGCATAAAAATGCTGCGTTCGTACTAATGAATGCGATATTTGCTCGTCTATAATCTATAATTCAAACGCTCGTTTTAATTTCGCATTGATCCCAGATCGTCTTAACTTTTAAGCCAAATCATCAAGGTCACACATGAAAATTCTTGTTCCGGTAAAGCGTGTCATCGATTACAACGTCAAAGTGCGCGTGAAAGCCGACCAAACTGGCGTTGAAACCGCCAACGTCAAAATGTCCATGAATCCCTTCGACGAAATCGCGATTGAAGAAGCCGTCAAGCTCAGGGAGGCCGGCGTGGCGACGGAAATCATTGCTGTTTCTATTGGTGTGACGCAATGCCAGGAAACCTTGCGCACCGCGCTCGCGATGGGTGCTGATCGCGCCATTCTGGTTGAGACCGCCGCAGAAATTCAGCCACTCGCCGTCGCCAAATTGCTGAAAGCGATTGCCGATAAAGAAGCGCCACAGCTCGTGATTCTAGGCAAACAAGCCATCGACGATGACTCCAACCAAACCGGCCAAATGCTTGCAGCACTTTTGAATTGGCCGCAGGCAACGTTTGCTTCGAAGGTTAC
>JANMQR010000159.1:0-5523 GCA_031370625.1 Burkholderiales bacterium | reverse complement strand
TGTACGGATGCAGGCAATTGAATCCAAAACTAAAAATTTTCACAGGAGATTAAGACAATGCAACTTCAATCTGATATTGCGACGGCGAACCCATCGTTTAGCAGCACCAATATGACCAAGAATTCCAGCAGCACCGATTCCGCCGAATCACGATACTCGGATTACAAAATTATCCGCCGCAACGGCTCGATTGCGCCGTTCGCGCCGGATAAGATCGCGATCGCCCTGACCAAAGCTTTTATCGCCGTTAACGGTGGTACTGAGGCCGCCAGCGCACGCATGCGTGATCAGGTCCGTGAGCTTACCCAGTTGGTGGTTGCGGCGTTGCTGCGCTTCAAACCGTCCGGCGGCACTTACCACATCGAAGAAATTCAGGATCAGGTGGAGTTAGCCCTTATGCGTGGTGGCGCGCACGAAGTCGCGCGTTCCTATGTGCTGTATCGCGAGAAGCGTAATTCCGAACGCGCGCAAGCCAAAGCAAAATTGCCGGATGCGCCCGCGTCGGCATTGAACGTCACGGTGGACGGCAAACGCGTCCCGCTGGACACAAAATTTTTGCTGGGCGTGATCACCACCGCCTGCGAAGGTCTCGGCGAATTTGTGGAGCCGAATGGTATTTTTGCCGCAACGTTAAAAGACTTATACGACGGCGTGCCGGCGGATGAGGTATTCAAAGCCGCGACCTTGGCCGCGCGTACTCTGATCGAGAAAGATCCGGCCTACACCAAGGTTACTTCGCGCTTGCTGATGCACACGATTCGCAAAGAAGTATTGGGTGAGGAAACCCTGCAGGCCGATATGGCCACCCGCTACGCCGAATATTTTCCGACCTTCATCAAGAAAGGTATTGCCGCAGAATTGCTCGACGAGCGCCTCGCGCAATATGACCTGAAAAAGCTCGGTGCCGCATTGAACCCGGAGCGCGACGGCCAGTTTACTTATCTCGGTTTGCAAACTTTGTATGACCGTTATTTCCTGCACATTGATGAGCAGCGCATCGAATTGCCGCAGGCTTTCTACATGCGCGTCGCGATGGGGTTGTCGCTGAACGAAGTAAACCGCGAAGCGCGTGCGATCGAGTTTTATAACGTGCTCTCGACCTTCGATTTCATGTCGTCGACGCCCACCTTGTTTAATTCCGGCACGCGTCGCTCACAACTGTCGTCCTGCTATTTGACGACCGTGGCCGATGATCTTGACGGCATTTATGAAGCGCTGAAAGAAAACGCACTGTTGTCGAAATTCGCCGGTGGTCTTGGCAACGACTGGACGCCGGTGCGCGCGCTTGGCAGCCGCATCAAGGGCACCAACGGCAAATCACAAGGCGTCGTGCCATTTTTGAAAGTGGTGAACGATACCGCCGTCGCGGTGAACCAAGGCGGCAAGCGCAAGGGTGCCGTGTGTGCGTATCTCGAAACCTGGCATCTGGATATCGAAGAATTCTTGGAGCTGCGCAAAAACACGGGCGATGATCGCCGCCGTACGCACGATATGAACACCGCGAACTGGATTCCTGATCTGTTTATGCGCCGTGTGATGGAAGGTGCGAATTGGACGCTATTTTCGCCATCGGATGCGATTGATTTGCACGACAAATTCGGCAAGGCATTTGAAGAAGCCTACGTCCGCTACGAAGAAAAAGCCGCGCGTGGCGAATTGAAATTATTCAAGACCGTGCCGGCATTGTCGCTCTGGCGGAAGATGCTTTCCATGTTGTTTGAAACCGGTCATCCGTGGATCACATTTAAAGATCCATGCAATATCCGCTCGCCGCAAAATCACGTGGGCGTGGTGCATTCATCGAATCTCTGTACCGAGATTACGTTGAACACCAACGACAGCGAAATCGCAGTGTGTAATTTGGGCTCGGTCAACATGGTGCAGCACATGATGACGGACGCGAACGGCGTGAAAACGCTCAACCACGCCAAGCTCAAAACCACCATCACCACCGCCATGCGCATGCTTGATAACGTGATCGACATTAACTATTACGCGGTCAAAAAAGCGCGCGATTCCAATCTGCGTCATCGCCCGGTCGGCCTCGGCATCATGGGCTTTCAGGATTGTTTGCATGAGCTGCGCATCCCGTATGCGTCGCAGCCTGCGGTGGACTTTGCCGATCAATCGATGGAAGCTGTTTGCTATTATGCCTACTGGGCATCGACTGAATTGGCCGAAGAGCGTGGCCGTTATTCGTCATACAAGGGCTCACTCTGGGATCGTGGCATTTTGCCGCAGGATTCAGTCGCCTTGCTGCGTGAGGAGCGCGGCGGCTATGTCGAAGTCGATATGTCCAGCAGTATGAATTGGGACAGCCTGCGCGCGCGCGTGAAAGAGCACGGCATGCGCAATTCGAATTGTGTGGCGATTGCGCCGACCGCGACCATCTCGAACATCATCGGGGTCTCGGCCTGTATCGAACCAACATACCAAAACCTGTTCGTGAAATCGAATCTCTCCGGTGAATTCACGGTGGTAAATGATTACCTCGTGCGCGATTTGAAAACCCGTGGCCTGTGGGATGAAGTGATGATCGCCGACATCAAATATTTTGATGGCTCATTAGGCAAGATTGATCGCATTCCCGCGGATCTGCGTGAGCTGTATGCAACGGCGTTTGAAGTCGATACCAGCTGGGTGATTGAGGCTGCATCGCGTCGCCAAAAATGGATCGATCAAGCGCAGAGCTTGAACATTTACATGGCCGGCGCCTCGGGCAAAAAGCTTGACGACACCTACAAACTCGCGTGGCTGCGTGGCTTGAAAACCACCTATTACCTGCGCACATTGGCCGCGACGTCAGCTGAGAAATCAACTGGCCGCGGTGGTGAATTGAACGCTGTTCCGGTCAGCGGTGGCATGGCCGCCACTGGCATGGGCGCGATGAGCGCCACGGGTGGTACATCGAATGCGTTTGGTGCGTCGTCGTACGCGGGCGATGGTGCTGCTGAGAGCGCGAAATTTTGTGCAATTGATGATCCAGAATGCGAGGCTTGTCAGTAAATTTTTTTGATGTTGTTGCTGTATGTGTAGTGAGCTCCGCAGTCATCTACAGGCGTTCAAACTCGACAAAAGTAGATTTTTACTTTTGTCGAAATAACTCAAAGGATCCACGATGCAATTTCACATCTTCCAGGACACCCGGCTCGAATGGCGTTGGCAGTTGAGTGGTGACGATGGCAAAAAGCTCGCCGATTCAGGCGAAAGCTATCGTGATAAGGATGCCTGTCTGGATGCGATCTCGTCAGTGAAAGCATCCGATCAGGCGATCGTGCTGGAGAACGTGACGAGTTTGATGAATACGGAACTTTTGCAAATGCCGGGTTTTTTTCGGAAGCATTAAAGCAAGCATTGAAGATTACGCCGCAAGTCAGCAGCTAAGAGTCGCCGATGTCACACTTGCTGCAAGATTGGACTATTAGACTTACAGTGGTGTTGCGTGGTTATTCGTTTTTATTAATCGCGCAATGCACACGCCACTAACTTAAACAACCTCGGAAGGAAATATCATGGGTCTGATGAGTTTTATGAAAGAAGCCGGACAAAAATTGTTCGGTCACAAGGAAGCCGAAAAAGCGGCGGTCGAAGCGGCGGCCGCACCCGATAACGCCACGCTGCAAGCCAACGCAGAAGCCACCAACAAAGCTGCAGCAACGGCCATCATCGCCTACATCCATGCGCAGA
Source organism: Burkholderiales bacterium (assembly GCA_031370625.1). Lineage (GTDB taxonomy): Bacteria > Pseudomonadota > Gammaproteobacteria > Burkholderiales > Usitatibacteraceae > UKL13-2. The sequence goes on along the minus strand of JANMQR010000159.1, from coordinate 1,836 downwards.
ATCTGGATGCGAATGCGCTTGATGTGGCCTTCGATGGGGCGACCGCGACGGTGAATGTTTACGGTGTCGCCGCGGATCAGGAAACGAAAGAAAAGATTTTGCTCTGCTGCGGAAACGTCACCGGCGTGGCGCACGTGAACGACCGTATGGAAGTGGAAGATCCGCCGGAAGAGTCAGACGAATCTACGTATTACGAAGTGGTCAGCGGCGACACGCTTTCCAAGATTTCGAAAACCAACTACGGCGATGCCAATAAGTACATGGTGATTTTTGAAGCCAACAAACCGATGCTGACCCACCCCGACAAGATTTATCCGGGCCAGGTTTTGCGTATTCCCTCGATCTAATTTTTAACTGCACGAGTTTTACTAACATTGCAACAACGGCGCGGGTGCTGCGTCGAAAGCATCGAGAAATTTTTTTCAGTTTCTCGTTGCTCAGTTCCCCAAATCGACCATCACCCGCCGCCCACAATAATTATCAGGAGCCACATTCATGTCACTAACTTGGGACGATATTCCTTCCGCCAATCCTGTAGCCGCACCTGCGCCTAAAGCCGCGCCACGTGCACAGGCTGACGCACAACTCGCCACCCGCGCTCACGCTGCCACCGGCATCCTCGCGCGTGAATTCGCCGCCGATTATGTTGTTGATAAGGTAGAGCGCCCTGCGGACATGACGGCTGAGACCGCCAGCATCGATGCGCGGTTCACCCGTGTACGTGCCGAAGACAAACGCGTCATCAACGCCAAGACCGACGTGAACCAGCTCGTCCCGTTCAAATACAAATGGGCATGGGATAAATATCTGGCCGGCTGCGCGAACCACTGGATGCCGCAGGAAGTGAATATGAACCGCGACATCGCCACTTGGAAAGACCCGAACGGTTTAACCGATGACGAGCGCCTGCTGATCAAACGTAATCTGGGCTTTTTCGTTACCGCCGATTCACTCGCCGCCAACAACATCGTGCTCGGCACCTACCGCCACATCACCGCGCCCGAGTGCCGCCAATACTTGCTGCGCCAGGCGTTTGAAGAAGCCATCCACACCCACGCCTATCAGTACATTGCCGAAAGCTTGGGCCTCGACGAAGCCGAAATTTTTAACGCGTATAACGAAGTCAAATGCATTCGCGATAAAGATCGTTTCCTGATCCCTTTTATCGATACCTTGTCCGACCCTAATTTCAAAACTGGCACGTTCGAAAACGACCAGAAATTATTGAAATCCCTCATCGTCTTCAGCTGCATCATGGAAGGCCTGTTCTTCTATGTTGGCTTCGTGCAAATCTTGGCGCTCGGTCGTCAAAACAAAATGACCGGTGCTGCCGAGCAGTATCAATACATCCTGCGCGATGAATCCATGCACTGTAATTTCGGCATCGATCTGGTCAACACCATTAAGCTCGAAAACCCGCAGCTCTGGACCAACGAATTCAAGAAAGAAATCGAAGCCCTCATGCGCGAAGGCGTGCAGCTCGAATACGCGTACGCCGAAGACACCATGCCCCGCGGCGTGCTCGGCCTCAACGCACCGATGTTCAAAGAATACCTCCGCTTCGTCGCCAACCGCCGCGCCCAGCAAGTCGGTTTAGATGTGCTGTATCCCGGTGCCACCAACCCATTCCCGTGGATGTCGGAATTGATTGACCTGAAGAAAGAGAAAAATTTCTTTGAGACGAGAGTGACGGAGTATCAGACGGGTGGGGCGTTGAATTGGGAGTAAAAAATTGGTTTAGTGTAGTTTTCCGCGGTTAATGCAAACTACATATCCATAAAATGCGGAAATCGATTTGTTTGCCTCAATTGGTATGCAAGTGACACTTGGGGAAGA
>JANMQR010000148.1:0-14359 GCA_031370625.1 Burkholderiales bacterium | reverse complement strand
GCCGGTCGCCAGTTCGCCTTGCCCATTGAGATGGCTCCGCTTAAAACGATTTGGGACGCAGGTAAGTTAGCGATCATGGCCAACGTCGGTCCGCTGGTGGTGCCTACGACCAAATTGCAGTATCGGAATGCGGCAGTCCCGCTGCCCCCGAAACTGTTTTCGCACAATGATCAACAATCGGTATGGCAGGCCAGCATGCCCGAAGGCGCTCGGCAGGGGTGGGGCGGAAAATTGGGCGATTTGTTTTTCTCGCAAAATACCCGACCCGCATTCACTTGTACGTCCATTAACGGAAGTGCCATTTTCTTGGCGGGCCAAAATGTTGCAGCTTATCAAGTTGGCACTTCTGGTTCCGTATCCATTTCGGGAATCAACGGTTCTCTGTTCGGCTCAACGAGCGCGGGCAGTGCAGCGCTTCGGAATATTATCGGATCTGCAGGCTCCAACCTGATTGCGCAAGACTTGGCCGATACCGCGAATCGTTCGATCGAAGCCAACGTCGCGCTGTCTGCAGCGGTGGCAACGGCACCTGATTTTACATTGCCTGCCACACTGACCACTTCTGGAGTCGCGGCGCAACTGCGCGTGGTGTCGCGCATGATTGCCTCGCGCACCGCGCTGGGTGCCAAACGGCAGATTTTCTTCGTCGGTATTGGCGGCTTTGATACCCATGACAACCAGCTCACCACTCAGCCAGGATTGCACGCACAGGTAGCGGGCGCGCTGGCGTATTTTTACGACAACATGGTCACGTTAGGGCTGTCGAATAACGTCACCGCGTTTACCGCCTCCGATTTTGGTCGCACCTTGACCAGTAACGGCGACGGCTCTGATCACGGCTGGGGTTCGCATCATTTTGTGGTGGGTGGCGCGGTGAAAGGTCGAAATTATTACGGCACGTTCCCGATCATGGGATTGAACAATGATGATGAAGTGGGCAGTGGACGCTTGTTACCAACAACCTCGGTTGATCAATACGCGGCAACGATGGCACGCTGGTTTGGAGTCAGCGATTCCAACTTGAGTTTGGTGCTCCCCAACATCGGTAATTTCGCCACCTCAAACGTGGGCTTCATGAGCTAGCGTCGTATTGTTGTCAACGCAGGAACCGCACAAAAAACGCTTCCCCAAGATTGGGAAGCGTTTTTTATTGTGCGTGATCTGAATCTATCTAACGACGATATGGATTGTTCGGATGGCGATCATAACGATTGCTGACGCCATCACCATCGCGATCCCAGCGGCTACGCTCGTGGTGCCAGTAGCCATCGCGTTGAATCCAGCGATGTGGCTGGTAGTTGTAGCCGCGCCGCTCGGCGACCCAATAGCCGTTGACCCACTCATGGCGGTAGCCGCTGCCGTGGTGCTGGCGGTAGTCCCAATATCCCGGCGTCCACACGTGCCCATATCGCGGCTGCGGGATAACCTCATAACGCACATAACGCAGTGGCGGGGGTGCCACGCTAATTCGAATGTCACTGTGAGCTGCACTCACGCTCGGGACGGTGACCGCACCTATGCTGGCAGTGGCGGCCAATACAGATAAAAAAGCTTTGTGCATCATCATGATTTGTCTCCTATACATGTTATTGAACAAACTCGGTTAGCACTTATACGCTTGATAAACGATGTACAGTCTCAATCCGTTTACAAGTCAATTCACGTTTTGATTCGCTCACTGTCGACGCAAAATTGAGGGCCTGTAACAAGTTGTAATTAAAGAGAGCCTTCGCGTAAGCGCACGCGTAGGCAGATATCATTGTTCATCTCCAAACGGGAATATTTATGACGCTACTCATCACCGGACTGATCCTGTTTCTGGGCATTCATTCTTCGCGAATTTTTGCGGAGAATACTCGCCAAAATTTGATTAACAAACTCGGCGCAAACGGCTGGAAGGGAATTTATAGCCTGGTCTCGCTAGTTGGCTTTGTGTTCATTATTTATGGCTATGGCATGGCGCGCGGATCGCCCGTGGTGTTGTGGAATCCGCCGGTCTGGACGCGCCACCTCGCTGCACTATTAACCCTGCCGGCATTTGTCATGATTGCGGCCTCGCAAATTCCCGGCACGCATATTCGGGCGAAGTTGAAACATCCGATGGTATTGGGTGTCAAGCTTTGGGCGATTGCTCATTTACTAGCGAACGGCGCAGTCCATGATGTAGTGTTATTTGGCGCTTTTTTGCTTTGGTCAGTGTCAAGTTTTCGTGCCGCGCGTCAACGTGATCGCGCCGCAGGCACTGTGTACACCGCAGTCGGTGGCCTGAGAGATGTCATCGCGGTCGTCGTTGGTGTGGGGGCATGGGTTGCCTTCGCGTTTTATCTGCATGGGGCTTGGATTGGCGTGCGGCCTTTTGGTTAGGTGTAATGGAGATTTACAAATTAAAAATTTTTATTTGCATGCTTTAAAAGTTATTGCTGTCAGCGCTTGTTTGGTTCTGACCGGATGCGTATTTCCGCGTGCCGCCAAAGTGCCGATGGATTCAATTTCCCTGCCCGCAGCAGCAGACGCGCGCGCCGATATGCTCATCGTGTTTCTACCCGGAGCGCAAGAAGTGCCGATCGATATTGTGAGAGAAGGGTTTGTTGAGCAAGTGCGCGCGCGTAATATCGATGCCGATGTGATGGTGATCGATTCGCATATTGGTTATTTTTTAAAGCGTACGTTTGACGTTCGTATTCGCACCGATATCATTGAACCCGCGCGCGCGAAAGGCTACAAATCCATTTGGCTCGCCGGCATATCGCTGGGTGGTTTTGGCTCGCTCATGTACTCGCGGATTTTTCCGGGAGAAATCGATGGCGTGATTGCAATTGCGCCTTTCATCGCGTCCAATGATGTGCTGAACGAGGTGATCGACGCAGGCGGACTGGTGCGCTGGCAGCCGGAATTGCCGTTGAAGACGGACGATTACCAGCGGGATTTGCTGCTTTGGCTGCGCGGATACGCAGATCCAGCAGCGAAGCGTCCAACGCTTTACATCGGCTACGGCAGCAAAGATGGACTCGCGCAATTTCAAACGCTGATCGATAAAGTTTTGCCACCTGATCGATTGCTTGCCGCACCCGGCGGGCACGACTGGCCGCCATGGAAACAAATGTGGGGCGATGTTTTGGATCGCGCGCCACTGCCGCGAAAAGGAATCCGCGCGGCGGAAAAATAATTAGCGTGAAAGAGCGCTAACCCTAGCACCAGAGCGCTATTTGGAGCATAAATGAGCGAAGAAGCTCGTCTGTGCTAGGTTTTGTACTTTTCTGTCTTTGCATTGCCAGCCTAAATGGTACCAATTCGCGAACAATCCAACGCTACAATAAGCGTTTACGGATTGGGGAGTTTTGATGGCAAAGTGGTTGCGATTTGAGCACAATGGCGCAAGCAAATTTGGCACACTTGAAAACGATTTGATCAATGTGCATGTTGGCTCGATGTTCAATAATCCATCGCCAAATGGTGAAAACGTATTGATCGCGGATGTGACAATTTCGACGCCGACGGTGCCCGCCACGTTCATTGCGTTGTGGAATAACTATCACGCGCTCGCGGCAAAATTGAATAGTGCAATACCAGCCGAGCCGCTATATCTGATCAAAGCGGCAAGCTCAATTCTGGCGCACGACGAAGCCATTCAAGCTCCGAAATATTACGACGGCAAGGTCGTATTTGAAGGCGAACTCGGCATCGTCATCGGGCGCGATATTCACGATGTCAGCGAAGATCAAGCGAGAGACGCGATCTTTGGCTACACCTGCATTAACGATGTGACAGCCGCTGAAATCATCACGCGCGACGCGACCTTTGCGCAGTGGACCCGTGCTAAAAGTTTTCCAACTTTTGGCGTGTTGGGCCCGGTGATTGTGACCGATATTGACCCCGCCGCGCTACGCGTCAAAACGTTACTCGACGGCGTTGAGCGACAAAATTATCCGTGCGCTGATATGATTTTTTCGCCGCATAAAATTGTCTCGCTTATCTCGCGCGATCTGCGGTTGCTTCCTGGTGATGTAATTGCCTGTGGCACATCAGTGGGTGTCGGTTCAATGAAGCATGGTGCGACCATTGAAATTGTCATCGACGGAATTGGCACGCTCAGGAACACTTTTCGCGCCGCACGATGAGTGTTTAAAATATCGCCCAAACGACAATATCGACAACAATGACCGTAAAACCACAAGGAAATAAATGCAATGTTGCCTACCTCAACCAATGACTTGGGTCGCTTCAATCGCTGCATCGCATTGATCGCACTATTTAGCGCGGCCTCGGTCTGGGCGCAGCCCGCGACCACGATCTACAACGTGGTGGTGCAAGATAAAATTGTCGGCAAGCAGACTACAAAAACTGCCGCCAGCGGGGCAATCGATGTGGATTTTTCGTATCGCAATAATGGCCGTGGGCCGGACATTGTTGAGAAAATTATTGTTCGTCGCGATGGTCAAATGGAGTCGCTCACCGCTACTGGCAGATCTACATTCGGTGCGCCGATTGATGAAACGTTTTCGCGTGTGAACGGCAAAGCAGTGTGGAAATCAAATGCGGATAAGGGCGAACAAACGGGCGTGGAAGCAGCCGTTTATGTGCCGCTGGAGAGTAGTGTGGAGGCGCTGGCAATTGCGGCGCGTTCACTCTTGCGGGCTAAGGATAACAAGCTGGCGGCCTTGCCGGGTGGGCAGTTATCGATATCGAAATTGCAGGAAAGCAAACTTGAAATCGCGAGCAAGAAGTCGTCCGTCATTCTTTACAGCGTCGCAGGGTTGGGACTTGAGCCCGCATTTGTTTGGCTGAGAGCAAGTGCAGAGCAGCCGTTGTTTGCGGTGGTCGCGCCGGGGTTTGCGGTGATTGAGGCGGGCTGGGAATCGGAAATCGCGAAGCTGTTGAAACTACAGCAAACGGCGGAAAACGTGTTGCTGAAATCGCTTGCAGAAAAATTTACCAAGCGCGCTGAGGCGGGAAACGATTTGACACTCATTCAGAACGTGCGGGTATTCGATTCTGAAAAGGCACGCATGATGCCTGCCGCCGATGTGTACGTCTTTCGCGGCAAGATAGCGTCAATCTTTCCTGCCAAGTCACTCCCGCAGTCGGGCGCGACCGTGATCGATGGCACAGGTAAAACGCTGCTGCCCGGCTTGTTCGACATGCACGGTCACACCAGCGCGTGGGATTCCGCGTTACAGATTGCGGGCGGTGTCACGTCGTTGCGCGACATGGGCAACGATAACAAGAATCTGAATGAACTTAAAACGATGATTGATGCCGGTTATGCCATTGGCCCGCACATTATTCCGACCGGTTTTATCGAAGGTGAAAGTCCATTTTCAGCGCAGCTTGGCTTTGTGGTGAAAGATGTAGCGGGCGCTACAGATGCGATTGATTGGTATGCGCAACATGGCTATCGACAAATCAAACTTTACAATTCAATCCGCCCTGAATGGGTAACACCGATTGCCGAATACGCGCATGCACGCGGCATGCGGGTGAGCGGGCATATTCCGGCGTTCATGCGCGCCGAAGAAGCTGTGCGCGCGGGCTTTGACGAGATTCAGCATATTAATCAAGTGATGTTGAATTTTTTGGTTAAAAAAGATGATGACACGCGAACTCTGTTGCGCTTTTATCTGGTCGGCGAGAACGCAAACCAAATTGATTTGGAATCAGCAACAGTCAAAGAATTTATCAAGCTACTGCGCGAACGTGGCACCGCGGTGGATCCCACGTTGACGGCGTTTGAGGCAATGTTTAATCAGCGGCAGGGTGCGGCGAATCCATCGTTTAAATTTGTCGCCAATAATGTACCGCCCACGTTGCGTCGCGGCTGGCTGACCAATTCAATGGATGTCACCGACAAAAATGCGGAGGCATTTCGCGTCTCGTATCAAAAGCTGTTGGGGCTCGTCAAGAAAATGCACGACGCTGGTGTTCCGATTGTGGCGGGCACCGATGATATCGCAGGCTTCACGTTACATCGCGAGCTGGAGCTTTATGTGATGGCCGGTTTGAAGCCTGCGGAAGTATTAAAAATCGCCACCTGGAATGGCGCGAAGTATTCACAAGTTTTGGAAACCTCCGGCTCAATTTTGCCCGGCAAGCAAGCGGATTTGATTCTTATCGATGGCGATCCGTCTGTCAACATCAGCGATATTCGCAAAGTGAGCATGGTCATGAAAAGCGGGCTCATTTTTTTCCCCGCAGAATTGTATGAGGCGCTGGGCGTAAAACGTTTTACTGAGCCGCCAACGTTAAGCCTTATGCAAGGGAAGGCGACAAGTAAAGCCGAGGCAGCGACGAAGTGACTTAATGCCTTTCAGAAACTTAAATGAATCCCACCGCCATCAACAGCCCGCTTTCTGAACCTGCACCATCGCCCGCGCTGACCGAGCTACTCATTTCGTGGCGCAGCGGCGATGGTGCGGCGTTTGATCGCGTCATTGAATCTGCTTACCAGCGGCTGAAGGAGATGGCGGCTGGACGACTCCGGGGCGATAACGCGCTGGTTACGCTGTCGCCAGCGGAATTGCTGAATGAAGCGATTGTACGGGTGATGGAATCGCCACCGGATTTTAAAAGTCGCGCGCATTTTTTTGCGACGATGTCGCTGTTAATGCGCTCAATTTTGGTGGACGCAGCGCGAGCGCGTCTGGCCAGTAAACGCGGCGGCGGCGCGCTCAATATCACGTTGAATGAAACGCAAATTGGTGAAGATTCCGTGATCTGCGATTTGTTGGCGCTGGATCAGGCGCTACAGCAATTGGCGGCGCTCGACCCGCGCGGCAGCGAGATCTTGCATCTGACTTATTTTGGCGGAATGAAGTGCGAGGAAATTGCCACGGTGCTCGATACATCGCAGCGCACCGTCGAGCGCGAACTTCGCTTCGCACGCGCCTGGGTTAGTCGAGCGATGGGTGGTGGCTTGGGAAGCAGCGTCTGACGATGGATGCGAAACGGCTTCAGTTGCTCAAGCATTTGTTTGCCGAGACCTGCGATTTGTCGGCGAGTGATCGCGTCGCAAAATTGCGCGCGCTGACTGACGACAAAGCGCTGATCGAAGAAGTGTTGGATTTGGTTACCGAAGGTGATGCGCACACCTCGCGCGGCACGCGTGCGTCGTTGAGCTCGCCGCCGGTGATGGCGTTGCTAGAGGCCGCAGCGGGCCCGGAGCTGGCTGAGGGCGATAGGCTGGGCGCGTGGCTGCTACAGGTTGAATTAGGTCAGGGCGGTATGGGCACCGTTTTCCTTGCCGAGCGGATCGACGGTCATTATCAGCAGCAGGCCGCGATTAAATTACTGCACGGTTTACCGACCCCAGAGGCGCTGGGACATTTGGCAAAAGAGCGGCAAATTCTAGCCACGCTCACTCATCCCAATATCGCGCGTTTGCTGGACGGTGGTGCCACCCCGCAGGGCCGACCGTATCTTGTGATGGAGCATGTCGAAGGCGTGCCGATTGACGCTTATTGCCGCGAACGCAAATTGGGCGAAGCAGCGATTATCAAATTATTTTTGCATGTTTGCGAAGGCGTCTCGTTTGCCCATCAGCGCTTGGTGGTGCACTGCGATCTGAAGCCATCAAACGTGATGGTGGATCGCAACGGGCGGCCGGTGCTCCTGGATTTTGGCATTGCCCGATTGCTGGATTCGGCTGGCACGCGTGACGATCAGGCGCCACGCGCATTCACGCCTGGCTACTCAAGCCCGGAGCAGCGCGCTGGTGAGGCGGTGTCGACCGCAAGCGATGTTTACAGCCTGAGCATGATGCTGAAAAAGCTGTTGAACGACATACCCAGTCAAGATGAAAAATTAAAAATAGGTCGAGAAATTAACGCGATTATCGGCATGGCGGGCGCGCTTGATGCGCAACAACGCTATGCATCGGTGCAGCAGTTTCAAGATGATCTTTCGCGCCTGCAACGCAATCTGCCGATACGCGCGATACCAAAATCGAGTGGGTATGTTTTTGCGAAACTATGGCAGCGCCGCTGGCCGGTATTCGTTGCTTCCGGATTGTTTTTTGCCACCGTGGCCGGGTTCACGTGGCGGGTAATTGATGAGCGTGATCGTACCAATGTGGCTAGATTAGACGCGCTGCAGGAACGCGATAACGCGAAACTTGCTCAGGCTGATGCTGTGCAACAACGTGATCGTGCAGCCAACGCAGAAGCACTCGCGCTCGCTGAGCGCAATCGTGCGCTGATTGCGGAGCAAGTCGCACTGGTGGCTCGTGATCGCGCGCGTGACGCCGAGCGTGCCGCCACCAACGCTGAAACAAAATCGCGCGTGTCCGAAGCGTTTGCGCAGAATGAAGCCGCAACGGCCAAAGAAGTGAGCGCGTTTATGGTGACGATTTTCGGCAACGCGGATCCGGAAAATTATTTGAAAAAGGGTGGGCTGCCAACGGTGGCTGACCTCGTAAAAAGTGGCAGTGAACGGGTTGAGCGCGATTTGAAAAATCAACCCGCCACGCAAGCGGCGATGTTCACGTCGCTGGCGATGGTGTACGAAAACATGGGGCAGCCAAAATTGTCGATGCCGCTATACGAGCGCGCGCTGCAAGTCGAACGCAGCGTGACCCCGCCACGTCCGCTGGAGCTGGCGAAATTGTTGCGCCGGTTCTCGCGCATGAAAGGCAATCTCGCCGATTATCGTGACGCCGAAGCAATGGCGCGCGAATCACTTGCGCTCAATCAACGCTACGAACGTCCGCCTGGACGCGAAACGGGGGCATCCATGATTGCGCTGAGCATGGCGTTCAGTGGCGTCGGCAAAGTGGATGAGGCCGAACCGCTGCTACAGGGCGGGATTGCGCTGCGCAAGGCCGCGCCGCAAACCGCGCAGCAGTTGCGGATATTTGCCGAAGATGAGACCGCATGGTTGCAAGATTTGGGGCAACTTTACGAGCGGGGAGGGCAATTTGCAAAATCAGAAAGCTATTACCGACAAGCCATCGATGCGCGCAGTATTACGTTTGGTGAGCGTCATCCGCGCATGTTGAATTCGCAACAAGGCTTGGCGCGCACACTGGCGGCGCAAAAAAAATTTGCCGAGGCTGAACCAATCTTGCGCAACGCGTTGGCACTGCGTCTAGAGATTGATGGTGGTGATTCGGTGAAATCCGCGAACGCGATGGGCGAACTCGCCAGCTTACTGCAGGACCGCGGCAAGTACGCCGAGGCGCTGGTCATTTATCGCGATGAGCTGGCGCTCAATGAGCGCCTGGCGGGCAAGTCTGTGCAATATGCAGTTACGCTGAACAACGTCGGTACGTTGCTTGAAGAGACGGGCGACAATGCAGCGGCTGAAATTGCCTATCGTGAAGCGCTCGCGATTCGCGAGCGCGAATTGCCTGCGGGGGATCTGCGCATTGCCCGCGTGCGAAACCATTTGGGTCGGCTGCTCACGCACATGGAAAGACTGGATGACGCAAAGCCACTAATTGATCAGTCGCTCAAAGACCGTAAAAAATTCACCAGCACCAAATTGGGTGAAACGCTCGATACGCAAATGGTGTTGATCGATTGGCAACGGCGCAAAGGCAATCTCAATGAGGTGAAACGATTGCTTGATGAGTTGAATGCGCCGATCAAGATGGCGAACAGCTCACGCCAATTAAATTTTCAGCGCATACACGCGTTGGTGGAGGCAGAGGCGGGTAACGTTGCGCAGGCACTTGCCGCGTTGGAGAAATTTGAAGCCGCGATGATCGCAAACTATGGCGCGGATAATCCGCGCGCGGTACTTGCCGTGTTGCCTCGCCTTGATGTGCTCAGCCGCACAGGCAGCGAAGACGGTCGAGCGGCTGCCACAGCACTCGCGAAATCAGCACTTGCCACCGTGACGCCGGTGTTGCCGCCGCAATCAGCATCGTTGCTTCGATTGAAACGTTTTGCAGGTGAACGCAATATCGAAACGTTTGTACAAGCGAAGCCTCAGCCGTAGAGTTCGTGCATTCATGAGCAGCCCGCTTAATTTTCGCTGATGTTGATCCATCGACCAACATCAGCGAGATACACAACGGCATACGTAACGACATACGCAACGGCATACGCAAGGTCAGCATGAAAAAAATGGGCTCGTTTTTTTCCGGCAGAATTGTATGAGGCCTTGGTGTGAAACGTTTCGCGGAGCCGCCGAAAATGAGTAGAGGCGGCGAAGCAACGAAATTGGGCGGGCATTGTTTCGCGGACATGATCGTCCGAATTCGGCCATGAACCGACATTGATTTGTTCAATCGCTTCACCTGAAAGCGGAAGTTCGGGCATCAGCCAACTCTCCAAATCTTGCTTGCGCCTAGCTGCTCAAAACAACTGGCAAACACTATACTTTGGCACATGAGCATCATCTCGTTACTTTTTGGGCGTGATCAAGGCAAAGCGTCCGCGCCATGGGTTGAGCATTCCATCTTTCGCCTGATGAGCGCTAAACTTGACGCGACCAACGGTAAGCTACCCCACGAAGGGTTAGACTTGCCTGACGAAGAGAGCTTTCACGGTGACCGGAAGATTCGATGGGCCGCAGGTGCGATGGACGGTGTCGTTGGTCACCACGCCGGAATACCAAAGGAAAATGCTACGGCTAATCGCGTCGCCAAGTTACTGCGAAGGATCGCGAATACCGGTGAGTCAGGTGCGCAGTACAACCTGCATTCGCTCCTCAACGATGAGTCCGCGCTAGAGCTAATTGATGAGGTCATTGCGCTGCTCGCTAAATGGCAAGTACCCAGAGAACCCCATCTCATCAGATTCGCTATACGGTTGGCGACCGACTCACCCGACAGAGGCCCGGTCAAGGTGGGTATCGCCTTGATTGGTATTTTGCGGTTGCACGAACACAGGCAGACCGTGCTCACGCTGGGTGCACACGACGAATTCACCCTGTTTGCGGCAGTCGCTTTGACGAACATGCTGGACGACCCTTCCGAGGCACTCTGGCAACTCGCTAAAAGTGTCGAAGGCTGGGGCCGAATTCAAGTGGTAGAGCGCTTGGTTCCAACGGATAACATCGCGATTCAGCGGTGGTTGCGGCTGGAGGGTTATCGTAACTCAGTCATGTACGAGTATTTGGCTTACACCTGCGCCGTGCATGGAAAGCTGCGAGAAGCGCTCGAACAACCCAGCATCAGTAACGACGAACTACTCAGCACCAGCGAAATCATCAGCGCGCTTATCAGTGGGGGGCCGGCAGAGAGCCTAGACGATTACGCGGACGCGGCACTTGTCTGTGGGCGTTACTTAGAACATATTCCGAGCCACCCGCCTGCCTTGCGTCATCTGTTGACGGTGTGCTCAATCTTGGATTATGTACGCACTGATAAACGGGACGAGGTTCTACAGCTAAAAACTGGCTGGACTGAGGCTAACCGCCAGTTGATTGAGCGAACTGCCGCCAATCTCGCTTCGCAAGATCGGTGGCAAGACATGGTTCTCTCGAGCCTAAACACGGAGGATGAACAACAGTTTTACGAGGCCGGCCGCGCTGCCGATTACTTCGCGCTGAATACTTTCGACATACATTGGCAGCGAGTTGTCGCGCGTCCGATTGAGGCCGGACGGTGGTTCAACGTGATGCAAAAAGCGAATGATAAGCACATAGACAAAATCGTGGCTCTTGCCGTGCGGGAGTTGCCTCTGGATAAGATTGCAAGTGGCCCGGCTGACGAGCTGGGACTCGGACCACAGTTTGGTAGTCACAGCGGCTTGGATTTCGTGCTTCAAGATCTTGGTCGCTTTCCCGGAAAAGGATGGCCGTTAATAGAAGCGGGCTTGCAAAGCCCGGTTGTTCGCAACCGCAGCATGGCGCTCAAAGCAATTGACGGATGGGACAAAAGTGCGTGGCCACAGTCGGCCCGCTTAGCGTTGGAGAAAGCGGCCGCGCAGGAACCGGATGATGATGTTAAGCAACGGATATTTAGATTGCTTGAACATTGACTCCACGGGCTGGATATCAAGGTTTCATAGAGCTCATTGGTCGTGCGAACTGAGATATTGCTACTAACTCAACGCTGTGGAGTCGCGTCTGGCTGCCCGATGGTGGAAGCGGATGAACTGCGGCTTTGGGTCGTCCTCAGATTTTCAACCAGCGAGCAAAAACCCAATTTTTTCCGCTCGTGGCAATTGCTTGATTTTATATTCGGCTTTTGATGCGCTGGAGCGATCTGCAAATTCAATCGAGCCGATCAAACGCTGTGGCGGATTCGCGCGTGTGTATTTGGCACCTTTGCCACTCGCGTGCTTCGCGTAGCGCGCTTGAACATCGGTGGTGATGCCTGCGTAAAGCGCGCCGTTGGTGCATTCGATCAAGTACAAATACCACAATGTTATGCAGCCTTTAACGTTGCGACGCGTTTGACAACCGGTGCCTCGCGAATCGGTAAATTGCACAGCGCAGCAGCGAGTGCCAACGCCATATCGGCGTACCACATCCAGTCGTAATTGCCTTGCCGTGTAATCGCGATCCCGCCCAACCACGCGCCAAAAAATCCGCCGATTTGGTGTGAGAGCAGGGTCAAACCAAATAGCGTGGAAAGATAGCGCGTGCCGAAAAGTTTACCGACCACACCTGCGGTTGGTGGCACGGTGGCGAGCCACGTGAGGCCCAAGGCAGCGGCGAAAATATAGAAGGTGATGTCGGTCTTGGGCGCGAGTAAATAAAGCCCCACCATCAGGGTGCGCGACGCGTACATCCAAAACAAAATGTATTTGCTGCGGTAATGTCCCACGCCCCAGCCGACGGCGAGGCTGCCGACAATATTGGCGAGCCCGATAATCGCGAGTGACCAACTGGCGACATTCGGCGGCAGTCCGCAGAGTGCGACTTCGCCCGGTAAATGGGTGATGAGAAACGCGATATGAAACCCGCAGGTAAAAAATCCGGCGTGCAATAACAGATAGCTGCGATCTTGCAGCGCTTCGTAGACTGCCATTTTAAGCGGCTTTTCAGCAATATTTGGCTCAAGTGCTGCGCTAGTGCTAGAGTTTGCATCTTGTTTTTTGCGCAATAACCATGCGAGTGGCAATGCGAAAAGTGAGATCACCGCCATCGACCACATTGATCCCATCCAGCCAATTGCGCTGATAAGTTTTTGCAGAAGTGGCGCGAAGACGAATTGCCCGAATGAGCCGCCTGCATTGATGATGCCTGCCGCCATGCCGCGACTCTCGGCAGGTAAACGTTGCGCGGCAGCACCAATCAATACTGAAAAACTTCCTGCGCCCGCACCTGCGGCGGTGAGGATGCCGATCGATACGATTAAGCCAAAGCTCGACGACATGAATGGCGTGATTGCCCAGCCAAGCGCGAGCACGATCGTGCCAACTGCGAGCACGCGACCAGGCCCGTAGCGATCCGCCACCGCACCCGCAATTGGCTGAATCGCGCCCCATACAAATTGCCCAATCGCCATCGCGAAGCTGATACTGGCGATGCCCAGACCAGTCGCTGTATTGAGTGGCGAAACAAATAAGCCCTGCGATTGCCTCGCACCCATCGTAATCATCAGTAACGATGCGGCGACGAGCACGGTGAACCAGAATGTGGATTGTTGTTTAGCGGAGGTCATAAAAGTAAAAAGCGCGCAGCGTCAGGAAAAACATAAGTCACGATAGCAGAATCCACGGTAAGCTCGAGCGTGTATTCAGTGCAGCGCGGTCACATTTGTTTTTCCGGTGTTTGGATAATTCGAAACACTTGGGATGGTGTTTGAAATGAACAACAGTGCTGGATCGGCTCATGCGTTTGTCCAGCGTCGCCAAACCCACTCCAATGGGCCTTGTCGAAACACACGCAAATACAAATGGCTCAGCGCTAATTGGCAAACAAAAATTGCGATTGCCAACAGCAGCAATTCACCTTGTCGCAAACGCGCGCCCAAACCGAAGCCATATCCGTAAAGCAAAAACGACATCGCCAATGATTGAAAAACATAATTCGTGAGAGCGATTTTTCCGGCGGGCGCAAATAATGCGATCAGTGTTTTGCCAACGCCAGTAGATGCAATCAGGGCGAGACCCGCCATGTAGGCAAACGCGAAAACGGGTGCCAACGTCGACACAAAAAGGTCAAACATCGAAGTTTCAATCGTGAAGCTATGCGCTATTGCCCAAGCCTTCATCGTGTATGCGATATTGATTGGCAAACCCACCACGAACGTGAAAATGAAAATGCGTTTCAGTAACCGATGATGTCTTCTTGGGCACTGTTGAGATACTTTCAGCCAACCCATCTGTGCTGTTAATGCGCCCAGCAAAAACAGCAGCATGATCTGCGGAACGATATAGATGAACGATGCGGTAATCGCCGCGAAATCGGATGCGCGTTGGCGGGTGACATCGACATAATTACCGCCGGTGTAAATCGTTTTCGCCGC
>JANMQR010000146.1:0-9095 GCA_031370625.1 Burkholderiales bacterium | reverse complement strand
ACTTCCCCGATAGCGACGCAAAATTCAAAGGCATCAACAGTCGCGAGCTGTTGCGACACGTCGGCGCGCTGATAAAAAATAGCGGTTTCGAGATCAACAATATCGACGCCACCATTATCGCCCAAGCTCCGAAAATGTCACCGCATATTCCGGCGATGATGAGTAATATTGCGAGTGATTTAGCGCTGGAAATTTCGCAAGTAAATGTGAAAGCGACGACGACCGAGAAACTGGGGTTTGCGGGAAGAGGCGAGGGTGTTGCGGCTGAGGCGGTTTGTTTGCTGAGTTAAAGAGCTAGATAAAGCAAAAGCTAAGAATTATTTTCTTAATTTCTTGATTTCTTTGGGTTCAATTGCGAACCGCTGCGACGGCGATATGTAGGGTGGGCAAAGCAACGCGTGCCCACCGTGCATCGCCACATGCGCGTGGGCAGCGCAGTTGGCAAACGCGGCCTGCCCACCCTACAATCCGCGTTTGCTGATGTTGTCGTAAAAACCATAAGCGGCTATCAAGTCAGGGAGTGCATTATGAAAAATAATAATCATTTCACCTTTTCACGGCGCACATTTTTTTGCATCGTCGGCGCGGCTGGTGTGCAGGTGGTGTTCAACCAATTGGCCGATGCGCATACTGCGCGCGCGCCGCTACTGGCGGGGTTGCCCACGCCGCTTCGCGAAGCCGAACCGCCGTCATCGCAATGGTCAGGGCCACCGGGTAAGGCGCGCTTTCGTATTGAAGGTGTGGCAAAAGTGACGGGCCAAAAAATCTATGCGCGAGATTTTCGGGCGCGCGATATGGCGGGGGCGGGTTGGCCGCAGCAGGAACGCATGGCGTGGGTGGTGCGCGCAACGCAGGTGGATCGTCTTTTTTCGGGTATTGATTTATCGATGCTGCCAAGCACATTGCAGCCGCTGCGCGTGGTCACGCAGGCCGATTTGGTGCGCGACAAAATCAAGCTGCCGTTTAGTATGCAGTCACCGGAGGTTTGGCCGAGTGGCTTGATGGCGGCGGCGGGGACGCGGCCGATTTTTTTTGGGCAGCCGCTTGCGATGCTGATCTTTGCTGACTTTGATACTTACCGTCGCGCCAAACAAATTCTGCAATTCAATCCGAACGTGGTGCAGTACGGCGCTAAAGCCCCGGTGCCACCGGCAAATGTGGCGTATTCGCCGAGCGTATTTTTGACGCGTTATGAGGCACCCGGCGTGCCCGATTTTTCGCAGGTGCAAGATGGCGAAAGCGATCCCTATGCGCGGCCGCCGACGCCGCTGGATAAAGTGGCGATCACGAAGCGCCAGCAGATCGCCAATACATTCGCCGAGCCTGGCTTGCGCACTTTCAGCGGCACTTACAGCACTCAAGTGCTCGACCCGATGTTCATGGAGCCAGAGGCGGGACTGGCGTGGCTTGATCGTTCCAATCCGCAGTCGGGCAATCTGAATCTGGTGTTGGGAACACAGGCGACCAATGGCGATATGGCCGATACGCTGGGCCTGTTTTCAAATACAGGCTGCCCGATTAATGTCGGCACGGTGGTGCTGAATTCTTGTTATCCGGGTGGTGGATTTGGTGGGCGCGATGTGTCGACATTTCCACCGTTGCTCGCTCTTGCGGCGGCCTATACGGACGCGCCGGTACGAATCGCGCTGGATCGTTATGAGCAATTCCAATCCGGCTTGAAGCAGCTTGATTCGCGGATTGAACAGCGGATTGCGGTGGACGGTCGTGGGCGTTTTGTTGCGTTTCAAAGTAGCCAGCGATTGAACGGCGGCGGGAACAACAATTACAGCCAGTTCATCGCCATGCTGGCGGGCTATTGCGGCTTGAGTGGTTACAACATTACCAAAGCCTCGGTGGACGCCAAAGCGATGCCCACGCCCGGCGTGATCGGCGGCTCAATGCGCGGCTTTGGCGGGCCGCAGGCGAGCTTCGCGGTGGAAACCTTGGTCGATGAAGTGGCGGTATCGTTGGGTGCAGACCCGATTCAATTACGCCAAATGAATGTGCTGCAAACCGGCCAGCGCACCATCACCGGCGCACCGCTGACGCAGCCAATGACGCTGGTAAAAATTTGCGAATTGGCCAAGCAACATAGTTTGTGGACGCAACGTAAAGCGATGCAAAAAAAACATTCTGCCGATGGTCTGCTTTACGGTGTCGGCTTCGCACTTGCGAACCAAGCTTACGGCACTGGCACCGATGGCGTGATGGCCGAAGTCAGCATCTCGATTGACGGCGCGCTGACGGTGCGAACCAATTGCGTCGATATGGGCAATGGCTCAGCGACCACGCTGGCGATCAGCACAGCGGGCTTCGCGGGGAACAATGCGGCACAAGTAGTGATGGGCGACGCAGGATATTTTGCAGCGCCGTTGGGATTGCATAGCGCTTCGGGTGGCTCGTGGAATGACCCGACCTGGACGGCATCTTTTGCCATGTCATCCAGCGCATGCCTGACTGCTTTTCATCAGGTACATGTCACCGAGCAGGCAACGCGCGCGCTGTTTGAAACTGGAATCTTGCCCGCCGCTGCGCTGCTGTGGCGCGTGCCGGTGGAAAAAATACGCGATAAAACGAGCTGGCGGGATGGCAAATTATTTGCGCCGCAATCGCCTCAACTACCGGCGCTGGACATCCGCGCCATCGCCAAGCAAATTTACGCGGCGGGTCTCTCGCACGGCCTTTGTGCAGCTGCGATGACCCACGCACTGTACCAAGGCCGTTGGGTGCGGGCGGATTATACGGTCGGCGATTGGACTGCGCGCAAATGGCCGGTAGATGGTCTCTCCACACTCAACGCGGGCAGCAAAGTTTGGCAGCCACGTCCACGCTTTAACATCATGCCGCCAGAGCCTGAGGCCGCGCTGTATGGCCGCAGTTTGTTTTCGCCATCCGGTGCGCTAGCCGCGGTGCTGATCACGCCGTCTAGCGGCCATGTGCAGGTGGTCGCCGTTGAGCTGTTTGTCGATGCCGGTAAAGTGCTTCAGCCTGATTTGCTCACCGGGCAGGCGCAGGGGGGCTTGGCGATGGGCATTGGTTACGCCTTGCTGGAAAACTTGCCGCTATTGGGGGACGGCGCAGGCGATGGTCGCTGGAATCTGGATCGTTATCAAGTTGCACTCGCGAGCGATGTGCCGCTGGGCAAATTGGGCTTGAATATTTTGCCCACGACTGAGACCACCGGAAAAGGCATTGCCGAAGCGGTGCTCTGCCCGATTGCCCCCGCGATTGGCAACGCCGTCGCTGCTGCCACCGGCAAACGCTTTCGCAGCCTGCCGATCACACCCGCTAACATTCGCGAGGCATTGAAATGAATCCGCTCACGCCAGAAATCCCGCCAAAAATAACGCCAGAAATCACGCCAGAAATAAAATCACAATCCATCAGCATCCGCATCAATGGGCAAATGGTGCAGCGTACCGTCAGCGATGACCTTGCCTTAGTGGATTTTTTGCAGGAAGAGCTGGGTTTAACCGGCACCAAATTATGTTGCGGCATTGGCGTCTGCAAGGCCTGCACGGTTGCGGTAAAGCTCACGCCGCAAAGCCTCTCGCAGCCGCTGCTGGCGTGCTCAACCCCCGCCGTGTTGCTCGATGGACAAAGCATCACCACGATTGAAGGCGTGGGTAAGCCAGATCAATTGAGCGCCGTGCAGCAATCATTTCTGGATCACTTCGCGTTCCAATGCGGCTACTGTACGCCGGGCTTTGTGATGGCGACGAATATGCTGATTGAGCGTTTGCGAATCTCGCCTGTGCCGCAGCCAGAGCTGGATGCCGCGATCAATAACGCGGTTGGGCAACATATTTGCCGCTGCACTGGCTACGAACGATATTACCGTGCGATTCGTGCGGTGATACTGGCGGAAGGCGGGTTGGTGACGGGCGTGAATAGTCCAAAAACCAAGCAGGTGGCGAAATGAAATTTTTACTTCGCACGATGCTTATTTGTGGCGCGGCATTGGCCGGTATTGCACACGCTGAAACGCCATCACCACCATCACAAACCGCGTTTGAATACGGTCAAGAATGCGCCGCCAAAGTGTCACCCGTGCCCGCCTTTAGCTGCATGGACGGCAAGCTCATCCCGATCACGGTCAAAGGCAAAACCCCCGCCGCGTACACGCCGCAAATGCTTTGCGATAAACCGTCATTGTTGGTGGAAGACGCATCGCAAAAAACCGATGGCCAGTGCGTGCCGTATTCACGCGTGTTGTTGCTGCGTGATGATGATGTCGCGCAGGTCAGCGCGCTGTGTCGCCAAAAGAAAATCCGCGTAAGCGACACCACACTATTCGACGAAATTGATATCGTCGCGCATAACGTCAGATCGGGCAGCACCTGCTGGTTTCAGGCCGTCGCCGCGCTACCGTTAAGCCCCACCACAGGCATTGATGGTCGGCGCATATCATCTGCCACCCAGGCCGCGGCGGGCAGCATTTGGAATCCACCGGCAGTCACCGCCAGCGGCCAATGTGTTGCATGCCACGACAGCGGCCCGTTCATGTACAGCCCCTTCATCGCGCAGACCGGCCTAGTGCCGGGTGACCCATTCGGCAAATATAAAAACGATATTGGCGCGGATTTCAAACGCTGGCAGCAACCCCATGGCATCACCACGCGCGGCAACACCTGCACCACCTGCCACCGCATCGGCAACCTGAATTCCTGCCACGTAGCTCTCCGCCAATCCACCGGCAAGCTCGCCAGCCCCGGCCAGGACGAAGCCGCAAAAAAATACCCGCTATCGCATTGGATGGCTCCCGGCAATCTGCACAGCAAAGCGCAGTGGGATCAGATATTTTTGGAGAGTGCCAACAAGCTTAGCGCGTGTTGCGACAATCCGAATGCGGTCGGGTGTGAGTTGGTGGATTACAACGGGGTGGGAGCGCGGCGGTAGGGTGTTGAGTAACTCAAACGCGGCGAAGGTCTATAGTTCTAATAAATTTAGTGGGGAGCTCTTAGCGAAGAGAGAGTTGATTTGTTCTCAAAATTAATGACACTAATGAAGAGTCAATTGCACGGCAAATTTTTCGGTGTTAATCTTAATCTAGGTTCTTCTGCGGGTGCGTGAAGCAACTTGGCTACCGTTGCGCCAAAACGTGATTTTGTTATGCGAGGATGCTTTAAGAAATATGAGCCAATTTAGATCATTGAATATCGATGTTGTTGTTAATAACGAAACCAAAAGAATTGATGGAAATAAGAGAACTGAGTTTGTTAATTATTATGGGCTCGATGACCTTATACCTAACCGGTATTCAGAGGTTTTTATTGCTGACTTGATAGTGAATTTGGATTTAAAAGGGATTGATCCAAGACACATTATTGATGAAATAAAATGTCTTGAGACCTTTCGTGATGACGGCTATACAAAAGACGCCACTCAATTCAAGCGCCCACCATTACATCCACTTTGGCATCAGCACTATTTCTCTGACCACTACCTGGTGCCAAATATTCAAAACGAAATTAACAAAAATTTTAAAGCCATTTGGGATAAATCAATGGGGCCCGAAAGCGCCGCTATAGAAAAGAAACATATCGTTGATCTGGTACATAACGTGGTCATTGGAACCGTTGAAAAAAGAAGCAACGAACAACGCATGACCGGTGAATGGTTGGTTTTTTCTAAACAAACAACTGGAAATATCTACTTGTGTATGGCAACTCATACAACAGGGGATCAGAATATCTACGACAAAATTGCGTATTGCTGTGAGCGCCAATTCCCATTGATGGAGCCATTCACCTCTAACCGCAGAACGTCACAGCAACAATGATGCCCAACCCACCATCCCACCGGACGCTGCGCGATAAAGCCGCGCATCGCTAGTGAATTCAATCGGTAGGCGTCTTTAGCTGGTCCTTTCATATCTACCAACCGTCTAGCGTGGTCGTGGACGCGAAATCACACTAAGCAAACAAATCGATCAAGGAGAAACAAGTGAAGGCTCAGAGCAAAGCGAGGGCTACGAAGCCCATACCGCGATCAATAAAGAAGGTCATGCCTGCAAAGGCGGACGAGAAGCGCGTCTACTTCAAGCAGGCCGACTTTCCACAAAGCACGCTTCAGCAGGCCCAGAGAATTTCATCCGCAATTGTTGACAATTTTGCCGGTGACTCAGGATCACCACCTGACGTCGCACTGTCGCTGGGTATAAGTCCAACGAGCAGCGGTTGGCAGGCTCTAGCAGGCGCATCGATTGCCTACGGTCTTAGCGACGGAGGAGTCAACGCCAACGTTATCAAACTCACTTCGCTTGGTAGAAGGCTTGTCGCACCAGAGGCGGAAGGCGAAGATGTCGTCGCTCGCCGCGAAGCAATTATGAAGCCTCGTATTCTGCGCGAGTTTTTCGAAAAGTATCGTCGCGCCAAGTTCCCGAACGATACGATTGCGGTGAATGTACTGAAATCGCTTGGTCTTCCTGCGGACCGGGCGGAAGCTGCAGTTGAAATCACTAAAGCCAACGGCAGCTATGCGGGCATCATTCGCGAAACCCCCACTGGACCATTCATTAACCTCGACTCTCCGGGAGTTCCCCGTCCTACAGCCACTTCGGAGTTGGCCGATACTTCGGGTGCGCAGCACATGGAAGAAGTGTTGACTGATTTATCACCCCCAACGGCCACACCGCCTGCGGTCGTTCCCGCTTTCGACGCTAAAGCGAATCGCGTATTTATTACACACGGCAAGCAGCGAGCCGTCGTGGCTCAGATTAAGGAGCTTCTAACTTTCGGAAGCTTTGAGCCCGTTGTATCTGTTGAGCGTGAGTCGACGGCCATTCCTGTTCCAGAAAAAGTCTTTGAAGACATGCGTTCGTGTGGAGCAGGAGTGTTACATGTCGGAGCTGAAGGAAAATACCTCGATAAAGACGGCAACGAGCACGCCAAACTAAATGACAACGTTCTTATCGAAATTGGCGCTGCTATGGCACTTTACGGAAAGCGAATGATCCTATTGGTCGAGAAAGGCGTAACGTTGCCGTCAAATCTTCAAGGCCTCTACAGGTGCGAGTTCGAGGGGGACAAACTCGACTATGAATCCACAATGAAACTACTGAAGACGTTTAATCAGTTTCGGTAGCGCTCACGTGCAAAGACTCAGAAACAATCATTCCACCGGACGCTGGGCGATTGAGTAGCGCAGAGCTATTGAATCCAAACGCTAGACCTCTGGAATTTACTGGCCTCACCGGGTCGTGAGTTGCCAATCTTAGAATGCGTTTTCTGCTATGGTTGGTCACAGCAAACTCAGGGTTTCATATGGTAACTTCACTACTTGCGCTTCATCAGAATTTGCAAATGATAATCTCCAGCTTCGAGGCCTAGTGCGGTGCCACAATGAAAAATGGCTGAAACGCCTTGCTGTGCTTAGAGTTTAGCCATTGAAGAAATGGAAAGCCGGGCAATGCCCGGTTTTCCATTCAAATCTCCGAAGCTTAAATTTATCTAAGCCGCCTTCGAAATCAACTCCCGCAACACATACGGCAGAATTCCGCCGTGCAGGTAGTAATCAACTTCAATCGGCGTATCAATGCGCAACAGCACAGTGACTTCTTTCTTCGTGCCGTCTTTGCGTTTGATCACTAGCGTCACATCCATTTGCGGTTTAATGCCAGCTTCTACGCCGATCAAATCAAACTCTTCATCGCCCTTGATGCCGAGTGAATCGACGGTGTCGTTGCCTTTGAATTGGCAGGGCAAGACGCCCATGCCGACCAGGTTGGAGCGATGAATGCGCTCGAAGCTTTTTGCGATTACAGCTTTAACACCCAACAATTGCGTTCCCTTCGCGGCCCAGTCGCGTGATGAGCCGGTGCCGTATTCTTCGCCACCAAAAATCACGGTGGGCGTTCCTGCGGCGATGTAGCTCATCGCGGCGTCGTAGATGAAGGCTTGCTCGCCTGACGGCTGCATCAACGTTACGCCGCCTTCAACGCGCGAGCCATCGGCCTTGGCGGGCAGCATCAAATTTTTGATGCGCACGTTGGCGAAGGTGCCGCGCATCATCACGTCGTGATTGCCGCGTCGTGCGCCGTAGCTGTTGAAATCGGCTTTCAATACTTTATGGTCGATCAAGTATTTTCCAGCGGGCGAAGTGTCCTTGATGGAGCCTGCGGGCGAGATGTGATCGGTGGTCACAGAATCGCCGAAGACGCCCAAGGCGCGGGCACCTTTGATGTCCTTCGCGGTGCCCGCGTGCATGCCGAAATTGCTGCTGAAGAACGGCGGCTCGGCGATGTACGTTGAGGTCGGCCAATCATAGACCTGACCCTGAGTACCCTTGACGGCTTGCCACAGCGGATTATCTGCGCCGAGGTTTGAGTAAAGGCGCTGGAAGGTTGCAGGGTCTTTCGCGAACGACATGGCCGACGCGATTTCTGCGGTGGTGGGCCAGATATCTTTTAAAAATACCGGGCCATTCTTGCCATTGCCGACAGGTTCGGTTTCCAAATCTTTCAGCACCGTGCCTGCAATCGCATACGCGACCACCAGCGGCGGTGAGGCCAAAAAATTTGCGCGCAAATTTGGATGGATCCGCGCTTCAAAATTTCGGTTTCCCGACAGCACCGCAGCACACACCAAATCGTTGCTGGTGATCGATTCATTAAACTCTGGACGCAAATCACCTGCATTGCCGATACACGTGGTGCAGCCATAACCGGCCAGGAAAAATCCCAATTTTTCCAAGTAGGGCAGCAGTCCGGATTTGGTCAAATAATCAGTCACCACGCGCGAGCCAGGTGCTAATGAAGTCTTGATGTGCGGCATCACGGTTAGGCCATGCTCGACTGCTTTTTTAGCCAGCAAGCCTGCCGCCAACATCACGCTCGGATTCGAGGTATTGGTGCACGATGTAATCGCGGCGATCAATACATCGCCCGAGCCAATTTCCACGCTGTCTTTGGTCGCAAAACGTTTCGGTAAATCTTCTGCTTTTTTGGTAAAGCCGTTCTCGGTAGATGGCTTGGAGAAGAGCGAAGTGAATTGCGATTTCATGTTGCCGAGTTCGATTCTGTCCTGCGGACGCTTCGGGCCGGCGAGCGATGCGTTCACTGTTGATAGGTCGAGTTCGAGCACGCTTGAGTAATC
>JANMQR010000189.1:0-1896 GCA_031370625.1 Burkholderiales bacterium | reverse complement strand
CGTATTTTTTGAGTTCGTTAATGATCGCTTTCGCTTCCTTGACCGGATCAGTTTCGGGATCGAACGGCGCGATATCAACCAGGTGCAAGAGCAGGTGCGTGCGCTGCAAATGCTTTAAAAATTGATGCCCCAAGCCTGCGCCTTCAGCCGCACCCTCGATCAAGCCGGGCACGTCGGCGATCACAAAACTTTTATTGTCCGATACCCGCACCACACCCAAATTCGGATGCAGCGTGGTGAATGGATAATCCGCCACTTTCGGTTTCGCGGCTGACACGGCGCGAATGAAGGTCGATTTACCCGCGTTGGGCATGCCCAGCAGGCCCACGTCGGCCAATACTTTTAGTTCGAAGTGGATGTCCTTGGTTTCGCCCTCGGTGCCCTTGGTGGTCTGGCGTGGCGCGCGGTTGGTGCTGGATTTGAAATGTAAATTACCCAAGCCGCCGCGACCGCCTTCGGCCACCAGCACGCGCTGCTTGTCGTGCGTTAAGTCGGCGATGATGACGTCCGTTGTTAAATCCTTGATCAGTGTGCCGACCGGAACGCGCAGTGTTACGTCATCTGCACCGCGTCCGCTGCAATCGGCACCGCGTCCGGTTTCGCCGTTCTTGGCGCGGAAAATACGGGCGAAGCGATAATCCACCAGCGTGTTGATATTGCAATCGGCGACGACATAAATTGAGCCACCGCGACCGCCATCGCCGCCATCGGGGCCGCCGAAAGCGATGTATTTTTCACGGCGCATCGAGGCCGAGCCGTTGCCACCATCACCGGCGTGGACTTCAATTCGTGCTTCGTCGATAAATTTCATATTTTTACTTTACTCGCGCTACACAGATGAGCGAAAAAAAAGCCCCGAAGAAAAATCTTCGGGGCTTTTTGACATGCAAATAGCCAGATAAGTTACGCTGGCTGAACAGCTTCGATCGTGATGGTACGACGACGCTTTTCGCCTTTAACCGCAAATACAACTTTGCCGGTTTTGAGCGCGAACAAGGTGTGATCCTTGCCCATGCCGACGTTTTCACCAGCATGAAATTCGGTACCGCGCTGACGCACGATAATCGAACCGGCTGGAATCAATTCACCGCCGTAGGCTTTAACGCCCAAACGTTTTGATTCTGAATCGCGGCCGTTACGTGAACTGCCGCCTGCTTTTTTATGTGCCATGAGATTTAGCTCCTTAGTTCCGGTTATTTCACGCGTTACTTCGCAGGTTACTTCTTCACGCCGCCGTCAAGCGCGACTTGCAGCGCTTTCAGCTCGTCCCATTTGCCATCAGCAGCCAATTGGGCTTGCTCTGGCCAGGTGCTTGGGTTGTGCGAAGCGTAACGTGAACCGGCTTTATGAAGAATGTCGGACAGTGTGGTGACCGGGGTTTTTGCCAATTCTGCGAAGGTCGTGATGCCCGCCGCAATGAACAAACCAGAAATCTTCGGGCCAACGCCTTCGATTTTGGTCAGATCGTCGCCCTTGCCAGCGCTTTTTGTCGCTTTGGCAGTGGACTTCGGCGCTACGATAGCTGCGCTGGTCGCTTCCGCAATCATCTTTGCGCCATCAAAAATACCGTTGACGAACAACTCCGAATAATTCTGGCGATGGCCCTGACGCTTTTGATAGTGCTTACGACGACGCATTTTGAAAATGCGCACTTTGTCCGCACGATCTTGTGCGATAACGGTAGCCTGGACTGTCGCACCTGCCACGAGCGGGGTGCCGATGGTAACGAGTTCACCGTTACTAACCATCAACACCTGATCGATGACAACTTGCGAGCCCACGTCTGCCGGTATCTGTTCTACTTTAATTTTTTCGCCGACTTGGACGCGATACTGCTTCCCGCCGGTTTTTATGACCGCATACATGGTTAAACTCCTAAAAGAAATCGAGATTGCA
>JANMQR010000115.1:0-7903 GCA_031370625.1 Burkholderiales bacterium | reverse complement strand
CATGTGCCGTTGAGCCAGCGTGGATTGTGCATCACGTTGAAGAAGGCTTGCTCGAATGCGAAATGTCGCAACTGGTTTCCGAAGTAGGCGATTGGCGATTCGCCAGCCGCGAGCTACAGCGCGCACGTAAACTTCTCTCGTTCGAACGCGACTTCGACGCGAACCCGGAAGTGGCTGCGCTTATCGTGGATTTGTTGGAAGAGATTGCTGAATTGAAACGAATGCGATTTGGTTGAACGAAAAAACATGCCCGCTATTATCATGCGCGAACAACACCGCACGCACACCATTGGCTGGTTGCGCGCGGCCGTCTTGGGCGCGAACGACGGCATCGTCTCCGCCGCCAGCCTTATCGTCGGCGTAGCCACTGCACACGCCACGCACAATGGCATATTAGTCGCGGGCATTGCCGGCCTGGTCGCAGGGGCAATGTCGATGGCGGCAGGCGAATATGTTTCAGTCAGTTCGCAAGCCGACACCGAGCGCGCCGATGTCGAGCGAGAACGCAAAGAGCATGAAGCGAATCCCGAATTTGAATTAGCCGAGCTTGCCAAAATTTACGCAGATCGCGGACTCGATAACGACCTCGCAAAACAAGTCGCTGTGCAGTTGACGGCGAATGGCGCGCTCGCTGCACACACCCGCGACGAGCTGGGAATATCTGATGCGTTAAGCGCAAAGCCAATTCAAGCGGCACTGGCATCTGCCGCTGCATTCACGGTCGGCGCGGCGTTACCGCTAGTCACAGCGTTTGTCGTGCCATTGGCCCACGTCGCCACCATCGTTAGCGGAATCTCGATTGTGTTCCTCGCGCTACTCGGTGCGCTCGCCGCCTATGCGGGTGGCGCACCGATTCTAAAATCAATATTGCGCGTTACTTTTTGGGGTGCGGCGGCTATGGCGCTGACAGCCTTAGTGGGAAGTTTGTTTGGTACTGTGGCGGGTTAAAAAGTGCACTGCGTTACATTTTCTGGTCGCTCGTGGTTACAAGATTTGACACCTTACCCGGGCGTGTTTCAATAAGCCGCGCACTTTCTTTTTCGCGAATGTTGTGAGGTAAGCGAGCGGCGGCTGTCGACCCATTGGAGTCTTTCGACGTGCTGTAGTGAATGCCCGAAGTGCCGCGAGTACGGACCTAATTTGTCCCTCAAACTCCCGGCCTCTGCGGCGAAGCCGCCTGCTCGCAACTGCGGCTGGTAGTTTCGATACAGCCATTATTTTCTGCAAACGCAAAAGAGGCGAGGCCGCATTTTTGCAGAGCTGATTGAAAAATGCGAGCCTAGCCCTTTAAATTTCTTAAAATTCTAGTATTAATGCGGTTCGTAAGCCGAAAGTGGCGGGAGAGGCTCGTGAATGCTAGGGCTCGCAAATACAAACTGGACTCTTCTGGCTTTATAAATATTCGCTAATAGCGAAAATAGTTCTTGACTCGGCGTATTTTTTTCGCTATATTTCGTCTTGTGATGCATGGAGACCAGTTGTACAGCCTCTCTGTTGCATGTGGGACTTAGGTCCTGTGGAGGGAAACCTCTGACACTTCCCGGCCTCGAGAATTTGGTTGGCATCGGGGAAAGGTGGTTCGGCTGAAGAGCGGCCGAACCAGTTGAGAGTTGAGGGACATGGCGCGCTTTGCTCCTGTTTCATGATCTTTGAATGCGCTTGAGAGGCAGGCAATTCCGCCTGCCGCATTTAAAGAAAGTTACTCATGAAAACTGCAATACGCATCACCAGAGTTCGCCCGACTAAGAAGCGCAAGTGGAAGGGGGCCTATGTTTGGTCCGTTTTCACCGTCGCAGGATTTGTTTACCGCGTCGTTTCGATTGGCGCCAAGGTTCTCAAATTCGTAATTGATTTCTTCGACAGCGGTTCCTAGTCTTACCTCTTCTTCTAAATCCACACAAATAGAAGGAAGCTTTTTATGATTAGCGAAGCACTTAGGCTTCTACGGATCTACCACGATATGTCGCAATCTGAGCTGAGTTCGACTTTGCAGATTTCAAACTCGTACGTGTCGGAGTTAGAGAGCGGCAAGAAGCAACCCACACTTGATGTGCTCGGGAAGTACGCGAATTACTTTCAAATTCCGGTTTCCTCTTTACTCCTGTTTTCGGAACAACTGGGAAAACTTGGTCGAGGTGATGGTGTTCGGCACATGGTGGCGAAGAAAGTTCTGTCACTACTTACCTGGGCAGAGGAGAAAAATGTCCCCCAGAAAAATAACGAAACGGCGTGACTATCGATATGCGCTGGATCAGTGCGCACTCTTTAAGGTCGAGAGCAAAGGTAAGCTTGCGACCTTGCTTAACACCGACCTCAAGTCACTGCAAGAAATTGCCAATAATCAAGACAACTACAAGCTCTTTACAATCGAGCCCAAGGATGAATGGTCGTCTGCAAAATCCCGATCGGTGCAGGCCCCTAAAACGCAACTAAGAAAAATTCACGACAGGGTTTTCCGTCTACTTCGGCGGGTGGAAACACCAGATTTTCTGCATTCCGCGATTGTTGGTAGGTCGTACATCACGAATGGCCAAGCGCATGTTGGAACGCTTAGAGCGCTGAAAGTGGACATTCGTAGTTTTTATGGCTCAACCACGAAGGACGCAATTTACAAGTTCTTCCTTCGCGACATGCAATGCAGCGACGATGTCGCAAGCCTTCTTGCCAAAGTTTGCACATGCCACGGTGTGCTTCCGACGGGCAGCCCAATTAGTACCCATATGGCGTACTTTGTGCACCGCGCAATGTTCGAGGCCTTTGAACGCTGTGCGCATGAGCGTTCTCTAACTTTCACAGTTTATGTCGACGACATGGTATTTTCCGGAACGAATGTCAGTCGCGCGACGTTGCCTACGCTGGAAAAGATTGCGGCACAGCATGGCTTAGAACTCCATCCGACGAAGACACGTTTCTTCCCTGCAAAATCGCCGAAGGTGGTTACCGGCGTCATAGTGTTGGAAAGCGGAATTCGAGTGCCCCACATACGCCTTCAAAAAATGAAAGCTCTGTCGCGCGCCATTAAGTTGGCTGCACCAACGGATAAACTACATCTGCTCGAAAAATTGTACGGGTTGGTCGGTGAAGCGGCTTTGATCGAGAATCGCTTTGATGCGAAGTGGAAGAATTTGCGCGTTGAGTTGAACAACCTGCGGGCGCTTGTCCCAAAAGTGAAGCCCGTGAAAAGAAAACTTACGCCACGTCAGGCAGGAGCTTATCGTGCGCTCGCTAGACGTAAACCCGTTAGTTCAATTGCACTCAAGAGTTCAGATGTTGCTCCCTAGGAGTTGCCGACCGCGGCCGTCGCAAACGACATTGCTCCTGTCGCGTCTCTGTGAAAAGCTTGTTGTCCCACGCAAAAGGGGCCAAGATCGCATTTTTTCAAGTGCGTAACCTGCGGGAATTTGATGTGTTTGTGGATGGAGGCAAAAGCGCGAGCTTAACTCGGCAATGTAATGGATCGATGTCGCGAGCAAGGCTTGCATCCTCGAACGGCGGCTACCGCGCGTAAAGCGGTCATACACGCCGCCGTTGCGGGCGTCACCAATTGGCCGATTGCCGAGATTCGCATAACGCGCAACCTGCTCTTATGTTTTGGCAGAGAAGATTGAAGCACTAGGTAGCGAGATTGCCAAACATCATGAGAATGTATATCGAACTCCTCAATTTTCAGCACAAGTGCGCGCTGCCACACTCGCCGCATCGAATCTACTTCACCCTCCCTTTGTCTCTCAGCATTTCACAAAGCTTCATCCCCGCAATGTTGAGCGTTTTAGCTTTTTCCTTGGCGCGTTCTGCCATTTGTTTCACGGGTTCGTAGTCATAGACCTCGCACTCGTCGTAGGTCTTCATGGTGTGCATTCTGTCGCGAGGCCCTTCGTGTTCGGCGCGTGACATCATTGACCAGCCGGGCGTGTTGTTTGCGCCATCAACGCGCTATTCCTTGGCGTCATCCTTGTCAATCACGTTCCAATACATCGTCAACTCGCGGCGAGCGTTTTTGCCGATGCTGATTTTTTGCGACTGGCTGACGCCGCCGCTGGTTGCCATCAGCGTGTATGAACCCGCTGGCAGATTCACCAATAACCACGGCCCATCGGTCGTCGATTCAAACACTGGTGCGCCTTTGCCGTTGGTGATGTTCACTGAGACATCGCCCAAATATCTGCCCGATTTGGCCGCGAACTTGAGTAGCAACGAAAAGTTTTTTCGTTGATCTGCCATTTCCTGGCGCTCGTCCAACGTAACGCCGCCAGTCAAATAAGTGATGCCATTGGCGGTGTTGGTCGTCAGCGCGAAGGCGGTTGATGACCCAAACGATACGATTGCAGCGGCGATGATGCCGATCACGTTTTTCGATAAAAAGTGCAACGCATGATTCATTTCAACTCCTCAAATTTAGGCGGTAGTGGTTTCACGAAGGCGCAAGCAGGATTTTTCACCGCAACGTTTCATTATTGGCGCACGTGGAAGCGTCGTATTGATGCTGCGCAAACTCGTGGCGAGTTTTGCGTGGAATCACCTGCGACTAACCAATAGCCACTGAAATTGCGTGTGATTTGCGTTTAATCAAGAGGAATATTTTTTTCATGCGCATGATGAACGGATAGCGACTAAATTTATTGACCGGCGCATTAAGCAGCGTGAGATTTGCTCCCTCTACTGCGGGGGAAGGGAGGGCTGGGGTGAGGGTGATTTAGTTAGCGATTAAAGGCAACCCCCATCCCAACCCTTCTCCGCCCGGTGAAGGGCTTTAATTTGTGCAGCTCAACGGCTTGATCGATATGCGAGATACATTACACCCACGCCCACGCCCACACCCACACCAACAAGCACAAGCATTGGCGGGCGTTTCAGAGCAAATTGCCGCCAAGTAGCTCGCCAATGCTAGTGTTAGTTAAAGTAGTCAAGGTAAGTTTTTAATTTCATTTGTTGATGAATTGCACAATACCTTCAGAGAGCTTTCTATATGGCGTCCAGCACATCCACACTCACCACATCTGCATCGTTATCGTTTTACGGTGCCACCGGAACCGTCACCGGCTCAAAATATTTACTCGTCGCCAAAGGCAAACGCATCCTCGTTGATTGCGGCTTGTTTCAAGGCTTCAAGCAATTGCGGTTGCGCAATTGGGCGCCGTTTCCGTTTGACGTTCAATCGCTCGATGCGGTGGTGCTCACGCATGCGCACATTGACCACACCGGCTGCTTGCCACTGCTGGTAAAGCAAGGCTACAGCGGCCCCATTTATTGCACCGATGCGACGCGCGAACTGTGCGAAATCATGTTGCCGGATGCGGCGCATTTGCAGGAAGAAGAAGCGGAGTTCGCCAATCGTCACAGCTTTTCAAAACACGCACCCGCCTTGCCGCTTTACACACTTGCCGATGCAAAAAAATGTCTCTCGTTATTCAAGGATGCCGCTTTTGACGATCTCTTAAAACTCGCAGATGGGCTTACCGTGCAATGGCAACGCGCCGGGCATATTTTGGGCTCGGCTACGCTGACGTTCAATATTGATGATCGCAAACTGATTTTCTCCGGCGACTTGGGGCGACCGCATGATGCCGTGATGAAGCCACCGGTGCCGATTACGGCAGC
Organism: Burkholderiales bacterium; assembly: GCA_031370625.1. GTDB lineage: Bacteria > Pseudomonadota > Gammaproteobacteria > Burkholderiales > Usitatibacteraceae > UKL13-2. The sequence goes on along the minus strand of JANMQR010000115.1, from coordinate 2,305 downwards.
CGATTGGTTGGTGGTGGAGTCCACTTACGGCAATCGCAAGCATGACAACACAGATCCGGTTGAAGCGATTTTCAAAATTTTGCAACCCACGCTTCAACGTGGCGGCGTGCTGGTGATTCCGGCCTTTGCCGTTGGCCGTGCGCAGAGCATTCTTTATTATTTGTATCTCCTGCATCGCACGGGCCGCATTCCCAACGTGCCGATATATTTGAACAGCCCGATGGCGGCGGATGCCACAGAATTATTCAATCGTCATGGCGACGAACATCATCTGTCGAAACGCGACTATCAGGAAATGTGCCAGATGATGCGCATTGTCAATACACCTGAAGAATCGAAGCGTCTCAATACCCTGCATGGCCCGATGGTGATTGTGTCAGCGAGCGGCATGGCGACAGGCGGACGCGTGTTGCATCACATCAAACAGTTCGGCCCAGATGAACGCAACACGATTTTATTCGCGGGCTTTCAAGCCGCCGGTACGCGCGGTGCGAAATTGGTGGAAGGCGCGACGGAAATAAAAATGTTCGGCGAATACGTGCCGATTCGCGCGCAGGTTGCCAATCTTGATTGTCTTTCATCGCACGCAGATTATTCAGAAATTGTCGATTGGCTGCGCGACGTAAAGACCGCCCCCACGCAAATCTACATCACCCACGGCGAGCCCTCCGCAGCGGACGCGATGCGCATCCATCTCGAAGAAAGTCTCGGCTGGCGCGCACGCGTGCCGGAGTATCAGGAGACGGTGGAGCTTTTCTCTTGAAAGACAAACCCCAATACCAGAGCGGCATTTGGGCCGTTTTAGACTGCAACACCGCGCCAGCATTGATTATATAAATTAACGATTTCGCCGCAGCTAACTCAATTCAACCCAACTCAACTACAGGGCGCGAAACAAATGCAGGCTCATGAAACCGACTGGATCGGTGAAGGCTATTTTCCCGCGACGCAACGCCGATGATTAACGCAAAGCCAGCATTTCAACAAGAAGGTGCGGCGGTGTGGAATTTGGGATTTCGCCCGTTCTATCTTGCGGGCGCGGCGTGGGCGATTGCCAGCGTCGCGCTTTGGATATTGCAATGGCAGGGCGTCATCGTATTGGGCAGCCATCTCGCGGGCACTGCGTGGCATATGCACGAGATGATTTTCGGATATGCGTTCGCCGTCGTCGCGGGTTTTTTGCTGACTGCGGTGCGGGCTTGGACCAACCAGCCGACACCAGCCGGATCGTCCCTGATGTGGATTGTCGTCGCGTGGTTGTTTGCTCGTGTCTTGTATTTAACGCCGTGGTCGCTTGCGGGCATTGTTTTCGAAACCTTGTTTTTCATTGGCGTGGCATGGGGAATCGCGGTGCCTATCCACCGAAGCGGCAATCGTCAGAACTTTTTCTTTGTCTTGCTGATTGCATTCGCCGCCCTCCTTAATCTGGTGTTTCACTACAATTTGATCGCTGCGTCTGCCAGCATTGATTTACGTAGCATCGCCGTCGCGGGCCTTGATTTACTGTGCTTCATTATCACCATCGTGAGCGGGCGCGTGATGCCCATGTTCACGCGTAACGGTGCGCCGGGTACTAATCCGAAAAGCTATCCACAATTGGAGAAAGCAGCGCTTGTTGGCATATTCTGCACGGGCATTCTGAGCTTCGTTACAACGCTGCAAATGTGGTTGGCACCGGTGGCGTTTATCACAAGCGGCCTGTTGTTTACGCGTTGGGTTCTCTGCTCACCCTTAGCCACTTGGCGCAACCCTATACTTTGGATCTTGCATGCGTCTTTGCTGTGGTTACCGATTGGTTATGCGCTGCGCGCTTTCGCGGCAATATACCCCTCGCTGGCGTCGAGTCTCGGGGTTCACGCGATCACCATCGGCGTCATCGGCGGGCTCACGCTGGCCATGATGACGCGTACCGCTCGCGGGCACACCGGACGAAACTTGCGCGCCTCTAAACTCGAAACGCTCGCGTATCTGACAATATTGGCCAGCGCATGCATTCGTGTTTTCATGCCCATGATTGCGCCGACCTTCTATAACGAGAGCGTGTTGGCATCGTCGCTGTTGTGGGCGGCCTCATTCTCGCTATATCTATGGGTATTCACACCGTGGCTGCTTGCGTCACGTCTGGATGGCAAGGCGGGTTAGCAGCCTGTCGGACTTAAAGGGAATCGGCTGCAAAATGATCTGGGCGGTGCATATTTCCCCGCTTTTCTGCGCCAAGGGAACAACCATTGGCTTGAAAAGCGTGAAAATCCGGGGTGGCCTAGGGCCATGCCCTCGCCCAGCTCATTTCTCGCATCGATTCTTT
>JANMQR010000102.1:0-5020 GCA_031370625.1 Burkholderiales bacterium | reverse complement strand
CACCCGTGAAGGCACCTTTTTTGTAGCCGAAAAATTCACTCTCCATCAAATTTTCCGGAATTGCGCCACAGTTCACCGCAACAAAATTTGCGTCGCGCCGGGCGGAGCCGGAATGAATCAAACGCGCGGCAACTTCTTTACCGGTACCGGATTCGCCAGCGATATACACCGGTGCCTGGCTGCGCGCCAGCTTGCCGATCATGTCGCGGGCTCTGACGATGGGTTGTGATTCACCGATCAATCGCGGCCCCGCATCCGCTACATTGGCGATTTTGTCAGCGCCACTCATGCGCTTGCCGCGCTCAGGACGATCCAATGATTTCGGCAGGTTCATGGCCGAGGTGATGACCTCGCGTAATTGCTTTAACTGAATCGGTTTCGCAATGTAATCAAACGCACCTTCTTTCAACGCCGCCACCGCATTATCCGTGCTGCCGAATGCGGTAATCACGGCCACGGGCGTATTGCCATAATTTTCGGCAATGTGTTTTAAGATCATCAAACCATCGCCATCAGGCAGGCGCATATCGGTCAGGCACAGGTCATAGGCTCGCTCGGACAATCGCGCAAAAGCATGCTCAACCGTTGCTGCGGTATCAGCCTCCACACCCATGCGCATTAGCGTGAGCACGAGCAGCTCGCGAATATCCGCTTCGTCGTCAACGATCAGTACGTGTTTGTCGGCCATGAATTAACTCGTTCTCGTTTGATTTGAAATGCGCCGGAAATTACTATTTTATGTTGTCGCACTTATTGAAGTTGAAGCGATTATTGAAGTTGAAGCGTAATGCAAAACTCAGCCCCGCGTGCGGCGGCGGGCTTTCGGTCGGCAATATACTCGATACGCGCGCCGTTCACTTCCGCCAGTTCGCGTGCAATGTACAACCCCAAGCCAGTGCCCGATGTTTCGGTGGTAAAGAAAGGCTCAAACAAATGCGTCAGTGCTTCTGTGGAAACGCCCGGCCCGTCATCGATCACGGTGAGCTTGGCCATATTCGAAACATTGGTTTCTGCCAATTTTACGCTCACACTGCCAGCTGTTTTTTTGCTATGACGATAGGCGTTGCGCGTGAGGTTCCACAAAATCTGATCCAGATGACTGCGATCAAAAATGATACGCCGCGCGGTCACGATGGTCAGCGAAATCACGCCAGCGGCCACTTTTTCGTTCGCCATAAAATCGGCCATGAATTGCTCAAGATAGGCTTGTGCGTCGATGGCTTCAGGATGCGCGCGATCACGGCGATTGAGGTTCAATACTTCTTGGACCATGCGATCCAGCCGACGCGAGTTTTCCTGAATGATGGTGAGCAAACGCGCGTCGGCAGGCAGACGATGATCGTCCTCTTGCAACAATTCAGCCGCGTGGTTAATCGACGATAACGGGTTGCGAATTTCATGTGCGATGCTGGCCGTCAAACGTCCCAGCGCAACCAGCTTCATTTGCTGCGCTTGTGAGCGAATACGCCCCGCATCTTCGATAAATATCACGGTCGGCGAAGGATCTTTATCGCCTACCGCAACGAAACGAACTTGATAATCGGTCTGCGTTGCAGCGTCGCGCACCATCGGGAAAATGCGCGAATGATTTTTGCGCCATTGCGCGAGTAGTCCCGCAAGCTGGGGCGCAGCTTCCGTGATTTTTCGGTTGGTTGAATCCTTCAGCCCCGCGATCATTTCTTCGCTGTGTTCATTGTGCTGGCGAATCATTCCCACCTCATCAACCACCACGAACCCGTCTTGCATATCGCGAATCACGAGCTGGTTTATTTCCGCCATGTTGGCCAAATCAACGCCGCGCGCCTCAGCAATTTTTTCGACGCCTGTTGCATATTTCGCCAACGTATAACCCAGGCCGCCCATGACAAAAAAACTGCCCGCCAACAACCCAGCGGGGACAAATTCACCGGCCTGAGCGTCAAGCCGTAAAAACTGCCATGCCTGCTCGCCCAGCACCGCCAGCGCGGCGAGCGCGGCGTGGAAAAATGCCATGCGCCCGCGGGAAACCAAACCCGCAGCGGCGAGCGTCACCAATAGCAACAAACCGATACCACTGCGCGCGCCACCTGAGGCATGCATCAGCAAGGTCAAACCAATTACGTCCACCAACACCTGCGTGATGAGATGAACGCCCAGCGACGGAACCCGCATTTTCGCGGTCACAAACATCGCGATTGCCGCCACCGCATAAGCAAATATGACTGGTCCTGCCAGCAAAGGCGAAGCCGCGCCCACCAACTGCAAGCGATTAAATCCCCAAAACCCGATGACGAGCATTATCGCGATCAATAAACGATAGACGGCAAAGGAGGCGAGTGAACGCCATTGCAGCGCGAAGCTGTTCAGGGATTCAGCGACCTTCTGAGTCACGCTCAGGCACGCCCATGCGCGCAGGCCTGCGGGTCGCGACAGCTAATTTGTCCGTCAACGCCATCGGCCATAACGCTCTCGGTTTCAGGCATAAATACGCCACAGCGAACGCACTTCACCATGCGCTCAGGCGCATTCAGATTTTTGGCTTTGTCACTGCCCGGTTCGACTGCATCGCGGCGACTGGCGTCACTGGGTCGCTTTTTCGTCAAGCCTTTACTTAGCCCCTTGAATAGCACCCATGCGATTGCTGCGGTCAGCAGCGCAAAAATAATTTTCCCCACGAGCGCTCCCAAAAAACACGATTTCCTATGCTAACCGAAGCGGCAGCACTAAAGAAAATTAGTGCGGAGCCACCTATTTTTCGACGAACGCACGTTCCACCACGAAATGTCCCGGTGTACTCATATTGCCTTCGCTGAATCCGCGCTTGACAAGCAAATCGCGACTGTCCTTGAGCATCTCGGGGCTGCCGCAAATCATGATGCGATCACGCTCAATATCGAGGTGCGGCAGACCTAAATCGTCCATCAGCTTTCCCGAATCAAGAAGGGTCGTCACGCGCCCCTGATTGCGAAACGGTTCGCGGGTGACGGTCGGGTAGTACAACAACTGTTTTGTCACAGCCTCCCCGAAAAACTCATTCTTCGGTAGGTCCTCAGTAATCACCTCGTGATAGGCCAGCTCAGCGACCGTGCGACAGCCATGCACCAGCACGACTTTTTCAAAATGTTCGTAAGTTTCAGGATCTTTGATCACACTCATGAACGGGGCCATGCCGGTGCCCGTAGAAAGCAAATAAAGCGTCTTTCCCGGCAGCAGATTTTGCAGAATCAGCGTACCAACGGCTTTGCTATTGACGAGCAAGGTATCGCCGATTTTCAAATGCTGTAAGCGTGACGTGAGCGGGCCGTTTTGCACCTTGATCGAAAAAAATTCGAGCTGCTCATCGTAGTTCGCGCTCGCCATGCTGTAGGCGCGTAGCAGCGGTTTGCCCTCGACTTCAATACCGATCATGGTGAACTGGCCGTTTAAAAAACGGAACGAGGGATCCCGCGTGGTGGTGAAGCTGAACAGGTTGTCGGTCCAGTGATGAACGCTTAAAACTTTTTCTTGGAAATGAGATGCCATGGATTGCTCTATGAAAAATGTGCTGCGAAGAATTTGCTTATAACAAAAACATCAAAAGTATTGACGCAAAATAAAAGCCTGCGGATCGTTTTGACCTGATTGCAGGCTTAACGGCAGGCTTACACAGAGGTGTTCAAATTAAGTCTCAACAAACCGTTCGGTTAAGCCTCAAGACCGACGCTCAACCGCAAACGTACATAATTGTAGCAAAGCCTCGCGCGAAGCGGTATTCGGGAAATGTTGAACCGCTGCCGCCGCGGTTTGCACTTCACGCCGTGCGGCATCGCGCGCGTACTCAAGCGCGCCGGTTGCACGAATCGCCGCGACAACCGCATCAATTTTCTCCAGACCACCATCAACAATCGCCGAGCGAATCGTTTGCTTTTGCGCGGGCGTGCCAACACGCATGGCATAAATTAGCGGCAGCGTGGGCTTGCCTTCGGCCAAATCATCACCGACATTCTTACCCGTTTCCTGAATATCGCCCGAGTAATCGAGCACATCATCAATCAACTGAAACGCCGTGCCCAGATGCGCGCCGTAGGCGGCGAGTGCGGCCTCATCACGCTCATTCGCGTTACCGAGAATCGCGCCGACACGGCAGGCGGCTTCGAATAATTTGGCGGTTTTGTAGCGCACCACTTTCAGATACGCGTCTTCAGTCGTATCCGGATCGCGCACATTCATCAGCTGCAGCACTTCGCCTTCAGAAATCACATTGGTGGCCTCGGCCATCACGCCCATCACCCGCATCGCGCCAACTTCAACCATCATCTGGAATGCGCGAGAGTATAAAAAATCACCCACCAGCACCGACGCGGCATTACCAAAAGTCGCGTTCGCTGTTTCACGTCCTCGTCGCAATGCAGATTCATCGACCACATCGTCATGCAATAAGGTCGCGGTATGAATGAATTCGATCACTGCCGCCATATCGCGGGTTTTTGCCTTGTCCGCACCAACCATATTGCCGCTCAAGGTGACCAGCGCGGGGCGCAGCCGCTTACCGCCAGCCTCAATGATGTAATGCGAAATCTGGTTGATCAACACCACTTCCGAGGTCAGGCGAAGCCGGATTACGCTATCGATGGCCTGCATGTCGTCAGCAATGACGGCACGGAAGTCGTCAAGGCTCGGTTCTGGCGTTTTGCTGATAATGTGCGGTGAATTCATGCGCGGGCTGGTCTAATACTTGCTAATCAAAGGCTTTTTCGGGCTGGACAGGGCTCAAAACGAGCACTAACCCACTGATTTCAGCCAAACATTCGGGTTGACTGGATTTAGCCGGACTCGTATAATAGCGGGTTCATTCGATCAATACCAACTTCCAATTTCGTCAGCAAACTGATGGAAACGAAAAAGGGGGCGTTGAATCGGCTGCAATCTCGATTTCTTTTAGGAGTTTAACCATGTATGCGGTCATAAAAACCGGCGGGAAGCAGTATCGCGTCCAAGTCGGCGAAAAAATTAAAGTAGAACAGATACCGGCAGACGTGGGCTCGCAAGTTGTCATCGATCA
>JANMQR010000099.1:0-15148 GCA_031370625.1 Burkholderiales bacterium | reverse complement strand
CGGGTGCGGAAATGCGGCTGCAGACATTGTTCCGGGATCGTTTGATTGGCGTGGTGCGCGTCGGGCACCCGCTGAGCAAGGTTAAGGGCAAAATTACTCCCGCCCGGTATGCAGCGGGGAAGCACATCGGTGTTTCGCGAGACGGGATCAATTGGGGGCCTATTGATGAAGCCTTGAGGAACGTCTTAGAGCCGCTCGGGCTCGAACGGCAAATAGTCACCATCGTCGGCGGCTTTTCGACCGCCTTGGCGCTGGCGCGAGCCTCCGACCTCGTTGCCAGTGTGCCTGAACGACACACCGGCATCTTGCGTGCCGGCATGCATAGTTTTCCATTACCGGTCGTAACGCCCGCGTTCACGATCTCATTGCTCTGGCATCCACGAATGCATGCCGATCTAGCGCATCGCTGGCTGCGTGGCCTTGTTCTGGATTCGTGCGCGGCAATCCGTTGAACCTAGGTTGAAGTGTTAAGCCTTATTCAGCGGGCTATTTCAGGCATTTGTGGCTGTGAATGCCTGCCAATGCTAGAGTTTAATTTTTTTATAACTGCCGCAGTGCGCGCATTAATCGCTTCAACAAGCGTGCTCAAATCATCCTGCTGAACCTCTTTTGTAGCGCGTTCAAAGGCATCACGAAGTGCTGCCCTGGCATCGGGGCGCAGATTGATGGCGCGTTGCATTGCGCGTTCGGCGTAACGGTTATTGACACCCCAAACGCGCGCCGCCTCGGTCGCCACTTTTTTCAGGTGAGACCATTGCACGTTTTTATCCACGGTGTTTTCCGCGAGCAGCAAATGTGCATCGACAGCAATTGCCGTACGTTCAGGCGGCGCGCCTTTTTCCGCATCGAGCATGCGTGTGAGTAATGCCTGAATTTCTGTTGGGTTCTCGCTTAATCGCGCGCGCCAGTAACGTGCGCGTCGCGCCGTAAAAATATCTTCTTGTGCATCGGCGGCCACTATTAGGCCGTCAAGCGTCGCCGTTGATTCAGCCTTCGCACCGGTAAGGCCGTTGATCGCCGCGAGCGCCACATTGATTCTCGCCAGCCAGCAATTGTCAGTGGTATTTATCGCCAACTGCACCTGACGCGCCTGTTCCAAGTGCGTCCTCGCGTCGACTAATCGGCCCTCATTAAGCAACATCAGGCCCCATGCTTCGCGCGTCAATCCGCTATCGTAATTGGGCCCGCCGAAGCGCTTTTCAGAACCGGCAATCGCCTCGGCAAATAATTTTTCAGCTTCAACAATATTGCCCAACGCGCCTTCGGCAATGCCCACCTGACGCTGCTGGCTGTAGTTCCACAGCGGTGCATTGCCATATTGGCGCTTACGCAAATTGTTTCCTGTGTCCGCCACGTCACGAGCGCGAATAAGCTCACCGTTGGCGGCCAATAATCGCGAGATAGTATTTAAATCGCTCGCCCATATCGCATCGCCTGCCAACTTGTCTGATGCAAGATTTTGTCTCGCTCGCATCACGACGAGCTCATTCGCTGGCTTCAGCTGACCGCGGTAGAGATCACTCATCATGATGTAAACATCGGCGTACTCTGCAGCCCATAAATAAGGCCCGGGTTTTACCGTTTGCGCCGCAGAAATCAAGGCGCGAAAGCGTGCCTGGGATTGCTTGAGTTGCCCGCTCGTATACTCAAAACGCGCGCGAAAATATTCTGCCCGCCAGCATGGGCTTTTTTCGGGTTGCTTGACCAGCGGCTCAACGCAGAATGAGGCCAATTCACGATCCAGTCGGCGATACGTGGCGAAATCAAACGCAGACGATGCGCTATCGGCGAGGGCAACTTTGGCCGCTTGCACTCGATTGTCGTGAGGGCCGAATGCCGTCACCATATTCGCGAGCGCTTTTTCTGACAGCTCGCGCGATTTCAGTTCGCGCCCGAGCAGACCATACGAACGCGACAACGCTTCAAATAATTCGGCCTGAATGACCGGCGAATCCTTGAAACGAATCTCGGCCTGCGCGGTACTTTGATCGAGCATCTCGCGCGCCGTGAAATCTACGCCTTTCGCTTCGACTGGATTGGTGTTGCGAAAAGTGCCGATCAAAAAATCTTTAATTTCGTTGGCCGTTTTTGCCTCACGCGACGCGATTTTCGCCTGCACTACCGATACAGTCGTTGCGGCCACCAGCGTCAACACACCGCTAACCGCCAACGCCGACGACAGCTTGTGCCGCTCAATGAATTTACCGAGCTGATAAAGCGGACTCGGCGCGCGTGCCGATACCGGGCGATTTTCCAGATGGTTTCTGAGGTCTTGCGCAAACGCGGCCACGCTTGCGTAGCGATCTTCGGTTTTTTTCTGTAGCGCTTTGAGCACGATCGCGTCCAGATCTCCATTGATCGCACTGGCACTATCTACTTTGTAGCGAAAACCTTTTTTCGCTGCTTTTGTGCGTGTGTGTGTACTGGGCCGACTAATCGCGGATTCAACAATCGCGTCCTCTAACGCACCGCGCGATTTACGCTTTAACTTGTAGGGTGCCTTTCCACACAGCAATTCGTACAGCACCACGCCGAGCGAGTAAATATCGCTTCCCGTACCAACGGGCAGCCCGGTTATTTGTTCGGGCGAGGCATAGTCTGGCGTAAATACGCGCGACGAGAATTCGGTTTGCGCAATAGTTGGCTCGGCATCATCTACCGCCAGTAATTTGGCAATGCCGAAATCAAGCAGCCGCACTTGTCCATCAGCAGTCACCAGAATATTGGACGGTTTGACGTCGCGGTGATTGACCAAGCGCGAGTGCGCAAAATGCACCGCATCCAGCACCTGCAAAAACAACGCGATCTTGTCGCGGATATTTAGTTTCGCGTCGCGGCAGTATTGATCAATCGGTTTGCCGTCAACGTATTCGAGCGCCATGTAAGGTTGACCAGTTTCACCTTCACCAAGGTTATCGTTGGCAATACCCGCATCGTACAAACGCGCAATATTGGGATGATCCAACGCGGCAAGAATATCCAATTCGCGCCGAAACCGTTCCGCCAATAGTTGCCGATGCAGCCCCGTGTGCGGCAGCTTTAATGCCACTTCACGCTTGATCGCACCATCTGCACGCGCCGCCAGCCACACACTGCCCATGCCGCCTGTACCGAGCTCACGAATCAGGCGATAGGGGCCGATGGTGATACCAGCATCGCCTGCAAATCGCTCAAGCAAATCATCGTTGAATCCTGCTAGCCTGGGCAGAGTTTCAAGGAAATGATCGGCTGAATCCGTCAAGCCTACTTCGAGCATGTCGTGTAAAAGTGGGCGCAAATGTTCATGCTCTGGTGCAATATTAGCGAGCCAAATTTTGCGCTCTGCGACCGACAGATCGAGCGCTATATCTGCCAGCGCGAATGCGGTTTGCCAATCATCGCGGCTCGTCATTGACACTCCTCCAAAGCCCCTTGTGAGATGCTTCATTCTCATTATTTGCGATCACGTTCCACAATACGTCTCATCTCCCTGAAACGTGGTTTGCTCACCCAATCAGACATTCGCCGAAAATTTAGTTTTTATTGCAGCGCGCGAAACAAAAAGAATTTCGCTTTTTCCCAATCGCGTGTGACGGTGCGGGTCGTCACACCAAGCGCTGCCGCAATCTCCTGCATTTCCAGACCTGCGAAATAACGCATTTCCACCACTTTCACCAGCCGCATATCAATCTCGGCCAGCTCTTCAAGTGCCTCATGCACGCGAATAACATCCGCCTCAGATGCAAACGTTGACTCCGCAATATCCGTATCCAGCGTAACTTGCAAAACATCACCACCGTTTTTCTCAGCCATGCGCTTGCGAATTAAATCGACCACGATGGAGCGCATCACCGTCGCCGCATAAGCCAGAAAGTGCGGGCGATCTTCGGCGCTGATGCCATCTGCTTTAAGAAATTTAAGATAGGACTCGTGCACCAGCCCCGTGGTGTTGAGTGAAGTGATCCCATTTGATCGCCGCAGTCGCGAGCGCGCCAGGCGGCGCAGATCATCGTAAAGGAGGACAAACAAACGATCAACGCTGCCCGGCTCGGCGCGTCCTGCGGCTTGCAACAAAGTAGTGATATTGCTCATAGCTTATGACTATAACGCATCGATTAAATAGGCGTGGCTATGTGCCATTTGCGCGGAGCAAGAGATTCATCCGAAGTGCTGATTTGAATATTCTCTAATAACTAATCCTGAAACTCTAATGCCAGAGCGGTGTTTGATAAGATATCGCCTCAAACACCGCTCCAGTCAAAGGGTTATTCTGAAATTTTCACCACGCGTGCTACCACGTATATCGCACCGTATATCTCACCACCGCCTCGCCACCTTTCGCGATTTTGAGGGGAAAATGGATCGTGCGCGCATCGACTTTTTCGAAGGCCTGCGATTTTTTGGTAATCGTCCAATTGGTCCAGCGATATGGATTTTCTTTTACGATTACGGTGATGGCTTCGTCTTTCTGGTTGCGCACTTTGACTTCGATTTCCTCTTCGATCCACTTCGCGGTGGTATCAACCTTGTAATCCACCTGACGCCGCTCACCGACCACATCAAATGCGCTGCCAAGTTTGATTTGAATGGTTTCGTTTTTCGGGGTGTGGTCAATTAAATCTTCGCCAATAAATTCGAGTGATTGATCGGCCGTATCCAGCTTGGCGACGCGGACTTTTCCAGCGGGCAGCGGTATACCGAGTTTGTTTTCCTCGCGGTTTTTGAAACGCAGATATACGTCCACTTTTTTGCTGGATTGATTGCCGAAATTGCGGTCGGTCATCGGACTACCGTAGCCGCCAAAATATTGGCCCGCTTGTCCGTAATACATCAGTGTTTTCTCGCAATTCGCACCGCGCGCGGTAGGGAATAATTCAATTTGCTTGGTTGAGTTATTGGCAAGCGTGGCTGGGCGACCGAGCGTGTAAAGGTGATATTCGAAAAATGATTTTTCGGCGAAGCCCGCAGCGGGTGCGGCCGCTTTTGCCATGAAACGGGTTTCTGCAATGCCATCAGCGGCGGCCTGCGGCTGCGCACGCTGCACATCGCCCGCCACCAGTTTCAATTTCGCATCTGAAAACGCCGCACCGGTCTGATTCACGATTGTCACCCACGCGCCGACATCGAGTTTGCAGCCGCCCTGGTCTTCATTGAGCGTCAGGTTGTAATCCGTCCACCACGTGATGCCCGCGGTCTGGTACGCATAGCGCGCCTTGTGGGTGCCCGCGCGTTCTGCGCTCACGTCCCACACCAGCGTCGGCTTGCTGATGAGCCCGCCGGGCAGGCTGGCGAGCTTCACGCCGGAATACACGCCGATGGTGCGGATACTGTTGTCGGCCATGCGCAAAATCAAGCCGCCTTGCGTGCCGATCAAGGTGCCGGTAACGCTTTCCACATTTTGCCCGCGCACTTGTTCGACGGTTACTTCGCGATCAAGATATTTCTGCAAAAGCTTCGCAGTGCTGGTGAGATCGAATTCAAAACTTTGTTCCACCACGCGCGTATTCGCCGGATCGGTGATCGATTCAAACGATACCGTGGTCGGATCGATCCGTGCAGGAACATCTGAAATGCGAATCACCGTGCGGCCTTTGGTTAGCATCACATCTTGCTCTTGGCGAATCACCGCATAGCCTGGGATGCCGCCTCCTTCACCACCTTGTTGGAAATTCGTCGTTGAGAGTGAGCCCGGCTGCGCGCTTGAATAAATCGTGACGCTGGTTTGGGCGGACACGGCAGATGCGGCGAAGAGGGCGCTTGAAATCAAGGTCGCCATTTTTAAACAACGTGATGAGATTTGCATTCGTGACTCCAAAGTGGCTAAACGTATAATCAAAAATTATGCAGCTAAATATTGAAGCGTTTGAAATTCCATTTTGGGTTAAGTTTTTTAATTTTCTTTGCGGGCGATCATGAAATTTGCAGGTAGTGACAAATATATTGCGACGGATGACCTAAAACTGGCCGTGAATGCAGCCGTCGTTTTGCAGCGTCCGTTATTGATTAAAGGCGAACCGGGTACCGGCAAAACTATGCTGGCCGAGGAGGTTGCCGCCGCCTTGGGAAAACCGCTGATTCAATGGCACATCAAATCCACCACCAAAGCGCAACAAGGCTTGTATGAATACGACGCCGTTTCGCGATTGCGCGATTCGCAATTGGGCGACGAAAAAGTAAAAGACATTGCCAACTATATTCATCAAGGCATGTTGTGGAAGGCGTTTGCGGCGGAGGAGCAAGTCGTATTACTGATTGATGAAATCGACAAAGCCGACATTGAATTCCCCAATGATTTGCTGCGGGAGTTGGATCGCATGGAATTCTACGTCTACGAAACCCGCCAAACCGTTAAAGCGATTCATCGGCCCATCATTATCATCACCAGCAACAACGAAAAAGAGCTGCCCGATGCATTCCTGCGCCGCTGTTTTTTCCACTACATTCGTTTCCCGGATCGCGACACCATGCAGCAGATCGTGGATGTGCATTATCCGGGGCTTAAAAAAGCATTATTAAAAGAAGCTATGGAAGTTTTTTTCGATATTCGCGAAATGCCCGGCTTGAAGAAAAAACCTTCAACGTCTGAACTGCTGGATTGGATCAAACTCTTGGTCGCTGAGGATATTCCACCAGAAGCGCTGAAGACCGGCGACGCCAGCAAAATGATTCCGCCGCTGTACGGTGCGCTGCTGAAAAACGAACAGGATGTGCATTTGTTTGAGCGGTTGATTTTTTTGTCGCGGTCTAGGAAGGGGTAGTTTTTAGATTGCATTATTTACTTTCTTCACCGGCTTGAATATAACTAAATATAACCTTAAAATACAAACATGACGTATCAGCTATTGATTAAGCGCGAAGCAGATCGCGCTTTACGAAAACTTGGTGCGAAAGACCAGTTGCGCATAACTGAAAAAATTGTGCAGCTTGGCGCTAATCCGGATGATCCTGCGTTGGACATCAAACCTTTGCATGGGGAACCTTTATTGAGAATGCGTGCGTGTTGGTGGGTGGCGGGTGATATTTGACCGCCAGGAGAAATTGAAGATTATTGCGATTGAGCGTATCAAGCCGCGAGGAGATGCATACAAATGAAGCTGCAAACTATCAAGTCTCCCGAGGGTAAGGACGAATATGTTTTGCTTCCTGTGAACGCCTACTTGCGCTTGCGGAGCGAGATTGATCACGTACTAAAAATTGATAAGCCCACTACGAAAGGCGAGTACATTGATTTTGATCCGGCAAATTATGTGAGTAATCCGATTGCACTGGCGCGGATTAATGCAGGACTGTCGCAAGCCGAATTGGCCGCGCGCGCTGGCGTGACGCAATCGTATGTGAGTAAGATTGAGCGGCAAGAGTTAGTGTCACCAAAAGTTATTCTGAAGTTCAATGCCGCGTTCAAGGTTGCGTCTAAGTCTGTGCGGCAGCGAAAGAAAATCTAAAACGAATGGCCTTTGTTGAACCAATAACCTTGCGCGGCAAATACGCCATCCTCGAGCCGCTTGCTGAGGCACATTTAGACGAGCTTAAGGCCGCTGCTGCCGATGGCGAATTATGGAATCTTTGGTTTACCAGCGTGCCGACGCCCGACGAGGCGGCGGCAAATATTGCGTTTCGTTTGGGCGAACGTGCGCGGGGGACGATGATGCCGTTTGTGGTTCGACGTGTGGTGGACAATCGCGTCGTGGGCGCGACTACTTTTTGCAATATCGCCGCCGCCGGTATTGCAGCCACAACACGACGTGTGGAAATCGGCTACACCTGGTATTCACAATCGGCGCAACGCACCGCGATTAACACTGAGGTGAAGTTGATGATGTTGCGACACGCGTTCGAGCAGCTTAATTGCATGGCGGTGGAATTTCGCACCCATCATAAGAATCTTAAAAGTCGCGCGGCAATTGAACGGCTCGGTGCGAAACTTGATGGCGTGTTGCGCAGTCACGGGATTGATCGGCAAGGTGGTATTCGCGACACGGTTGTTTATTCGATCATTGCTGCCGAATGGCCAGACGTGAAAATTCGCCTCCAACAAAAATTGAACCGAACATGCTGATCGATTTTTTCTTAGGCCTAAAACAAGCGGGGCTGCCCGTCTCAGTCAAAGAGTATTTGATGCTGTGCGAGGCGATGCAGAAGGGGGTCATCTATGGCAGCGTGGATGATTTTTACTATTTATCGCGCGCTTGTTTGGTAAAAGACGAAACCAATTTTGATCGATTTGATCGCGCGTTTGCAGCGTATTTCAAAGGTGCCGAAAACCTGAACGCGGCTCTGGACAAGGCGCTTCAGGCAAATATCCCTGAAGAATGGCTCAGGAAGCTGGCCGAGAAATTATTATCCGATGAAGAAAAAGCGCACATCGACGCGCTGGGCGGCTGGGATAAATTGATGGAGACATTGAAACAGCGACTCGATGAGCAGAAGGAGCGGCATCAGGGCGGTTCAAAATGGATCGGTACCGCAGGCACATCCCCATTCGGCGCATACGGCTACAACCCGGAAGGTGTGCGCATTGGTCAGGACAAATCGCGCCATCGCAGCGCGGTAAAAGTTTGGGATCAGCGCGAGTATCGCGACTATGACGATCAAGTGGAATTGGGTATTCGCAATATTCAGCTAGCGCTGCGACGGCTGCGCAAATTCGCGCGCACGGGTGCTGCCGAAGAGTTGGATCTGGACGGCACCATCAAGGCGACGGCGCACAACGCGGGCTGTCTTGATTTGAAGTTGCAGGCGGAGCGGCATAACAACGTGAAAGTGTTGTTAATGCTCGACGTAGGCGGCTCGATGGATGACTACGTTCACACCTGCGAAGAACTATTCTCGGCCGCCAAAACTGAATTTAAACATCTGGAATATTTCTATTTCCATAACTTTATCTATGAATCGTTATGGCGCAACAATAGATTACGACATGCTGAGAAACACGCCACACTGGACATGCTCCATAAATACAGTCGCGACTACAAATTGATTATCGTTGGCGATGCAACGATGAGCCCTTACGAAATATTGCAGCCGGGCGGAAGCGTGGAGCACTGGAATGAGGAAGCAGGGCTGGTTTGGTTAAAACGGTTAACAGAAATTTACCGACGCGCGGTGTGGATCAACCCGACGCCGGAAGCGCACTGGCCATGGACACAATCGATCAAAATCACGCAGGACTTGATGGAAAATCGCATGTTTCCGATGACGGTTCAGGGTTTGGACAAAGCGATGCGCGCATTGATTTAGCGCCTATGTTGTCTGTACAACAAGAACGCCACAACTCGCAGCCAATGACTAAAAATTTGTAAATTTTTGTGACTTTTTAACGTTCATTTTGCCAACGATTCCAAAATTCCCTAATCTCACGCGGTACTTAGCGCCGATGGATTAAGCGCTCGGCTACTAGCGTTTGCAGGACGATCGAACGATTCGAACTATAAAAATAGTCGACGAACACTCAAAGTAATGTTTTCCAACGGGGGGACGTAGCTGTGCACATCGCAATTTTGGAAGATGACGCCGACGTGGGCGTGGTGATGAAACGTTGGTTGGAGGAGGCTGGATATCACTGTGACGTTTTTAATTCGGGAAAAAAACTTGCGGCCCGCGCCGGGCGCGAAGGCTTCGATCTTTACCTGATCGACTGGTCGATACCGGATATGTCGGGGCTTGACGTGCTGAAATGGATTCGGCATGAGCATCGTTCCAACGTCCCGGTGTTGTTCGTGACGGTTCGTAACGC
This sequence comes from Burkholderiales bacterium, assembly GCA_031370625.1. Lineage (GTDB taxonomy): Bacteria > Pseudomonadota > Gammaproteobacteria > Burkholderiales > Usitatibacteraceae > UKL13-2. The sequence continues at coordinate 5,436 of JANMQR010000099.1, read as the reverse complement.
AGAGAAAGACGTGATCGCGGCACTCGAAGCAGGCGCCGATGACTTTATGTCAAAACCGGTGCGACGTGGTGAGCTGGTTGCGCGCACACAAGCACTGTTGCGGCGAGCGAAGCGTCTCGTGCCAGAGGCCGATCAGCAATCGTTTCCGCCGTATCGTTTGGTATCTAGCGCGCGACAGATTTTTCGGGAAGATGCTGCGATCGACTTAACCGAAAAAGAATTTGATTTGGCCGTGTTTCTGTTTAACAACGCTGGCAAGCTTTTGTCGCGCCAGTACATTTCAGAAAGTGTCTGGGGCAGGGCGGTTTCTACTATGTCGCGCACCATCGACACGCACGTTTCCCGTGTGCGCAAAAAACTCGATATAGCGCCGCAAAACGGCTTTCGCTTGGTGCCGGTTTACAATATTGGTTACCGTCTGGAGCGAGTTAACGCTACGGGCAACGACCTGGTAAACGACAGCATTGACAGCTAAACCGTTTTTGTACACAGGGCTTGAGGGAGCGCACCAATCAGAAGCGCGCATAAAAATTTGCGTAATCACAACCACTGACGCCGTCTTCGTCATAAAATCAAATATAGAAAATTGGCGGGTCGGAAGGCTGAAAAGGGATAAATATGCGAATTGCAATGTTGGAAGACGATGCTGATGTGGGCGCAGCCATGCAGCAATGGCTGACTGCGGCCGGACATACAGTTCACCACTTTTTGTTGGGCAAAGCGCTGGTGCGCGAAGCTGGGCGCGAAAGCTATGATTTATTTTTGCTCGACTGGCATGTCCCGGATCTTTCCGGCGCTGAGGTTCTTACCTGGTTGCGCGAGAAGCAAAATTTATTGACGCCCGTGGTATTTGCCACCAGCCGCGATTCCGAGCAGGATATCGTCGCCGCACTCGCCGCCGGTGCAGATGACTACATGATCAAGCCGGTACGTCGTCTGGAGCTTCTTGCGCGAGTCGAAGCCCTGCTGCGGCGCTCGCGCCCCAAGCCGACCGAAGCAACGGTGATCGAGCTTGGCCCATACCATATTGACACGGTTAACCGCGTGGTGAAGCTCGATGGCGTGGCAGTCGAGATGACCGACAAAGAATATGAGCTGACTGTCTTTCTGTTCCAGAATATTGGGCGCCTATTGTCTCGTGGGCATATGTCTGAGAGCGTATGGGGCCGCAGCGGCGATGTCCCTTCTCGCACCGTTGACACACACGTGTCGCGGATTCGTAAAAAGCTCGACTTTGGTCCGGAGCGCGGCCTGCGGCTGACCCCGATCTACAATTTCGGCTACCGACTCGAACATGTTGCAATTACCGAAAAGCCCAAAGTTTGAAACCTTCACGACTGAATTACGTTCGCTTTCTTACTTCTTTTGGTTTGGTAACGGCATTTACGCTTGTCGACACCGTCGCTTTCGCAGATGAAACTAGGATGTATACCTACACTACGGCTCAGGGCGACAACTTGATCAGCGTCGCCAGGAAGCATCTGATCGAGCGTGGCGACTGGCAGAGCTTGCAGAAAATAAATGCGATTAAGAACCCGAACGCGATCCCGGTTGGGTCACGCATCAAGATTCCGGTTGAAGCGATGCGGATGGAGCCAGCGTCGATAAAAGTCGTCTCCGTACAAGGATCAGCGGACGCAAACGGCAGCCCGATCAAGGGTGGCGAGGTATTCAACGAAGGCACCAAACTGGCGACCGGTGGCGATGGTTTTGTCACGCTGCAGCTTGCGGATGGGTCGCTTTTAACGGTGCAATCCAAGTCGAGTGTACGACTTGAAAATGCACGACAGTTTGTGAATTCGGGCGGCGTCACTGATTCCATCGTCCGACTTGATTCCGGCCGCGTTGAAACCACCGTCGCCAAGCAGCGCAACACCGGCGCGCGCTACGAAATTCGCACCCCGACATCCAATATGGGCGTTCGCGGCACCGTGTTTCGCGTAGGTGCAGAAAGCGGCGAAGGCAGTGGAGCAGCACGAGCCTCCAGCGAAGTTCTCGAGGGCAGGGTCGCAGTAGCGGGCACCGGAAGCGTCAAATCGGCGGCTGTTGCGTTGAACCAGGGTTTTGGTACCGTTGCCGAGGCAAATAAAGCACCACTGCCACCGATTGAGCTTCTGCCTGCACCGTCAACCGTAAATCTGGCCAAGCGGGTTAACGACTCTGAAATCGAATTCAAATTTTCGGCAAACGATAAAGCCAAAAAATACCGTGGCCAATTAGCGCGCGACCAGGCGTTTAAAACCCCGGTGGCCGATGTGCTCGTGGAGATTCAATCAGGCGCTGCGACCATACGTTTCGCCCCGATCGCGGTGGGCGAATATTTTCTGCGTGTGCGTGCCATTGATGGCCTGGGCCTTGAAGGCAATAACGGCGAGCACACGTTTAGCGTCGTGCGCCAATTGCCCGCGCCCGTTACCAATTCAGCAATAGCTGACGGTAAGTTTGCCTGGGTCGCCGTTCCCGGTGCCGCACTCTATCGCCTGCAAGTTTCGGCCGATGAAAAATTCGCCGCCCTTTTGATTGATGAAGCCGCACTCAAAACTCCCGGCTTTACACCAAATAAAGCACTCGGATTCGGCAGTTATTCGTGGCGTGTTGCGGCTATCGATCAAGGTGGATCCATCGGCGTTTTTTCTGCGCCGCAAAGCTTGATCGTGGTCGGCGCGCCGGTGCCGTTTGATCCGCCGCGCATAGACGGCGCGCGCGCAACATTCACCTGGCAAGGCAACGCTGCGCTGTTGTATCAACTGCAAATCGCGCGCGATGAATGGTTTCACGATATTGTTCTCACCAAACAAGTGAACGGAAATACTGTCGCTGCTGATAATCTGCCGAAAGGTTTTTATTTCACCCGTGTTCGCGCCATTCGGGGGTCGAGAGAAAATCAGGCCCTTGAAGCACTGACACCGTGGAGTGCAACGCGCAATATCGATGTCTACGCCTCGCCACTCAACCTGACGCCGCGACCCTAAGGGCGTGACCTTAGGGCCGCGACCAAAGCAAAGCGAGCACACCCGCATGGAGCAAGATAGATCGCCCGCGTCAGCACGGCTATGGCGTCATCCGGTGCTTCGCGAGTGGCTGGTAATCGCGCTGCTGCTCTCCATATTCACGCTTTTTTCATTGCGCGGCGAATGGTTTTCGCGCATCGAGCAGACCGCCTACGATCAGGCGCTGACTCTGTGGAAGCGTCCGGCACAGCCTGACATCGTCATCATCAGCATTGATGAAGACAGCGTGCAACAGCTGGGACGTTGGCCGTGGCCGCGCGTGGTTCATGCGAAGCTGCTCGAGAAACTAACCGAGGTCGATGTCAAGGCGGTCGCTTTGGATATCGTCTTGAGTGAGTCGGACAAACAAGATCCGCTACTCGCCGAGGCGATCCGTGCCAATGGCAAAGTGGTGTTGCCGCTCGGCCAAAAGATCAATGAGGGAGGGCCAGTTGGCGATTCGCTACCGACCCCGCAGCTGGCTGCCGTTGCCGCACGATTGGGGCACATTAGTGCTCAGTTTGATTCTGATGGCGTCGTGAGAAGAACATTTCTGCGCGCAGGATTTCGTGCGCCGCGCCATGATTTGCTAGCCGTCGCCGCACTTGAAGTTGCCGAACCCAATCGTGTGGCAAATATCGCCGTGCTCCGAGACCGCGCTGTAAATCCACCCCTCAGTGAGGACGCCGTGTGGTCCTTCGAGCTACCATATCAAATTCCGTTTGCTGGTGGTTCCGGGCATTTCAAGCATGTGTCGTACATCGATATATTGCGCGGCGATGTGCCAGTTGAAGTGTTTAAAAATAAAATTATTCTCGTCGGCTCGACAGTATCGGGTGCAGGTGACGAGTTTCCAACGCCCTTGTCGGGCGACGGGTCGATCGGTGCGTCCGGCCAACCGCAGGAGGCACGCGCAATGCCGGGGGTGGAGATTCACGCAAATGTGATTCAGGGGCTGCGTGAGGGCGTTGACCTTCAGATCTCATCGTTTACGACGACGGCAACAATCTCGCTCATTTTTGTATTGGGGTTACTCGCCACATTTTTATGGCTGTCGCCTTCGCAGTCCATCGTACTGACCGTATTTTCCTGCGTAGCAGTAATCGTCGGTTCGGCGTTGCTGTTTCGAGTGGGTCAGCTATGGATTTCGCCGGTGGTGGCATTCATGGCGATGGTGTTGGCGTATCCGCTGTGGAGCTGGCGGAAACTTCAAGCGACACAACGATATTTTGACGAAGAACTCTCGCGTTTGCAGTCCGAGCGCAGCGTGGTTTCGCCAGAAGCCGCACAGAGAATTCTGCCGCAGTTTGCGGCCACTGCATTCATGCCCGATGTAATCGAGCAGCGTATAGCATCCGTTCGCGACGCAACACAGCGCCTGCGAAATTTGAATCGCTTTGTTGCCGATAGCCTGGAGAGTTTGCCCGCGGCTGCGTTGGTGACTGATTTTAACGGTCGCGTCATGCTGGAGAATTCGAGCGCGGACCGCTTGTTCAACTCTTACCTGCCAAAAAATACTGAAGTTGCGCAACCTAGTGAGCAGCTGCTGGAGGGCCGTGATGTATTTGGTCTGATGCAAAATTTCAAACACGATGGCGATAAAACATGGCGCGAACTTTGGGCGGATGCCTCGGATAACAGCCGCACTATTTCCATCGAAGCGCGTATGGTTGGCAAAGGTGCGGACGATCTGGAGTTCCTCGTGCAAATCGCACCTTCGATGTCACACACCGGCGCACATACCGGCACCATTCTCACGCTCACCGATATTTCGCCGTTGCGGGAATCCGAGCGACGACGTGACGAAGCGTTGCGATTTTTGTCGCACGATATGCGCTCGCCACAAGCATCCATCATTACACTGCTCGAAATGCAGCGTGAAGATCCGGAAAGCATGTCGTCGGAGAAGCTGATTGAGCGCATTGATCGCTACGCAAAACGCACACTCAATCTTGCCGATGATTTTCTGCGCCTCGCGAAAGCAGAACGATCCAAGCCGCAGGATTTTGCGCCGCTTGAGCTATCAGGATTGTTGCAGGATGCGGTGGAAGAAGCGTGGTCGTTAGCATCGGCAAAACAGATTTCCGTGAAATCAAACACGCCCGATGATGAAGCGTGGGTATCAGGTGATCGCGATCTGCTTACGCGAGTGTTGATGAATTTGCTATCGAACGCCATCAAATACAGCCCGCCCAATACGACCGTGACGTGTAGTTTGCGACTCGAAGAAAAGAATTGGGTTATTGACGTTGCCGACCAAGGCTACGGCATATCTGAAGCAAATATGTCGAAGCTGTTCACGCGCTTTGTGCGCTTGCACGAAGAAGGGCAACCAGAAGAAGAGGGCATCGGCCTCGGGCTGGTCTTTGTAAAGACCGTGGTGACGCGCCACAACGGCAGCATTGGCGTGAAGAGCAGGGTGGCGACGTACAGTATTGATAACTCG
>JANMQR010000096.1:0-5028 GCA_031370625.1 Burkholderiales bacterium | reverse complement strand
ATCAAGGCCTCGCGCGAGGGCCTTTGGAGCGACTGCGCTGCGGACAAGAACGCACCGGTGTTGCTATATCTGCACGGTGCGCGTTGGAACATGACCGGCAGTTCCACCCGCATTCCGCGCTGGAACAAAATGGGCTTCTCGGTATTGGCGATTGACTATCGCGGCTTCGGGCAATCATCGCCTCGCACGCCGAGTGAAGCAAGCGCCAACGAAGATGCGAAGGTGGCCTGGGAATATATGAAGACCATCGCACCGAACCACAAGCGCTTTATTTTCGGCCACTCGCTCGGTGGCGCGATTGCCACCAAACTTGCACTGACGAATGCCGAAGCCGATGGATTGATTTTGGAAGGTACGTTTACGTCGATTCCTGATATGGTGAAAGAAATGAAGTGGGGTTTTTTGCCGGTCGGATTCTTGGTCACGCAGCGTTTTGACACCCTGGATTGTATCGACGATATTAAAATGCCGATCCTGTTTGCACACGGCACCAATGACGACATCGTGCCATTCAGCATGAGCGAGCGCCTCTTCGCTTCCGCGAAAGCGACCAAACGTTTTTTCCGTGCTGAAGGCGGTAATCATCATAATTTAACGGCGAACTATTTCGACGAATATAGTCGTGCGGTGAAGGAGCATTTTGGTTTGACGATGCCTGATGTTGCGTCGGGCGGAGCTCGCACCAGTTCAAGCGCAGCACTCGGCAGCGCAGCGCAAGTTTCGCAAGGTGCAAGGTAGGTGCGCTGTTTGAGCGGGAAATGGCTGTAAAGCCGCGCCCGTGCTAGCGTTTAGATTATTTTCAGTAGATTGATTCCATGCAAAGTCTAGACCTAGAAGTCCTCACCCACGTCCGCGACTGGCTTGAAACCAAGCGCAAAGTCTGGCTCGTCACCGTCACACAAACCTTCGGTGCCAGCCCGCGCCCGCCCGGTTCGCTGATGGCGATGCGTGATGATGGCATTGTGATCGGCTCGGTATCGGGTGGCTGCATTGAAGACGATTTGATTTTGCGACGCGATGAATTTGTCGGCGCAAAACCAATTCTACAAAGCTATGGCGTGAGCGCAGAAGAAGCGCGGCGATTTGGCTTGCCGTGCGGCGGTGAATTGGAAGTGGTGATTGAGTCCGCACTCGCGATTGCACAAATTGATGCGCTGTTCGCAAAAATAAAATCCGGTGAAGTATTTGCGCGAGTGGTGGATTTGGCAACTGGGGCTTGGGCGTATCGCAGCGCGCAACCGACTGACGAAACCACACGCAACGACCACGAATTTATTTGTATTCACGGCCCGCGCTGGCGGTTGCTGATTATTGGCGCGTCGGAAATCGCGCGGTATCTGGCCGAGGTTGCCGCCACGCTGGATTTTCAGGTGTTCGTATGCGATCCGCGTGAAGAATATCAAATCGCATGGCGTGTGGCGGGTGCAACCTTGCTTGAAGGCATGCCCGATGATGCCGTCGCTGCATTCAAATGTGATCCGCATACCGTTGTTGTAACCGTCTCGCACGATCCAAAGCTGGATGACATGGCGCTGCTTGAAGCGTTGAAAACCGAGGCGTTTTATATCGGCGCAGTCGGCTCGGTAAGAACAAATGATGAGCGTCGTAAACGTCTCGCATTGTTTGATCTTACCGCTCCACAAATCGCCAAGCTGCACGGCCCGGTGGGTTTAGCGCTTGGTAGCCGCACCCCGCCCGAAATTGCAATCGCGATTTTGGCGGAATTGATTGCCGCCAGAAACGGCGTGATGCTTGAGCGCTCGCTTGATCATAAAAAATCTGTGGCGCACGGTTGATCACCGGCATTCTTTTGGCGGGTGGTCAAGGCACGCGATTTGGTAGCCAGAAATTATTGGCACGTCTGCCCGACGGATGTTATGTCGTTGAAGCCAGCGCCGCAAATTTATTGGCCGCAGTAGGCCGCGTGATTGCGGTAACGGGTCGTGATGAACGCCTGATGCGGGTGCTCGATGATTGTGGTTGTCAGGTCGTCGTAAATGAACGTGCAGTGGAAGGCATGGGCACCAGCATTGGTGCCGGTGTTGGGGCATCGCTGACAGCCGAGGGCTGGATAGTCGCGCTGGGTGACATGCCGTATATTCAAGCCGCAACGATTAAAAAAATCAAGTTGGCGTTGGAGGAGGGCGCTGCGATTGCCGTGCCCACGCACGAGGGCAAGCGAGGTCATCCGGTGGGGTTTGCGCGGCAGTATGGTGATGCGTTGTGCGCGCTTGAGGGCGATGCGGGGGCGAAGGGAATTATTGATGCGAATATTGCTTTGGCTCGAATGGTGGAAGTTGGCGATGCGGGGATTTTTGCGGATATTGATGTGGTCGCGGATTTGCACTTGCCTCGTTATTAACTGGCGCGTTCGGGCCCCGTGGGGGAAAGAGCGAGTTTGCGACTGGTCGCGCTCAATACCTGCGCCGGCAAATTCGTCCGAAAATTTCTGCATTTCGTCGCAATTTCCTCGACTCTGGCACCAGCGCGCCTAAACTTCGTTCACTCCGTACCCCGGATTAAATCTTTCTATAAGGAAAACCAATGAGTCTTTTTGGTAAAACTGGCAAGTCATTCGTTGCGTGCATGTTGGGCGTCACACTTGGTGTCGGCTTGGTTGCCGCTGTTCCGGCACAGGCGCAGAGTAAACAAATCCCGCTGCGCGATTTTTTCAAGAACCCTCAGGAAGCCGGGCATCAGATTTCGCCGGACGGCAAATACCTATCGTGGGTGGCACCTTACGAGCGCCGAATGAACGTTTTTGTTAAGCCGCTCGCGGGTGGCGAAACCACCCGCGTGACCTCAGAAACTGCGCGCGATATCGGCGGTCATTTCTGGAAGGGTGACCGCATTCTGTACGTCAAAGACTTCGGCGGTGATGAGAATTTTCACGTCGTTTCCGTCAACCTCAAAGGGAGCGATCTCAAGGATCTCACGCCCGGCGATAAAGTCCGTGCCGAAATCGTGGATGGCCTGGTTGATGACGACAAGCACATCATCATTTCGCACAATAAACGTGATGCAAAGCTCTTCGACGTATTTCGGATCAATGTCGCGACTGCGGAAGAAAAACTGATCGCGCAAAATCCCGGCAACATCACCAGCTGGCTGACCGATCACAACGGCAAATTGCGTGCGGCCGGTGCAACCGACGGCGTGAACGCCACGCTGCTGTTTCGCGACAAGGAAGAAGATGCATTCAAACCGGTTTTGACGACCAATTTCAAGGAGCAAGTCGCCCCCTTGCAGTTTACGTTTGACAACAAACAGCTGATCGTCAACTCCAATCGCGGCCGCGACAAGTCCGCGATTTATGAGTTTGATCCCGTCACTGCGAAAGAAGGCAAACTCATCGCCGAGCACGCAGATGTTGATATGGATGGACTCTCGTACTCGCGCAAGCGCAAGGTACTGACCACTGCAAACTTCACGACATGGAAAGGCGAACGCAAGTTTCTCGACAAGGATGCCGAGGCCATGTTCAAGGAAGTTGAAGCGAAGCTGCCCGGCTATGAGATCGCGTTTACCTCGACCACCAAAGCGGAAGACAAATACATCGTCGCCTCGTTTAACGACAAATCGCGCGGCAAGCGCTATTTGTTTGACAAGACGACCGGCAAGCTTGATTTTCTTGCGGACGTAACGCCGTGGTTGCCAGAAGGCGAACTCGCGGATATGAAACCAATTTCCTATAAATCGCGCGACGGGCTCACCATTAACGGCTACCTCACGTTGCCCAAAGGTGTTTCAGCGAAGAACCTGCCAGTCGTAGTCAACCCGCATGGCGGCCCATGGGCGCGCGATCAGTGGCGCTTTAATCCGGAAGTACAATTCCTCGCCAATCGAGGCTATGCCGTGTTCCAGATGAACTTCCGCGGCTCGACCGGCTATGGCCGCAAGTTCTGGGAAGCGTCGTTCAAGCAATGGGGTAAAGCCATGCAAGATGACGTGACCGATGGCGTGCAATGGCTGATCAAGGAAGGCATTGCCGACCCGAAACGTGTGGCAATTTATGGCGGAAGCTACGGCGGCTACACCACGCTGACGGGTATCACATACACGCCTGATCTTTACGCTGCCGCCGTGGATTACGTTGGTGTGTCGAACCTGTTCACTTTCATGAGCACTATTCCGCCCTACTGGAAACCGTATCTGGAAATGCTTCACGAAATGGTCGGCCATCCGGAGAAGGACAAGGAACTTCTCGCCGCAGCATCACCCGCGTTGCATGCCGACAAGATCAAGACGCCGCTGTTTATCGCGCAAGGTGCGAAAGATCCACGCGTGAATAAAGCCGAGTCGGATCAAATGGTGGAAGCGCTGAAGAAACGTGGCGTGGCTGTCGAATATTTGGTCAAAGACAACGAAGGGCATGGCTTTCGCAACGAGGAAAATCGCTTTGAGTTTTATGAAGCGATGGATAAATTTCTCGCGAAGCATATTAAGCGTTGAGCGTGTTTAGAAGTTGGTAAAAAAACAACCCGGCAATTGCCGGGTTGTTTTTTTGCAGTGTGCAATCGCGCCATGAATATTAATGTGCAAATTTCTTTTTGGTGCGCATCAAGTGTCTCAGATCAGCGCCTTCCCCGCGAGCTGGGAAGGGAAAAAATCACATCCCGCCTCTACATCCTAAACACACCATAATCCGTCTTCTCAATCGGCGCATTCATCGCCGCCGACAATCCCAATCCCAGCACCGTGCGCGTATCTTTCGGGTCAATCACGCCGTCATCCCACAGCCGCGCAGTGGCGTAATACGGATTGCCCTGATCCTCGTACTGCTGGCGAATCGGTGCCTTGAACGCTTCCTCGTCCTCCATCGTCCACGCGCCGCCTTTGCCTTCAATGCCATCGCGTTTCACGGTGGCTAACACGGAGGCCGCTTGTTCGCCGCCCATCACGGAAATGCGCGCGTTGGGCCACATCCACAGCATGCGCGGATTGAAGGCGCGACCGCACATGCCATAGTTGCCCGCACCGAACGAGCCGCCGATAATCACCGTGAATTTCGGGACTTTTGCGCACGAT